>NZ_JAAMPA010000002.1:0-352203 GCF_011758655.1 Modestobacter marinus
CCCCGACCACCCCGCCGGTCACGAGTCGCTCCCGGGCGAGGCGAAGGCGCGCTGGACGTCGGCCACCGAGATCCAGTCGGCGGGCAGCGGGACGGTCCGGCTCAGCCGGTCGCCCGGGCGCAGGACGGCGAGGACGGTCTCGACCGGCGCGCAGCCGGCGTCCCGGCAGCGGAGCTGGGAGACCAGCACGGTCTCGTCCGCGCCGAGCCCCAGGGTCGTGCGCACCCACCGGCGCAGCCGGTCGAGGACGTCGGGGGGCACGGGGGCGGGACGCGCGGCGAGGGGTTGCATGGCCGGAGACTAGCCATGATGACAATCATTCTCAACAAGAGGCCGACCGGAGGGGTGGCCGGGTGGCGCCGTCCGGCCACCACCCGACCGTCCCCGTGCAGCGGCGCTGCCGGCTACCGGGCGGGCTCCGGTCGTCCGGCGCCCCGGTGCCGGACGAGCCGGGCCGAGTTGACCGCGACGGCGACCGACGAGGCGTTGTGCAGCACGGCAGCGAGCACGGGGGACAGCGCCCCGCCGCCGGCGACGGCCAGCCCGACCCCGTTGACCGCGATCGACATGCCGTAGTTCTGCCGCACCACGCCCAGCGTCTGCCGGCCCAGCTCACGCAGGTCCAGCAGGTGCCGCAGGTCGTCGCCGACCAGCGCCACGTCGGCGGTCTCCACCGCCACGTCGGTGCCGGAGACCCCCATCGCGATGCCGATGTCGGCCGCGGCGAGGGCCGGGGCGTCGTTGGTGCCGTCGCCGACCATCGCGACGGTGTGCCCCTCGGCCTGCAGTGCCGCGACGACGTCCTGCTTGTGCTCGGGCAGCACCTCGGCCCGCCACTCGGTCACCCCGAGCTCGGCGGCGACGGCGGCAGCGGTGCTCTCGTGGTCGCCGGTGAGCATCACGATCCGCTGCACCCCGGTGGCCCGCAGCGTCTCCAGCACCTCCCGGGACTCCGGCCGCACCTCGTCGCGGAGGCTGACCAGCCCGACCAGCTCGCCGTCGACGGCCAGCAGCAGCGGGGTCTCCGCCGCGGCCCGCAGCCGGTCGAGCCAGCCCTGGGCCGCGTCGCCCACGGCCACGCCCTCGCTGGCCATCAGCGGCTCGCTGCCCAGCAGCAGCACGCGGCCGTCGGCCTGGGTGCGCATGCCCAACCCGAGCAGCACCTCGCACTCCTCGTGCGGCGGGATGAACACGTGCCGCTCCTCGGTGGAGCGGATCACCGCCTGGGCCAGCGGGTGGCGGGAGTGCACCTCGGAGCTGGCGGCGTAGCCGAGCACCCGCTCGGGCGTCCAGTCGTCGGAGAAGGAGACGACGTTGGTGACCACCGGACGGCCGATGGTCAGCGTGCCGGTCTTGTCGAAGACGACGGCGTCCACCCGGCCGGCGGCCTCCAGGTGCGCGCCGCCCTTGATCAGCAGGCCGCGGGAGGCGCCGTTGCCGATCGCGGCGCTGACCGCGGTCGGCGTGGCCAGCCCGACCGCACACGGGCAGGCGATCAGCAGCATGGTCATCGCCCGCCGCACGTCCCGGGTGACCAGCCAGGTCAGCCCGGCGAGGGCGAAGGAAGCGGGCACGAAGCGGCGGGAGAAGTTCTCGCCCACGGTCTGGATCGGCGCCCGGTCGTCGGTGGCCTGCTCGACCCGGGCGATGATCCGGCCGATCGCGGTGTCCGAGCCGGTGGCCGAGGCGCGCACCACCAGCCGGCCGCGCAGGTTGACCGACCCGGCGTGCACCGTCGCCCCCGGGGTGACCTGCACCGGCAGCGGCTCGCCGGTGATCGCGGCCTGGTCGACCACGCCGGTGCCCTCGACGACCACGCCGTCGACCGGCAGCGTCGTCTGGTCGTGCACCACGACGAGGTCGCCGACCCGCAGCCGGGCCAGGTCGACCTGCCGTTCGACGTCGGGCTCGCCCGCCTCCCCGGGCAGGATCACCCAGGCGGTGGTCTCGGTGCCGGCCAGCAAGGCGGAGATCGCGCGGCGGGTGCGGCGCAGGGTGACCGACTGCAGCCACTCGCCGATGTTCAGCAGCCACAGCACGGTCAGCGCCACGACGTTCTCCCGCAGCAGCAGGCTGGCGATGGTCGCGGCGGTGACCAGCGCGTCGGTGCCCGCGCTGCGCCTGCCGGCCAGCGCGCCGGCGGCGCCCTTCACGAACGGGTAGCCGGTGAAGATCGTCAGCGCCGTCGCCACCAGCCGGCTGCGCCCGGTGAGGACCGGCGGCCGGCCGAACCCGTACCGGCGCACGCCCAGCAGGGCCAGGGCGGCACCGCCGACGGCGATCCGCACCAGCTCCCCGTTGGCCACGTCCGCCGACCGCGGCGCCCGCGCCACCTCGGCGGCCGCAGGCAGCGCAACGGCCGAGGCCGCCACCCGCAGCACGTCGGCCCGGACGTCGTCCTCGGCGTCGGCGTCGGCGTCCAGCCAGACCAGCACCTGACCGGTCACCGGGTAGGCGTGCGCGGTGCGGACGCCGGGCACCGCGTCCAGCAGGTCCTCCAGCGCCACCGCCCGCGCGGGTGCACCGGTCAGCGCCGGGACGGCGAGCCGCAGCCGGCCAGCGGCGTCACTGACCAGCCGGGCGGTGCCGGTCGCCGTCTCCACGGTCAGTGCTGGTGGTCGTGGCCGCCGGAGCGGTCGGCCGGCGGGGGCACCTGCTCACCCAGGTCGGCGTAGGCCTGGGCACGGACGTCCCCCGCGGCGAGCCGGGCACGCTCCACGCCGACCTCGGCGCGGCGGGCCCCGCGGATGCCCCACTTCGTCGCCCCGACCGCCAGGCGGCGGGGCAGGCTGCCGGTCTCGCCGCGCTCGGCAGCGCGGACGACGGCCACGCCGACGACCCCGGTCGCCACCGTCCCGGCCGCCTTGCGCAGCACCCGGCCGGCGGTCGCGCCGCGGTTCTTCTTCGTCTCGCTCATCGACGTGCTCCTCGATCGGTCCGTCTGGGGGGTCTCACATGAGATCGTGGGTCCGCCCACGGTAACGGGACTCATCGTCAACGCGCGGAGGGGAGCCGGTCATCGCCGAGGTCCGGGTCGACGGTAGCCGGGTCGGGGACGGGCGGGCGCCCACCCGGGCCGGTGGGCGCAGCACCGACCTGCTGGGTGGGCTGGTCGCCGTCCTGGTGCTGCTGCACTTCCTCGCCCCCGCCTCCCTGCAGCAGCCGGTGGTGCTGGCCTGGAGCACCGTCTTCGTCGCCGTCTGCCTGCAGGCGCTGCCCTTCCTGGTGCTGGGCGTGGCGCTGTCGGCAGCGATCAGCACGCTGGTGCCGCCGTCCTTCTTCACCCGGGCGCTGCCCCGCCGGCCTGCGCTGGCCGTGCCGGTGGCCGGGGTGGCCGGGGTGGTGCTGCCCGGCTGCGAGTGCGCCTCGGTGCCGGTCGCCGGCAGCCTGGTGCGGCGCGGGGTGACCCCGGCGGCGGCGCTGGCCTTCCTGCTCGCAGCCCCGGCGATCAACCCGGTGGTGCTCGTCGCCACGGCCGTGGCCTTCCCCGGCCAGCCGGAGATGGTGGCCGCCCGCTTCCTGGCCTCGCTGGGGGTGGCGCTGGTGATGGGCTGGCTGTGGACCCTGCTGGGCCGCAGTGAGTGGCTGCAGCTCGCCCGGCTGCCCGCCGCGGCGCCGGGGCTGAGCCGGCTCGCCGGCTTCCGCGAGGCGATGGCGCACGACCTGGTGCACGCCGGCGGCTTCCTGGTCGTCGGCGGTGCGGCCGCGGCGACGTTGGGGGTGCTGGTGCCGCGGAGCTGGCTGGAGCAGGTCGCGGCGTCCCCGGTGCTCGCGGTGCTGGTGCTGGCGGCCCTCGCGGTGCTGCTGGCGATCTGCTCGGAGGCCGACGCCTTCGTGGCGGCGAGCCTCACGTCCTTCTCGCTCACCGCCCGGCTGGCGTTCCTCGTCGTGGGTCCCGCCGTCGACGTGAAGCTGATCGCGCTCCAGGCGGGCACCTTCGGCCGCGGCTTCGCGCTCCGGTTCGCGCCGGTCACCTTCGGCGTCGCGGTGCTGCTGGCGGTCGGGGTGGGGGCGGTCCTGCTGTGAGCAGCCGCCCGGACCGGACCACCCAGCACGTGCTCCTCCTGCTGCTCGGCGTCGTCGTCCTGTTCGTGGCCGGCAGCGACCGGTACCTGGACTACGTGCGGGCCGGCTTCCGGCCGCTGCTGCTCGGCGCCGGGGTGGTGGTCGTGCTGCTCGCGGTCGCCGGGCTGCGTCGACCTCGGGGCGGGGTGGAGCACGACCACCCGGGCCCGGCGGTCGGGTGGCTGCTGGCCGCGCCGGTGGCGGTGGTCCTGGTCGTCGCTCCGCCCGCGCTCGGCTCGTACTCCGCCGGCCGGCAGTCCGCAGCCCCGGTCGCGGTGCCCGCCCAGCCGTCGTCGGCGGGCATCGGGGCGGACGATCCCGGCAGCGACCACCGGACGATGACGCTGTTCAGCTACCACGTCTGGTCACTGGCCCCGGACACCAGCGCGCTGGAGGGGCGCCGGGTCCGGCTGGTCGGCTTCGTCTCGCCCCGGGCGGCCGGCGGCTGGTACGTCACCCGCTTCGACATCAACTGCTGCGCCGCCGACGCCACCGCCCTCCGGGTGGCCGTGCCGGACGGGCCGGCGGCGTTCGAGCCCGACCAGTGGGTGGAGGTGGTCGGCACGCACGTCCCGCCGCAGGTGGACCCGGCGGTCGGGTACCCGGAGCCGACGATCGACGCGACCTCGGTGGCCGCGGTGGAGGCGCCGGCCGAGCCCTACGAGTGAGCCCCGCAGTCGACAACAGTTCTCACATGCTCCTATCCTCATGCGAAGACCGCCGGGCTCTTCCGCACCACCACGCGGGCCGCCTCGACGAGGAGACGACCAGATGATCCGCAACACCCGCCAGCGCACCGCCGTCAACGCCGTCTTCGACGAGCTCGAGGGCTTCCACAGCGCGCAGGAGGTGCACGCCCGGATGCGCGCCGCCGGCGACTCGATCGGGCTGTCGACGGTCTACCGGGCCGTCCAGGCCCTCGTCGACGACGGCGAGCTCGACTCGATCCGCACCGACGCCGGTGAGGCGATCTACCGCCGGTGCAGCACCCGGCACCACCACCACCTGGTGTGCCGGGTCTGCGGCCGGACCGAGGAGGTCGAGGGCCCGACCGTCGAGCGCTGGGCCGACCGGGTGGCCGGCGAGCACGGCTTCGTCGACGTCACGCACACGCTGGAGATCTTCGGCACCTGCGCCGCCTGCCACCGCGCCGCGGCGGCCGCCGAGGCGCCGTCGGCCGACCGGCCGGGCTGAGACATCCGGCCGGCCGCCTCGGCGACCTCAGGCCGAGGCCTCCCGGGCGGCCTGCCAGAGGTCGATGCCGGCGTCGACGGCGTGCTGGTCGATCGCGGCCAGCTCCTCGGAGCTGAACTCCAGGTTCTCCAGCGCGGCGACGTTCTGCTCCAGCTGCCGCACGCTGCTCGCCCCGATCAGCACCGAGGTGACCCGCGGGTCGCGCAGCGCCCAGGACAGCGCCAGCTGCGGCAGGCTCTGGCCGCGGGCCTGGGCCAGCTCGTTCAGCGCCCGCACGTGCGTGACGTACTCGGGGGTGATCATCCCCGGGTCCAGCGACTTGCCCTGGTCGGCCCGCGAGCCCGCCGGGACGCCGTCGAGGTACTTGTCGGTGAGCATGCCCTGGGCCAGCGGGGAGAAGGCGATGCAGCCGGCGCCCACGTCGGCGAGGGTGTCCAGCAGCCCCTGCGTCTCGATCCAGCGGTTCAGCATCGAGTACGAGGGCTGGTGGATCAGCAGTGGCGTCCCCAGGTCGGCCAGGATCGCCGCCGCCTCCGCGGTCATCTCCGGGGAGTAGCTGGAGATGCCGGCGTAGAGGGCCTTGCCCGACTGGACGGCCGTGTGCAGCGCGCCCATCGTCTCCACCAGCGGCGTCGTCGGGTCGGGTCGGTGGCTGTAGAAGACGTCGACGTACTCGACACCCATCCGTTGCAGTGACTGGTCCAAGCTGGACAGCACGTACTTGCGGGAGCCGCCGCCCTGCCCGTACGGGCCCGGCCACATGTCGTAGCCGGCCTTGGTGGAGAGGACCAGCTCGTCGCGGTACGGGCGGAAGTCGTCGGCCAGGTGCCGGCCGAAGTTGGTCTCCGCGCTGCCGTAGGGCGGGCCGTAGTTGTTGGCCAGGTCGAAGTGGGTGATCCCCAGGTCGAAGGCGCGCCGCAGGACGTCCCGCTGCCGGTCGAAGGGGACGTCGTCCCCGAAGTTGTGCCAGAGCCCGAGGCTCACGGCCGGCAGGTCCAGGCCGCTCCTGCCGGTGCGCCGGTAGGTCATCGAGTCGTAGCGGGTGCTCTCCGCGCTGTAGGCCATGGGCAGATCGTGCCCGGCGGGCCGCCGGTCAGCGACGACGGGGGCGGCGGCCGCGGCTCGGGGGTGCGGCTGACCTGGAAGTCGACCAGTGCGCGGGCCGGGTCAGCCACTCCGGCAGCGTCGTGCCGCCGTCCCCGAGGGCGGCGGTCAGCTGCGGCTGGGTGAGGAACAGCGCACCGGTGAGGTCGGCGCCCCGCAGGTCGGCAGCGCGCAGGTCGGCACCCAGCAGGTCGGCGTGGCGCAGATCGGCACCGCGCAGGTCCGCCCCGATCAGGTACGCGCCCCGCAGGCTGGCCCCGTGCAGGTCCGCACCGCGCAGCGCCGCGCCCATCAGGTCGGCGCCGCGGCGGTCCCGGGCCCGGCCGGGCACGTCGGCCCGGACGGCGTCGCTGACCCGGCCGAGCAGCTCCCCGACCTCGCTGCGGTACGCGGCGGCGTCCAGCGCGGCCAGCTCGTCGGCGCCGGTGCCGGTCAGCTGCTCGGTGCGGGTGCGGGCCGCGGTCACCTCGGTGTGCAGCGGCCCGGCGGGCAGCAGTGCGGTCGCCTCGGTGAGGTACCAGAGCAGCTCGGTCAGCTGCCGCATGACCGGGAAGACGGCGGCGGTCGCCGCCCGGGTGGCGGCGTCGGTGCGCCAGTCCGCGCCGCCGAACACGTCCTGGGTGACCCGCTGGCCGGCCCCGAAGCAGTCGAACACCGTGCAGCCGGGGAACCCGCGGTCGCGCAGCCGGTCGTGGATGCCGCACCGCGAGTCCGGCTGCAGGTTCGGGCAGGGCGTGCCGGCCGGCTTGTCGATGGCGAAGTCCGCCGAGGCGGCGAACGCCGGGAGGACGCAGCACAGCCCGTTACAGCGACTGCAGTCAGCGGTCAGGTCCCGCCGGGCGTCGGCCAGCAGCGGCAGGAGAGGACGCGGGTCGGGCACGGTGCGGTCAGGCGCCCTGCTGGGACACGAGCGCGCGCAGCGCGGCGACGACCATCGCGTGGTCCTCGACCTGCGGCAGTCCGGAGACCACCACCACGCCCACCGGGCCCACGCCGCGCACCAGCAGCGGGAAGCCCCCGCCGTGCGCCACGTACTGCTGCGGGTCCAGCCCGAACTGCTCCTCGAACGTCGTCCCGGCCTCGCGGGAGCGCTGGCCGACGAAGAGGGAGCTGTGCCCGAACCGGTGCACGGTGGCGGCCTTGCGCGCGATCCAGGCGTCGTTGTCCGGCGTCGCCCCGGTCATCGCGGCGTGGAAGAGCTGGTGGGAGTGCCGGGAGACCTCGATCGCCACGGGCAGCCCGCCGTCCCGGGCGCGGGCCACCAGGTCGGTGCCGAGGGTCCAGGCGTCGTCGTTGGTGAAGCTGAGCAGCTGCAGCTCCTCCTCCTGGGCGGCGAGCTCGGCGAGGGGCGGGAAGTCGCTCATGGGTCAGACCTCGGTGACGTCGAAGGTGCGGGTGGGGGTGACGTACTCGTCCTGCGCGGCGACCAGCAGGATCTCCCGGGAGCCCGCCTCCGCGGTCAGCCGCAGCAGGCCGAACACCGACGCAGCGGCCCGGGCCAGCGCGTCGCCGGCCGACCGGGTCCTCAGCCAGTGCGCCAGGAAGAGCGCGGCGATCGCGTCGCCGGCCCCGTTGACCGACAGGTCCAGGCGCGGGGTGCGCACCCGGAAGTGCCGGCCGCCCTCCGACGCCAGCAGGTCGACGGCGTCGTCCGGGGTGTCCTCGGCGACCAGCGAGGTGGTCAGCACCACGCGCGGGCCCAGCGCCTGGACGGCGGACACGGCGTCCTTGACCGACGCCAGCGACCGGGTCTCGGACTGGGAGAGCAGGTCCAGCTCGTAGTGGTTCGGGGTGACGATGTCGGCGGCCGGGACGGCGACCTCCCGCATGAACTCCGGGATGCCGGGCCGGACGAAGACCCCGCGCCCGACGTCGCCGATCACCGGGTCGCAGCACCAGACGGCCGCCGGGTTGGCGCTGCGCACCTTGGCCACCGACCCGAGCACGGCGTGGCCGATGTCGGCCGACCCCAGGTAGCCGGAGAGCACGGCGTCGCAGCGGGCGAGCGCGCCGCGGTCCTCGATGCCCTGCACGACCTCGTCGACGGCCTGCCCGTCGAACACCCGGCCGGTCCAGGCGCCGTAGCCGGTGTGGTTGGAGAACTGGACGGTGTGCACCGGCCAGACCTCCACGCCCAGCCGCTGCAGCGGGAACACCGCCGAGGCGTTGCCGGCGTGCCCGTAGGCGACGTGGGACTGGATCGACAGGACGTTGACCATGCGCCAGAACATCGCACACCGGCCGCCCGGTCCGGTCAGCCGCGGGGCTGGACCTCGCCCATCGGGCCCCAGCCGGCCAGGTCGGGGGAGTCGACGAACATGATCGACGGCGTCGCCGACACCCAGTCGGGCATCTCCGAGATCGCCTTCTGGAAGTGGTCGGAGGCGGTGTGCACCGCACCGGCCTCGGCGTCGCGGAAGCCCTCCACGAGCACCCAGGTGTGCGGCTCCTCCACGCTGCGGGACCACTCGAAGAAGACGTTGCCCGGCTCGGCGCGCACGGCCTCGGTGAACTCCCGGACGAGCTCGGACCAACGCTCGTCGAACTCCGGACGGACCGGCCACTTCACCACGATGAGGATCACGGGTGCAGCCTAGGTCGCTCCCGCCGTCCGGTCGCGTCCCACCGGATGGGACGTCGTTGACCACCCCCGGTGTGGTGAGGTTCACTCTCTCGGGCCAGTACCGGAAGTTCTCGGAACTGGCCAGGTCACGCAGCAGCGCTGCTCGCGCACCGACCCGAGGAGAACGGGACACATGGGACGACGACGTCTGGGAGCCGGGGCAGCGATGCTCGGCATGGTCGCCACGGCGGGGGTGGTCGCGGCTCCGGCAGCCGGTGCCGCGCCGGCGACCGTGCACACGGCCGACTTCGAGCAGGACACCGGCGGCTGGTCCGGCCGGGGGACGGCGCAGGTCGCCCTCAGCACCGACCAGGCGCGCAGTGGTGCGCAGAGCCTGGCGGTCACCGGGCGCACCGACACCTGGCACGGTCCGGCGCTGGACGCCGCCGCGCTGCTGCCGGCCGGCAGCTGGGAGGTCGAGGCGTGGGTCCGGCTCGCCGACACCACGCCGGAGCCGGAGACCGACGTCGTGACGATGAGCGCGGCGCGCACGCCCACCGGGGGCGCGACCGCCTACGACACCGTGGCCTGGCAGGTCGCCGTCTCCGACAGCGCCTGGACCCGGGTCAGCGGCACCTACGAGTTCGGCACGAGCAACAGCGGCCTCGAGCTGTACCTGGAGAGCCCCGACGCGACCCAGGCCTTCTTCGTCGACGACGTGACGATCACCGGCGAGGCCGCCGGCCCGGTCCAGCCGGGCACCCGCACCGACCTGGCCACCGACTTCGAGAGCGGCGCCGGCGGCTGGGGCCCCCGCGGCGACGCGCAGGTCGCCACCACCACCACCGACGCGCACGCCGGTTCCACCAGCCTGCTGGTCACCAACCGGCTGCAGGCCTGGCAGGGCCCGGCGCTGGACGTCACCGACGGGCTGGCCGTCGGCGAGACCGTGCAGGTCTCGGTCTGGGCGAAGCTCGCGCCGGGACAGGCGCCGGCGTCGCTCAAGGTCTCGGTCCAGCGTGACCGGGCCGGTGCGTCGACCGCCTACGAGGGCGTCTCCGGCGCCGCCGCGGTGGTCACCGCCGACGAGTGGACCGAGCTGCGCGGCACCTACACGCTGGGCGCGGCGATCGACACGGCGCAGGTCTACGTCGAGGGCGACGTCGGCGTCGACTTCCTGATCGACGACTTCGCCCTGACCGGCTTCACCGAGACCCCCCTGCAGGACGTCCCCGGGCTCGCCGACGTGCTCGGCGAGGACGGCTTCGAGCACGTCGGTGTCGCGGTCGACCAGCGGGAGACCGTGGGCCGGCCCGCCCAGCTGGTGCAGCGCCACTTCGACGCGATCACCCCGGAGAACGACGGCAAGCCGGCCGAGATCCAGCCGGTCGAGGGCACCTTCACCTTCGGCGACCTGGACGCGCTGCTCGACTTCGCCGACGCCACCGGCACCGACGTCTACGGGCACGTGCTGGTCTGGCACAGCCAGACCCCGGACTGGTTCTTCCTCGACGGCGACCGCCCGCTGACGAACAGTCCGGCCGACCAGGCCCTGCTGCGCGCCCGGATGGAGGCGCACATCAAGGCGATCGCCGACCACGTCGACGCCCGCTACCCCGACGGCGACAGCCCGATCTGGGCCATGGACGTCGTCAACGAGGTCATCGCCGACGGCGACAACGCCAACCCGCACGACATGCGGGACAGCCGCTGGTTCCAGGTGCTCGGTGAGGGCTTCGTCGACGAGGCCTTCCGGCTCGCCGACCGGTACTTCCCGGACACCGCGCTGTTCATCAACGACTACAACACCGAGATGCCGACCAAGCGGGCCGACTACCTCGACCTGGTCGCCGGCCTGGTCGAGCGGGGCGTCCCGATCGACGGGGTGGGCCACCAGGCGCACGTCGACTTCGCCCGTCCGGTCTCGTGGCTGGACGACTCGCTGACCGCCGTCGAGCAGCTCAGCGCCCGCACCGGGACGCCGCTGCTGCAGGCGATCACCGAGCTGGACGTCAGCGACTCGAAGGAGAACAACGGCGCCGACGTCAGCAACGGCACCGTGCCGCAGCACTCGCCGGCGATGACCGACCAGGACGCCGCCGAGACCGAGCTCGGGTACTACTACCGGGACCTGTTCGACATGCTGCGGGGCCACGCGGACTCGATCGAGTCGGTGACCTTCTGGGGGATCAGCACGGGCCGCAGCTGGCTGCGCACCTGGCCGGCGGCCCGGCCGTGGGAGTCACCGCTGCCCTTCGACGACGACCTGCAGGTGCTGCCCGCCTACTGGGGCATCGTCGACCCGGCGCAGCTGGCACCGCGTCCGGCAGACCAGCTCCCGCCGCGGATCGCCGGCACCGACGACGTGGCCGCCGACTCCACCAGCCCCGCCGGTGCCCGGGTGCAGTACCGGCTGCCGGAGGCCGCCGACACCCGGGACGGCGCCGTGACGCCGGACTGCGCGCCCGCGCCGGGCACGCTGTTCCCGATCGGCACGACCGAGGTGAGCTGCACGGCCACCGACAGCGCGGGCAACACGTCGAACCCGAGCACCTTCGACGTGGTGGTCACCCCGCCGGCGACGGAGACCGAGCTGTACCAGCAGATCAACAACGGGCCGGTCGTCCGGGCGAACGCCAGGCAGACCGTCCAGCTGGTCGTGCAGTTCGGCAACCGGGGCCGGGGCGTGCTGCTGGGCGACTCGTTCGAGTACTCCTGCACCCAGACGGCGGGCCCGGCGCTGGCGCTGGACCTGGCGCCCGGGTCGGCCCGGCAGGTGGCCAACCGGGACTACCCGGCCGGCCAGAACGGCAACGTCACCCTGCGGGCCCGGCCCACGCAGGTCGGCCAGGCGACCTTCGACTGCACGATGTCGATGACCGACAGCAAGGGTGCCCCGGTGAGCAGCACGACGACGGTCACGATCGACGTCCGACGCTGACCACCGGCTGACCGCACGGACGCACAGAGCCCCCGCCCACCGATCGGTGGGCGGGGGCTCTGTGCGTCCTCAGCGCCGCGCGGCCGTCAGCTCGGCGAGGGTCGGCGGGTCGGCCCCGGGGCGGGTGCAGGCGAGGGCGGCGACCAGCGCAGCGTCGTCCAGCAGGGCGATCAGCTCGGGTTCGGGCAGGTCGCGCAGCTGCGCGGAGGTGAGCACGCCGGTGCGGGCCAGCCCGGCGAACAGCCCGGCGGCCAGGCTGTCGCCGGCGCCCACGGTGTCGACCACGGTCACCGACGGCGGCTGCACCCGCAGCACCGCGCCGCCGGGGCGGGCCGCCCGCAGCGCGTCCCCGCCGTCGGTGACGACCACCAGGGACGGCCCCTCGGCGGCCCAGCGGACGGCGGCCTCGTCCAGGTCCGCACCGGGCTCCAGCCACGCGAGGTCCTCGGCGCTCACCTTGACCACGTCGGCGACCCGGCGCAGCTCGGTCACCTGGGCGCGGACCGCGTCGGCGTCGGTCACGAGGCTCGGGCGCACGTTCGGGTCGAAGCTGACCAGCGCGGTGCCCTCGGCCCGCACCCGGCGCACCAGGTCGGCGATGGCCAGCGAGCCCGGCGGGGTCCAGCTGGAGATCGACCCGATGTGCACGATCCTGGTGTCGGCCGGCCAGGCCGCGGCCAGCTCCGCCGCCGTCCACTGCCAGTCGGCGGCACCCACGGTGTGGAAGGAGTAGCTGGCCGACCCGTGCTCGGCCAGCTCGACCACGGCCAGGCTGACCGGTTCGGGGGCCGGCAGCATCGCCTCGGTCGCGACGCCGTTGCCGGCGGCGTGCTCGCGCAGCAGCGCCCCGAACGGACCGGGGCCGACCCGGGACATCAGGTGCGTGGCCGCGCCGAGTCGGGCGGCCGCCACCGCGACGTTGAGTGCGTTGCCGCCGGGGAAGGCGGTGTACTGCGGCGGTGCGCCCGGCGTCGGGTCCCCGGAGGGGATCAGGTCGATGACGAGCTCGCCGCAGACGGTGATCACGGCCACACGGTAGCCGCGGCCTCGGGGCGGTCGGCGGGCGTCCTCCCCGGATCGGGTGGTCTGCGCGGCGACCGCTCAGCAACCGGCGCGGCGCTGCCGATGCACCGGGATCGGACGGTCCGGGCAGCGGGAGGAGGGGCGATGGCGCAGAGCTGGCTGACCGGGGCGGCAGCTGCCGGCCCGCTGCCGCCGACCCGCGAGGGCGTGCCCGGCGAGCTGCGTCGGGAGGTCGTCCGGGACGCCGCCGTGGTCGTCGCCCTGACACTGGGCTGCCTGGCCGCCGGCATCGCCTGGGACCTGCCGCAGCGGCTCGCCGGCTGGTCGCTGGAGACCGGCGCGCCGCTGGACCACGTGGTCTTCCTGCTGGCCGCCTCGCACCTGCTGATGATGGGGTTCGGCGCCCGCCGCGGCCGCCAGCTGAAGACCGAGGCCGCCGAGCACCGCCGGCTGGAGGCGCTGCTGCGCGAGCAGGCCGACCACGACCCGCTGACCGGGCTGGGCACCCTCACCGCGTTCCTGGCCGCACTCGACCGGCTCGAGCGGTCCGGCGCCGCCCCGGACGACGCCGCCGTGCTGCTCCTGGACATCGACCGGTTCACCGCCGTCAACGACACGCTCGGCCATGACGTGGGCAGCGGGCTGCTCGTCGCGGTGGCCGACCGGATCCGTGCGGTGCTGCCGCCGGCCGCGGTCGCCGCCCGGACCGGCGGCGACGTCTTCGCCCTGCTGGTCCCCGACGCCTCCGCCACCGTCGCCTCCGAGGTCGTCGCGGCGCTGCGGCGGCCCTTCTCCGTGGGGGAGCTGGAGCTGGAGGTCGACCTGAGCGCCGGACTGGCGCGCGGGCTCGGGCCCGGGGCGGCCGACCTGTTCCGCCGGGCCGACGTGGCCCGCGGCACCGCGAAGCGGCAGGCGGCCGGGCTGGTGGTCTACAGCCCGGAGCTGGACACCTTCGACCCGGGACGGCTGGCCCTGCACGGTGACCTGCGCCGCGCCCTCCGGGCCGGCGCCCTCGAGGTGCACCACCAGCCCAAGGTGGACCTCGCCGACGGGCGGGTCGTCGGGGTGGAGGCGCTGGTCCGCTGGCCGCACCCCGAGCTGGGCCTGCTGACGCCCGACCGGTTCATCGTGCTGGCCGAGCAGACCGGCCTGATCGCCCCGCTCACCGACCTGGTGCTGCACCGGGCCCTGGCCGATGCCCGCGGGTGGCGCGAGCAGGGCCGGCGGCTGACCGTGGCGGTGAACCTCTCCGCCCGGCTGCTGCACGACCCGGAGCTACCGGCCCGGGTGGCCGCGGCGCTGCGCGCGGAACGGGTGGCACCGGAGGACCTGGAGCTGGAGGTCACCGAGACCGCCGCCATGGAGGACCCCGAGCGCGCCATGACCGTGCTCGGGCAGCTGCGGCTGCTCGGCGTCCGGCTGTCCGTCGACGACTTCGGCACGGGGCACGCCTCGCTGGCGCACCTGTCCCGGCTGCCGGTGGACACCCTCAAGGTCGACCGCAGCTTCGTGGCCGGGCTGGGCACCGAGCCCGCCGCCCGGGCCATCGTGCGCAGCACCGTCGACCTCGGCCACGCCCTCGGCCTGAGCGTGGTCGCCGAGGGCGTGGAGACCGCCGGGCAGTGGCACCAGCTCGCGGCGTGGGGCTGCGACCTGGCCCAGGGCTGGTGGCTGGCCCGGCCGGTGCCGGCCGCCGTCGTCCTGGCGGTGGCCGCCGAGATCGAGCGCCGGTGCGCCGGGCTCGAACCGCCGGCCGCCGTCGACGTGGCCGCGGTCGTGCCGGCTCAGCGGTCGTTCGGGTAGTCCACCCCGAGCTGCGCGCGGACCCCGTCGAGCAGCTCCATCGTGGCCAGCGAGTGCTCCAGCGGCATCACCGGGCTCTCCGTGAGGCCCTGCTGCAGGCAGCGGGTGACCTCCCGCAGCTCGTGCACGTAGCCCGAGCCGATCAGCGGGAACTCCTCGGTGCGGACCGCGCCGTCACCCACCTGCACGTCGAGCCGGGTGGGCCGGTAGACCGCGTGCTCGCCGTCGGTGCGGATCCAGCCGTCGCTGCCGCAGACCAGGGCGGTGTGCGGTGAGCGGGCCAGCAGGGAGGTGGTCAGCTGGGCCTGGGCGCCGGAGGCGTAGCTGAGGGTGAGCGCGTTCTGCGCGTCGACGCCCTCGGGCGTGACGGTGCCCGCGGCGTGCACCGCGTCGGGCAGCCCGAGCGTGCCCCAGGCCCACAGCAGCGGGTAGACGGCCAGGTCCAGCAGTGCGCCGCCGCCGTCGGCGAGGGCCCAGATCCGGGCGGTGAGGTCCTGCGGGGCGGGGAACCCGACCTCCGCGCTGACCCACTGCACCGTGCCGATCTCCCCGGACGCGGCGATCTGCAGCGCGCGCTGGTACGCCGGCAGGAACCGGGTCCAGACCGCCTCCATCAGGAACAGCCCGCGCTCCCGGGCCAGGTCGACGAGCTCCCGGGCCTCCCGCGCGTTGATCGTGACCGGCTTCTCGCACAGCACGGACTTGCCGGCGGTGAGCGCCGCCCGGACCACCGCGGCGTGCTGGGCGTGCGGGGTGGCGACGTAGACGACCTCCACGGCCGGGTCGGCCAGCAGGGCGTCCAGCCCGGTCCGGGTGTCGTCGTCGGCGTACCAGGAGGCGAAGCCCAGCTGCTCGGCGAAGGCCCGGGCCCGCTCGGCGTGCCGGGAGCTGACCGCCTGCAGGACGGCGTCGGGCAGCAGCGCCAGGTCGGCGGTGACGGTGGCGGCGATGGCGCCGGTGGCAACCACGCCCCAGCGGACCGGGCGGCCGGTGGCGGCCAGCGGGTCGGCGTCGAGCAGGTCGGGGCGGGGGATGGCGGGCGAGGTCACGGCTCCACGCTAGGGGAGCGCTCTCAGGCCCCGGACACCGACGCCGCCGACGCCACCTGCGCCCCGAGGACGCCGGCGAGGACGGCCTCGGCGTCCACCGGCAGCGAGCCGCGCCAGGCGACGTGCTGGTCCGGGCGGACGAGGACCAGGTCGGCCCCGCAGGACTCCCGGAGGCCGGGGACGTGGTCGAGGTCCAGCACCCGCAGCGGGACGTCGTGCCGGGCGGCCGCCGTCGTGAACGCCTCGGCGGACACCGCGCGCCCCAGCCGCAGCAGGGTCAGCTCCTCGCCGAGCAGGTCGTAGAGCGAGCGCCCGTCCGGCAGCCAGGCGTGCGGCAGCCGGGCACCCGGGTGCGCCGAGGGGCGGAAGGCGACCAGCTCAGGCTCCGGCACGGGCAGGCCGTCGGGGACGACGACCGGGGAGTCGGGGTAGTCGTAGCCGAGCACCAGGCCGAGGCTGTGGAACTCCGGGTCCTTGACCTGCAGCGCCCGGGCCAGCGCGGCGCGCAGGGCGGCGCCCTCGGCGGTCTCGGCGTCCAGGTCGCCGGTGGCGAAGGACGGCGCCAGGAAGGCCTCCTGTGCCCCGGCCGCGTCGATGGTCCGTTCCGCCACCGGCCGGCGCTCGGCCTCGTAGCTGTCCAGCAGGCACTCCGGTGCCCAGCCGTGCAGCACCGCGGCGAGCTTCCAGCCCAGGTTGACCGCGTCGCCCACGCAGGTGTTGAAGCCGTGCCCGCCCCACGGGGGGTTGAGGTGGGCGGCGTCCCCGACCAGGAACACCCGCTGGCCCCGGTACCGGTCGACCAGCAGCATCCGGGCCGACCAGGGGTCGGTGGCGAGCACCTCCACGTCGATCTCCGCGCCGGCCAGGCTCTGCACCAGCCGCACCGGGTCGACCTGCTCGGTCTCCGCGTCGACGCCCTGGACGATCGCCCACCACGTGCCGTCGAGGTCCAGCCGCCCCATCAGCCCGCCGCGCTCGGCGCCGATCACCCAGTAGTGCACGCCGAGGGCGCACAGCTCCCGTTCCTCCAGCTGGGGGGAGCGGAAGGTGATGCTCACGTTCGGCAGGGTGCCGGAGGAGCCGGCGTACCGGGCCCCGATCGCCCGGCGGGTGACCCCGCTGCTGCCGTCGCAGCCCAGCAGCCAGTCCGCGGTGACCTCGTGCTGGCCGCCGTCCGGGTCCGCGAGCACCGCCCGCGCCTCGGTGGGCCCGTCGGTGACCTCGACGGCGCGCCAGCCGGTGAGGACGGTGACCGAGGCCAGCTCGGCGACGGCGTCCCGCAGGAGCTGCTCGACCAGTGGCTGCGGGGCCTGCTGGCCCGGCTCGGCGAACTCGTCCCGGCGCTCGGTGGTGAGCCCGAAGGCCTCCCGGAAGCGGGTGATCTCGTGCCCGAACAGGCCGGTGCAGAAGACGACGTCCTGCGCGTGCTCGACCGGCAGCGGGGCCAGCGCGCGCAGCCGGTCGGCCAGGCCCCAGCGGCGCAGGTGCTCCATGGTGCGCACGCTGGTGGTCTTGGCGCGGGGGCGGAGCGGGTCGAGCGAGGTGCGCGGTTCGACGACGAGCACCTCGATGCCCCGCCGGCCGAGCTCCAGTGCGGCAGCCAGGCCGCTGGGCCCCCCGCCGGCGATCAACACCGGGACGCGGGCTGGCACGGCGGTCATCGGGGTCTCCTGTCCTGGGCAGCAGCGCCCAGTGGGTGGGAAGAGGGGGGGAGGGCGTCGGTCGTGCGGGCCGCTCGACGCCGGTCCAGCATCGGTGGCGGCCGTCACGTCCCCGTAGCCCGATGTCATTGAGCGGCAGAGCGAGACGGGATCGTCTTCAGGACCCGTGCGCCGCCTGCCACTGCCGGACCCAGGCCCGGCCGTAGTCGTTGCCGTGCGGGGTGCGCAGCACCGTGTGCACGTGGAAGGGCTGCGGGGTGGAGTAGTCGAGGAAGACGCCGCAGTGGTGGTCCAGCTCGGCGATCAGCACCGGGGACTGGACCCGGTAGTAGAAGACGTCGCCGGGGGAGTGGCCGCCGATCCAGCTGAACCAGGTCTCGTCCAGGTGCTCGGCCACCTCGCGCAGGCGGGCCCGGCGGGGGCCCTCGGGGAGCAGGCCGACGAACTGCTCGACGATCCTCAGCACCTCGTGCTGCGCCTCCGGCGGCATCCCCGCGACCGGGACGCCCTCCAGCGGGATGACCCGGTTGTCCTGGAAGGCGCCGGCCAGGTGGCGCTCGTCGCCGGGGTGCACCCGGCCCGGCGGCATCGCCGGGTCGACCATCTCGCGGTAGGTGGTGGCCGCGGCCCGCTGCTCGGGGGGCAGGGCGGCCATCACCGCCAGGCCCGCGGCGATCCGCTCGCCGAACGGCGACGCGGTGCCGGCGTGCGGGCCCTCGTCGATCTCGTCGGGTTCGGCGCCGAGGAAGACCGGGGACAGCGACATCCGGCCCTCGACGACCAGGCAGTTGACCGCGGCGTGGTGGCCGAACAGCTGCCACCCCCACGGCGCACGCAGGTCCGGGTCGCCGTAGAGGGCGATGTTGTAGCTCCACTCGCCCAGCACCGTCGGCAGGTCGACGACCTCGCCCAGGAAGCCGTTGATCAGCATCATGGCGTGGACGAGGTCGGCGCCCTCCGGTGACAGCGAGGCCCGCACCAGGGCCAGTGCCTTCGCCCGCACCTGGGCCGGCTGGAACTCCAGCCGCAGGCCGGTGTCGAACTGCATGAACTCCGGGTTCGCCCAGGTCTGCCACTCGACGGCGTCGACCGGGGAGCTGATCCGCGCCCGCCCGTCGTCGTCCAGCGCGGCCAGGAGGTCGGCGGCGGCGGCGACCATCGCGGCGACCGGCGCCTCCTCGCCCGGCTCGGCGGGGGTCAGCGGGTACAGCCCCTCGCGCAGGACGCCGTCCTCGGTGACCCCGCGGAAGTCGGCGAGGTACAGCGGCGTCCAGCCCTCGACCAGCCCGCCGGTGAAGGTGCCCGGCGTCCGGGCGTGCTCCCGGTAGGCGTAGGCGTCCAGCCCGCGGACGCCGGCCAGCCGCGGGTGGTCGTGCGGGAAGAGGTACCGGCGGAACTCACCGGACACCGCGGGCAGCCTCTCCCCGTGCGGAGTTCCCGACGACGGTGTTCCGCAGCACGCCCAGGTGGTCCACCTCGACCTCGACGACGTCGCCGGGTTGCAGCAGCCACGGCGGCGTCCGGGCGTAGCCGACCCCCGACGGCGTGCCGGTGGCCAGCAGGTCGCCGGGGCGCAGCGTGAACGTCCGGGAGATCAGGGAGAGGGTGTCGCCGACGGTGTAGACCATCTCGTCGGTGCGCCCGTCCTGGACGGTCTCGCCGTTGACCCGGGTCTGCACCCGCAGGCCCTCGCGCAGGTCGCCGACCTCGGCGGCCGGCACGAGCGGCCCGAGCGGGCCGGAGCGGTCGCCGTTCTTGCCGAGGATCCACTGGCTGGTCAGCTTCTGCGCCCGCCGCGAGGTGAGGTCGTTGAAGGTGGAGTAGCCGACGACGGCGGCCAGTGCGTCCTCGGGGGTGGCGTCGACCAGGGTGCTGCCCACGTAGGCCACCACCTCGCCCTCCCAGTCCAGCCCGTCCTCCTCGGCCGGCACCGGCACCTCGGCGCCGTCCACGGTGAGCGAGGCGGTCCAGCGGGCGAACAGCGTCGGGTAGGGCGGGATCTCCTGGCCGGCGAAGCTGCCCTCGGCGACGTGCTTGAGGTAGTTCAGCCCGATGCAGACCACCCGGGCGCCGGGCAGCACCGGCGGCACGAACTCGACGTCGGCCGCAGCGAGCGTCTCCCCGCCGGGCTCGCGGGACAGGTGCCCGGCGGCGTCGGTCCAGAAGTCCTCCAGTCCGGCCACGACGGTGACCGAGGCGCCGTCGTCGGAGAGCGCGGCGACCTGCACCCCGCCGCCGTCCCGGCGGATGCCGACTGTCCTCATGCCCGGTCTCCTTCGTCGATCAGGTGGCGCCGCAGGAAGGCGACGGTGCGGGCCAGCGCGTCGGTGGCCGCGTCCGGGGCGCCGAGCCACATGTGGTCGGCGCCGTCGTAGGTGTGCAGCTGCACGTCGGGCAGCAGTCCGGCCAGCCGCTCGCTCTGCACGCAGGGGACGAACCGGTCGGCCCGGCCGTGCAGCAGCAGGAACGGCGGTGCGCTGGGGGAGGCGTGTGTGAGTGGGCCGGCCTGCGCGGCCAGCTCGGGGACGGTGGACACCGGCGCACCGAGCAGCTGCGCCTCGCGGCTGTCCGGGGCGGCGGGGTCGTTGCCGATGTCGGTCGCCACCGCCGCGACGTCGCTCGGTGCGTACCAGGCGGCCACGGCGGAGACCGCGGACGACGGGCCGGTGACGCCGACCTCGCCCTCGAGGGCGGGGTCGGTCACCAGGCCCAGCAGCTCGGCCAGGTGGCCGCCGGCCGACTCCCCCCAGGCGGCGACCCGGTCGGCGTCGACCCCCAGCTCGGCGGCGCGGGAGCGCAGCCACCGGACGGCGGCCTTGGCGTCGTGCAGCTGCGCCGGCCACACCGCCTCCCCCGACAGCCGGTAGTCGACGCTGGCCACGGCGACCCCGGCCTGGGCGACGGCCTCGAACGGCGTCGGGTCCGCCTCCCGGTAGGCCGGCCCCGCGCTGCGCCGGCTGCCCAGCCGCCACCCGCCGCCGTGCAGGAACACCACGACCGGTGCCGGGCCGTCCTCGGCCGGGAGGTACAGGTCGAGCTCGAGCGGCCGGGCGCCGGGCAGTGCCGCGAAGGGCACGCCGGACAGCACCCGGACGCCGCCGGCCCCGGTGCGGGGCGGGGGCAGGGGCGCCTCGTGGGCGGGTGGTGGGAGCGGGAGGGCAGGCGTGGGCACGGGTCTCCTCAGGGCGCGCTCCCGCAGCCGAGGGGGCCTCGGCTGCGGGGGAGGTGCGGTGGGCGGCGCGGGTCAGGCGGTGGGCTCGGGCCACTCGAAGTCGCGCATGAACTGCATGTTGTGCTGCTGCGCCGCGGCCTGCATGCGCGGGAAGTCCGGGATGAACGGCGGCTGGTCCGGGGCCGTGGAGTCGGTCGGGGTGCCCATGTGCTGGAAGAACCGCTCGAAGCCGCCGGACAGCGTGCCCATCATCCGGGCGTCCTCGACGATCTGGTACGCGTGGGCGAAGCCGGCCGGCACGTAGCCGAAGTCCCCGGGGGTGAGCAGCTGCGACTGCTTGGCGCCCTCGGCGTCCTGGAAGAACAGCCGCACCTTGCCCTCGAGCACGTAGAACGTCTCGTGGGTCTCGTTGTGCGAGTGGGTGGGGATGACGTCGCCGGCGGGGGAGGCGCTGGTGATGATGCCGAACTGGTTGCCGGTCTCGTCGCCGGAGAGCAGCACGGTGAACACGTCGCCGAACAGCTTGGCGTGCTCGCCCTCGCCGCTGCGGAGCACGTAGGGCTGCGGCTTGCCGGGCAGCACGCCCTGCCACTGCGGGCCCTTCGCGGGGTCGATCAGGTACTCGAAGCTCATGGGGTGCTCCCGGTTCGGTGTCGACGTTGACGGTGCCGAGCCTCGGTGACCGGTGTCACCGCGGCCCAGCGAGCTGCCATTGGGCGGCAGGCGGATCAGGCGAGGCCGTTGCGCTTCGCGACGTCGCCCAGCCAGGCCAGGCTCGGCTTGGGGGTGCGGGCGAACGTCTCCCGGTCGACGGCGACCAGACCGAAGGTGGGTGCGAAGCCGAGCATCCACTCGAAGTTGTCCAGCAGGCTCCAGTGCACGTAGCCGCGCACGTCGGCGCCGTCGGCGATCGCCTCGGCCAGGCCGCGGAGCGCGTCGGTGGTGAAGGCGATCCGGTCGGCGTCGTCGGCGGTGGCGATGCCGTTCTCGGTGACGATCAGCGGGGTCTCCGGCAGCACCGAGGACGCGTACCGGATCGCCGCACCGAGGGCCTCCGGCCGGCGCTCCATGCCGTGGGCCAGGGTCTGCCGGTCGGCAGGCGGGGCGATCAGCCCGTCGGTGCCGAACCGCTGGGCCGTGTAGATCTGCAGCCCGACGAAGTCGTCGCCGGCGGCGGCGTGCAGGAACTGGTCCATCATCGCGGCGCGCGCCGTCTGCAGGTGCTCCTGGCCGCCCTCGTCGATGTACTCCAGCCCCACCAGGGTCATCCCCGCCGGCGCGGACCCGGCGCCCCGGAGCACCTCCATGCTGCGGCGGTGCAGGCCGATCAGCGCCTCCGCGACGCCCTGGTCGGGCACCGGCAGGCCCCGGATCTCCTCACCGCGGCGGGCCATCGCGCCGATCACCGGCTGCACCGCCATCAGGTTCGGCTCGTTGATCGTGGCCACGTACTCGGCGTCGGCGACGGCCGGCAGGGCGAGCTCGGTGAACCGGGCGACCCGGTCACCGGCCTTCGGCCCGGTCCAGCCGCCGTCGTGCATCATCCAGCGCGGCATCGTGAAGTGGACCAGCGTGGCGATCGGGGCCAGCCCTCGGTCCCGGCAGCCGTCGACGATCCGGCGGTAGTGGTCCAGCGCCGCGCGGGAGACCTCGCCCTCGGCCGGCTCGATCCGGCTCCACTCCAGGCTGAACCGGTAGGTGGTGAGCCCGGCCCCGGCGACCAGGTCGAGGTCGTCGGACCACCGGTGCCACGAGTCGCAGGCGTCGCCGCTGGGCTCCGCGAAGGGGGAGTGCGGCGCGTGCTCCATCTCCCAGTGGTCGTTGTTCACGTTGCCGCCCTCGACCTGGTGCGCGGCGGTGGCCGTCCCCCAGAGGAAGCCGTCGGGGAACTGTGCAGGTGCGGTCATGCCGCCACCTCCAGGGTCTCGGGAGTGCGGGCGGTGGCGACGACGTCGGCCATCAGGGTCAGCGTGGAGTCGACCGGCTCGAGGTCCGGCCGGGTGTTGAGGAAGCCGTGCAGCATCCCGACGGCGGTGACCTGCCGGACGTCGACGCCGGCCAGGGCGAGCTGCGCGACGAACGCCTCGCCGGAGGAGCGCAGGTCGTCGTACTCGGCGTTGACCACCAGCGTCGGGCAGAGCCCCTCCAGGACGGCGAGCGCGCCGAAGGCGTAGCCGTCGGCCGACGACAGCGGCCCGCCCAGGTAGTTGGTGTTGAAGGAGTGGGTGTCCTCCGGCAGGAAGCGCAGCAGCGCCGGGACCTCGGCCATCCGTGCGGCGAGGGCTGGCGAGGCCGGGGGCAGCACTGCGTGGGCCACCGGGTAGATCGGCAGCAGCGCGGCCGGCGGCTCCCCGTCCTCGTCGCGCAGCTTCAGTGCCGCCCCGATGGCGAGGTTGCCACCGGCGCTGGCGCCGCCCAGGGACAGCCGCGTCGGGTCGATCCCCAGCGCGTCCGCGTTCTCGCGGGTCCACCGGAACGCGGCCACCACGTCGTCGTACGGCACCGGGTGGTGCACGCCGTCGTGGCACAGCCGGTAGTCGACGCTGACCACGACCGCGCCGGCGCGGTCGGCCATCTGCCGGGCGGTCCAGTCGGCCTCGGGCATGTCCAGGTCCCCGCTGACGAACGCGCCCCCGTGCAGCCACACCAGGCCCGGCCGGTCGGTGGCGTCCCCCGCGGGCAGGTAGACCCGGACCGGGATCGAGCCGTGCGGGCCGTCGATCGTCTCGTCCCTGGTGCGCACCTGCGGCGGGAGGGGGGCGCCGGTGATCGACATGAACTCGTCCAGGCGGGCCCGCTGGTCCGGGTCGGCCATCGCCGTCTCGAAGGAGGTCAGTCCCTCCAGCAGAGCGAGCTTCGACGCGATGGCGGGGTGGATCGGCACAGCGCTCCTCGGTGGTCGACGGTCCGATGAGCATGCGTGACCCGGCTCACCGTGATCAGCACCGCTGCCGGTCAATGGCAGGGGAGTCGGATCAGGGCGTCGCGGGGGCCCGCCAGGCGCCGAGCCCTCGGGAGATGCCCCGCGCGGCCGTGCGCACCGCCGGGCCGAGCAGTCGTGGTTCGGCGTTCTCCGCCGGGACGACGACCGACAGCGCGGCGACGACGGTGCCCTGGGCGTCGTGCACGGGGGCGGCGACGGAGACGATCGGCCCCGGGGCGGCGCGGCGGAGGGTGGACAGCCCGTCCCGCCGGATCTCGGCCAGGGTGCGGCGGAGCGCAGCGGGGGAGACCGGGACGTTCTCCGGCTGGTGCATCAGCGGCTGGGCCAGCACCTCCTCCTGGAACCCGGGTTCGGCGAACGCCAGCAGCACCAGCCCCACCCCCGTGGAGTGCAGCGGCAGCCGCCCGCCCGCCCGGTACAGGGCGGGGACGGCGCCGTGCGAGGACAGCCGCTCCACCATCACCGCCTCCTCGCCCTCCCGGACGGCGAGCAGCACGTGCTGCCGGGTCACCTCCTCCAGGTCGCCCATGAACGGCAGGGCCACCTGGCGCAGCCCGTGGCTGCGCGGGCTCAGCGACGCGACCTCCCACAGCCGCAGCCCGATGGAGAAGCGGCCGTCGGCGCCGCGCTCGAGGGCCCCCCACTCCAGCAGCCGGCCGGCCAGGCGCAGTGCCGAGCTGGCTGGGATCCCCGTCCGCCGGCTGAGCTCGCTGAGGGTCAGGTACGGCCGGTTGCTGTCGAAGGCGCTCAGCAGGGCGAGCGCCCGGTCGACGACGGGGTCCCCGGCCGGCGGGCGGTGGCCGCGGGCGCGGGGCGGCGCACCAGGGACCCCGGTCACCGGGAGGACATCCGTTCGTCACGGTTGAGGCACAGACCACAGTTGCGTTCCATTGAGCGGCATTGTGCCTGACGTCACGGCAGAGCCCGCCGCATGGTTGCCGCCAAGCCGGATCCCCGGCGCGGCCGACCCCGGCCGACATGACCCCTCTGCAACGAAGCGAAGGAGCCAGACCGGCATGAAGCTGTTCCGGACCCCCGACCCCCGGGCGCCGCGCCGCCCGACCCTGATGCGGACCGGGGTCGCCGTCCTGGCCACCGGGGCGCTCACCTCGCTCGCCGCGTGCGGTGGCGGCGACGGTGGCGGCAGCACCAGCAGCCAGAGCGCCAGCGACACCCTGACCTTCGCCTACGACGCGGACGCCGCCCCCACCGGCTACGACCCGCTGGAGTACTCGCAGGGCCAGTTCACCTTCTTCAGCGCGCTGTACGACTCGCTGTTCGTGACCCAGCCCGACGGCACGGTCGCCCCCAGCCTGGTCACCGAGTTCAGCAACAACGAGGACGACACCCAGACGACGCTGACCCTGCGCGACGGCGTCACCTTCGCCGACGGCACGGAGCTGACCGCGGAGGTCGTGAAGGCCAACCTGGACCGCCGCAACGACGCCGACCTCGAGGCCTACGGTGCACTGGCCACCGGCGGGGCCAGCGAGATCGTCGACGTGGCGACCCCGGACCCGCAGACCGTCGTCATCACCTGGGCCCAGCCGCAGGCCAGCCCGGAGAACGCCCTCACCGACACCGCCGGCGTCATCGTCGGGCCCGAGGGCCTCGCCGACCCCGCCTCGCTGGAGACCAACCCCGACGGCTCCGGCGCGTACACGCTGAACGCGGGCGAGACGACGCGGGCCAGCACCTACACGCTGGACAAGAACGCCGAGGCGTGGAACGCCGACGAGTGGGCCTACGACACCGTCGTGTTCAACGTGATCACCGACCCGCAGGCGCTGGCCAACGCGGTCGTCTCCGGGCAGGCCGACATCGCCACCATCCTCAAGCCGACCACGATCGACATGGTCGAGCAGCGTTCCAGCCTGGCGAAGGTCGGCGGCACGATCGTCGGCTTCCCGGTCATCGACAAGACCGGTGCCACCAACCCGGCCTTCGCCGACGAGCGGGTCCGGCAGGCGATCAGCCACGCCATCGACCGCGAGGCGATCGTCGAGCAGCTGCACCCCGGCGCCCAGCCGACGGCCCAGCTCTTCCCCGCCGACGCCGCGGGCTTCGACCCGGCGCTGAACGAGGAGTTCGGCTACGACCCCGAGCGGGCCCGCGAGCTGCTCGCCGAGGCTGGCCTGGCCGACGGGTTCGCCTTCGACATCACCGTGCTCGGTCAGCCGACCGAGGACCAGGTCGTCATCCAGAGCCAGCTGGCCGAGGTGGGCATCACGATGAACTTCGTGACGGCGACCTCCACCGACCAGGTGTTCGCGGCCGTGCGCACCGACCCGCTGATCTACGGGCCGATGGCGGTCGGCGGTCAGCCGGCCGGCTGGGTCGCCGGCGTGCTCTACGGCGGCTTCATGAACATGCAGGGTGCCGAGGAGCCGGAGATCGCCAGCGCCATGGGGGCCGCGCTCGGTTCCACCGGTGAGGCCAAGGAGCAGGCGCTGAGCGACCTGAACCGGGCGATCGCCGAGCACGGCTGGTACATCCCGGTCTACGAGGACTACGCCTACACCGGCTACAACGCCGAGAAGGTGGCCGAGCCGCCCTACGCCGGGACGAACAACTACCTGGTCCTCTCCGAGGTCGAGCCGGCCGTCTGAGCCGCCGGACGTCGGCCGGTGACCGCGGGGCCTCCGCGGTCACCGGCCCCTCCCGCACCCTCCCCGCACGCGCACCCGAACGCCGAAGGACTCCCAGATGCTCGCTTTCATCGCCCGGCGGCTGGCCATGGCCGTCGGCACGGTGCTCGCCGCGGTGGTCATCAGCTTCCTGCTGGTGCACGCCACCGACAGCTCCCCGGGCGCGGTCCGGCTGGGCACCAACGCGACCCCCGAGCGGATCGTGGCGGAGAACGAGGCGCTGGGCTGGAACCGCCCGCTGCCCACCCAGTTCCTGGACTACCTCGCCGACCTGGTGCGGGGCGACCTCGGCACCTCGCTGATCGACGGCCGCTCGATCGCCGCCGACCTGGCCGACCGGGTGCCCGTCACCGCCTCGATCGCCCTCTTCGCCACCGTCCTCTCCGGTGTCCTGGGTGTCTTCCTCGGGGTCACCGCGGCGGTCCGCGGCGGCCGGCTGGCCCGGGTCATCACCACCGGAAGCGGCATCGCGCTCTCCCTGCCGGTCTTCTGGGTCGGCATCCTGCTGGTCTACGTGCTGGCCCTGCAGCTCGGCTGGCTGCCCGCCACCGGGTACGTGCCGTTCTCCGCCGACCCGGTCGGCTGGTTCACCAGCCTGCTCGTCCCGGTGCTCACGCTGACCATCGGCGGGGCGGCGATCGTGGCGCGGACGGCGAACGCCGGCCTGCGGCAGGCGCTGGCCCAGGAGCACGTCCGCACGCTGCGCGCGATGGGCACCCCGGAGTGGCGGATCCGCTACGTGCACGCCCTGCGCTTCGCGAGCCTGCCGGTCGTCTCCGTGCTCGGCATCCAGTTCATCGCCCTGTTCGGCGGTTCGGTGATCATCGAGAACCTCTTCGCGCTGCCCGGGCTGGGGCAGGCCGGGCAGGCCGCGGCGGCCTCCAGCGACTTCCCCGCCCTGGTCGGCGTGGTCGTGGTGGCCACCGTCGTCGTCGTCGTCGTCAACCTGCTGCTCGACCTGGTCGTCGCGGCCCTGGACCCGAAGGTGCGTGCCGCATGACCGCCCTCCCGTTGGACGCGGCCGGGGAGATCTCGCCGGACCCGAGCCCGCGCCCGGGGCGTCGGCTGCCCGAGGCCCTGCGCCGGCCCGGTGCGTTGCTGGCGACCGGCTGGCTGCTGTTCGTCGTCGTGGCGTCACTGACCGCCCCGCTGTGGCGGCCCTACGGCGTCGCCGAGCAGGACCTCGCCAGCCGGCTGGCGCTGCCCTCGGCGGACCACTGGCTCGGCACCGACCCGCTGGGCCGCGACCTGCTCAGCCGGATCTTCACCGCCGGCACCGAGCCGCTGCTCTCCTCCGCGGTGACCGTGCTGGTCGCCTTCGGGATCGGCCTGCCGCTGGCGCTCATCGCGGCCGAGCGCGGGCCCCGCGTGGAGCGGGTGATCAGCCGGGTGACCGAGGTCTTCCTGGCGCTGCCGTCGACGATCCTGCTGCTCGCGGTGATCGGGGTGATCGGTGTCCGGACCTTCATCATCATGGCGATCCTGGGTGTGCTGATCTCCGCGGCGGTCTACCGCGTGATGCTCGGGGTCGCCCAGTCGGTCCGCACCCGGCTCTACGTCGACGCCGCCCGGGTCAACGGCCTGGGCTCGCTGCGGGTCAACGTCGTCCACGTGCTGCCGTCGATGGCCACCGTCATCGCCGTGCAGGCCGCCCAGCTGTACGGCATCGGGCTGCTGATCGTCGCCGGCCTGGCGTTCCTCGGCTTCGGACCCGCCGAGCCGGACCCCAGCTGGGGGTTCATGATCCAGGACGCGTCGTCCTACGTGTTCACCGCGCCGTGGCTCATGGTGCCGACGGGCCTCGTGCTGGCGCTCACCGTCATCGCCGCCAACGAGCTGGCCGATGCCCTCGCCGGCAAGGCCTCGGGGGAGACCGCGCCGGTCCGCCGGACGCGCCGGCCGGCCGCGCGGACCGCTCCCGTCGAGACCGCCGCGGCCGACCCGGCCGCCGTCTTGGAGGTCGCGGACCTGACCGTCGCCGTGGACGACGGCCCGGAGCTGGTCACCGGTGTGTCGTTCGCGCTGCAGCCCGGGCGGGTGCTCGGCCTGGTCGGTGAGTCCGGGTGCGGGAAGACGATGACCGCCCGGTCGCTGCTCGGGCTGCTGCCCGACGGCGTCTCGGTGACCGGTGGCTCGATCCGGTTCGCCGGCCGCGACCTCGTCGGGCTGTCGGAGCGGGAGCTGGTCGCCCTCCGCGGCCGGGAGATCGCGATGATCTCCCAGGAGCCGATGGTGGCGCTGGACCCGATGTTCTCCGTCGCCTACCAGCTCACCGGCCCGATCCGCCGGTTCCGCGGGGTCGGCCGGCGGGAGGCGCGGACCATCGCCGCCCAGCTGCTGCGGCAGGTCGGCATCGTCGACGGCGAGCGGGTGCTGAAGAGCTACCCCCACCAGCTCTCCGGTGGCATGGCCCAGCGGGTGGCCATCGCGCTCGCCCTGACCGGGGAGCCGAGGGTGCTGGTCGCCGACGAGCCCACCACCGCGCTCGACGTGACCGTGCAGGCGGAGATCCTCACCCTGCTCCGGGCGCTGGTCCGCGACACCGACCTGTCGGTCGTCATCGTCAGCCACGACCTCGGGGTCGTCGCCGACCTCTGCGACGACGTCGCCGTCATGTACGCCGGGACGGTCGTCGAGTCCGGCACCGCGGCGGCCGTGCTGGACGAGCCGGCGCACCCGTACGCGCAGGCCCTGCTGGCGGCCAACCCGCACGTGCCCGACGGCGTGCCCGTGCCGGTGCGGCTGGCGTCCATCCCCGGGACCGTGCCGCCGCCGGGCTCCTGGCCGACCGGCTGCCGGTTCGCCACCCGGTGCCAGTTCGCCCAGGACCAGTGCCGGTCGCCGTTCCCCGTCCTCCCCGCCCACGCCACCGGCTCGGTGCTGTGCGTCCGCGCTGAGGAGCTCGCCCGCGAGCACCTGAGCTGGGCCGCCGAGCCCGTCGGTGCACCGCCGGAGGCGGCCGGTTCCCCGCCGGAGCCGGCCGGTGCCACGTCCGTCCCGACCGCAGGAGCACTCCGATGACCGCACTCGCCCACGCCGCCTCCGGGGCCGGCGCGGTGCAGCAGACGCCGGCGCTCCGGGTCCGCGACCTGGTCGTCCGGTACGGCTCCGGGCGCAGGGCGAAGAGCACCCCGCCGGCGGTGGACGGCGTCAGCTTCGACATCGCCCCCGGCGAGACGCTCGGTCTGGTCGGCGAGTCCGGGTCGGGCAAGTCGACGATCGGCAAGGCCGTTCTCGGCCTGCAGCGGCCGACCGCCGGCACGGTGGAGGTCGCCGGGCAGGACGTCACCGCGATGTCGCTGAAGCAGCGCAGCCGCCAGGTGGCCGACCTGCGGGTGGTCTTCCAGGACCCGTACTCCTCGCTGAACCCGGCGCGCACCATCGGCCAGACGCTGGTGGAGCCGCTGCGCCTCATGGGCGTGAAGGGCCCGGAGGCGCTGCAGCGGGCCCGGGCGGGACTGGAGTCCGTCGGCCTGCCCGCCGACGCGGCCGACCGCACCCCTGCCCAGTTCTCCGGTGGGCAGCGGCAGCGCATCGCCATCGCCCGGGCACTGGTCTGCGACCCGAAGGTCGTCGTCCTCGACGAGCCGGTGTCCGCCCTCGACCTCTCCACGCAGGCGCAGGTGCTCAACCTGCTGGCCGACCTGCGCGACCAGCGCGGCCTGTCGTTCCTGTTCATCGCCCACGACCTCGGGGTGGTGCGGTTCCTGTCCCAGCGCACCGTCGTCCTGTACCGCGGTCAGGTGATGGAGACCGGCCCGGCCGAGGCGGTCGCCGAGCAGCCGCGGCACCCGTACACCCTCGCGCTGACCGCAGCGGCCCCGGTGCCCCGCCCCGCCGAGCAGGCCGCCCGCCGCGCGGCCCGGGAGTCCGCCGGCTTCGGAACGGCCGGGGCGGCCTCGCCGTCGGCGACGGGCTGCCCGTTCGTGCCGCGCTGCCCGCTGTCCACCGACGTCTGCATCGAGCAGCGCCCGCCGCTGCGGCTGGTCGACACCGACCTCACCGCCTGCCACCACGCCGAGCGGTCGGCCGACCTCGGTGCCCCGCTGCACCGCGGCCGCTGAACCGCCCGCCCACCACGTCCGACAGGAGAGGCATGTCTGCGCCGCACGGCCTGCGGGTGGAGCACCTGGACGAACCGCTGGGCCTCTGCACCACCACGCCCCGGCTGTCCTGGCAGCTGCCGGCCGGTGCCCGGGAACAGCGGGCGTCCCGGCTCACCGCGGACACCGGCTGGGACACCGGCTGGGTGGAGGGCGACCGCAGCCTGCTCGTGCCCTACGCCGGCCCGCCGCTGTCCTCCGGGCAGCGGGTGCAGTGGCAGGTGCAGGTCCGCACCGACCTGGGGGAGAGCGCGCCGTCCGCGCCCGGCTGGTTCGAGACCGGGCTGCTGTGGGCCGAGGACTGGCAGGCGGCGTGGGTGGAACCGGGGGAGCTGCCCGCCGGCCCGCCCGGGGAGCGGCCCGCCGCGCTGCTGCGGTACGAGTTCGACGTCGACCGGCCGGTGGTGGCCGCCCGGCTGCACGCCACCGCCCAGGGGCTGTACGAGGCCTTCCTCAACGGCACGCGCGCCGGTGACGCCGAGCTGACGCCCGGCTCGACCCAGTACGACGTGCGTCTGCAGGTGCACACGGCCGACGTCACGCACCTCCTCCGGCCCGGCCGCAACGCACTGGCCGTGGTGCTGGCCGACGGCTGGTTCCGCGGGCAGATCGGCATCCTCCGCGCCGCCGACCAGTGGGGCGACCGGCTCGCGCTGCTCGCCCAGCTGCACCTGGTGCACGACGACGGGAGCGTGACCGTCCTCGGCACCGGGCCGGGCTGGCGCAGCGCGGAGGGCCACGTGGTGGCTGCCGACCTGATCGCCGGCGAGCGGGTCGACCTGCGCCGGCTGCCGCGCGGGTGGGACGTCCCGGGGTTCGACGACGCCGGCTGGGCGCCGGTGGGCGTCGTCCACCACGGGTACGCCGGCCTCGTCGACTCCCCGGCGCCGCCGGTGCGCCGGGTCCAGGAGCTCACCCCGCTGTCGGTCACCCGGCTGCCCACCGGCGACCATCTCGTGGACCTGGGGCAGAACATCAACGGCTGGGTGCGGCTGACCGACCTGGGGCCGGCGAACACGACCCTCACGCTGACCCACGGCGAGGCGCTCGGCCCGGACGGCGACCTCACCACCGACCACCTCCGCCCCGCCGTGCCGTTCCTGCCCGCACCGCTGCCGGCCGGTCAGGTCGACCAGGTGGTGTCGGCCGGCGTGCCGGGAGAGGTGTTCGAACCCCGGCGGACGACGCACGGCTTCCGGTACGTGCGGGTCGAGGGCCACCCCGGCGACCTCACCGTCGACGACGTGCGCGGCATCGTGGTGCACACCGACCTGCGGCGCACCGGATGGTTCAGCTGCAGCGACGAGCGGCTGGACCGGCTGCACGAGGCGGCGGTGTGGAGCTTCCGGGGCAACGCCTGCGACGTCCCGACCGACTGCCCGCACCGGGAGCGGGCCGGCTGGACCGGCGACTGGCAGCTGTTCGTGCCGACCGCCGCCTTCCTCTACGACGTGGCCGGGTTCTCCGCCAAGTGGCTGCGCGACGTGGCCGCCGACCAGTGGCCCGACGGCACGGTCGCCAACATCAGCCCGTCGTCGCGCAGCGAGGGGCGGGACAGCCCGGTCGCCGGGATGAACGGCTCGGCGGGCTGGGGCGACGCGGCGGTCATCGTGCCCTGGGAGCTCCACCGGGCCTACGGCGACGAGCAGATGCTGGCCGAGCTCTGGCCGACGATGGTCGGCTGGCTGGACCGGGCCGAGCGGATGGCCCGTGACCACCGGCACCCGCAGCGGGCCGCCCGTCGGCCCGAGCCCGCACCGCACGAGCGGTTCCTCTGGGACACCGGCTTCCACTGGGGCGAGTGGCTGGTGCCCGGTGAGGAGATCGACGACTTCGGCGCGTTCGTCGCCGCGGACAAGGGCGAGGTGGCCACCGCCTACCTCGCGCACAGCGCCACGCTGATGAGCCGGATCGCCGCCGTCCTCGGCCGCACGACGGACGCCGACCGCTACGCCCGGCTGGCCGCCGGCGCACGGGCCGCCTGGCAGGCGGAGTACCTGGACGACGCGGGGCGGCTGACCTGCGACACCCAGGCCGACCACGTCCGGGCGCTCGCCTTCGACCTGGTGCCCGCCGAGGTGCGGCCGGCGGTCGCTGAGCGACTGGTCGAACTCGTCCGCAAGGCCGACACCCACCTGGGCACCGGGTTCCTCGCCACCCCCTACCTGCTGCCGGTGCTCGCCGACGCCGGGCACCTGGACGTCGCCTACGAGCTGCTCCTCTCCGACACCGAGCCGTCGTGGCTGACGATGATCGACCGCGGCGCGACGACGACGTGGGAGCGCTGGGACGGCGTGGACGCCGACGGCGTGCCGCACGAGTCGCTGAACCACTACAGCAAGGGCGCGGTCGTCTCCTTCCTGCACCGGTACACCGCCGGGATCGAGCCGCTGGAGCCGGCGTACCGGCGGTTCCGGGTCCGCCCCCGGCCCGGTGGTGGGCTGACCTCGGCCGAGGCCGCGCACGAGTCGCCGTACGGCCGGATCGAGTCGGCCTGGCGGATCGCCGACGGCGCGTTCTCGCTCCGGGTGCTGGTCCCCGCGGGCACCGAGGCGACCGTCGTCCTGCCCGACGGCACCACCCATCCCGCCGGCCCCGGTCGGCACACGTTCACGACGACGGAGAGCGCCCGATGACCACCACCGACACCCCCGAGTGGGCAGGCCCGGCACACTTCCTGCCGCCGCACGAGCCGATCCGGCGCGCTGACGGCGCCCGGCACTTCTCCGGCCTGACCTACGCCGTCGCCTTCGGCTACCGGCCGCTGCAGCTCGACGTCTGGGTGCCCGACACCCCGGCGCCGGCACCGCTGGTGGTCTACGTGCACGGCGGCGGCTGGATGATGGGCGACCGGCGGTACCTGCCCGAGACGCTCCGGCCGGGGGCGCTGTTCGACGCCTTCCTCGAGGCCGGCCTCGCGGTCGCGACCATCGACTACCGGCACGCCCACGAGGCCGCGTTCCCCGCCCAGCTGCACGACGCGAAGGCCGCCGTCCGCTACCTGCGCGCGCACGCCGACGTCCTCGGGGTCGACACCACCCGGATCGGGGCGATGGGCGAGTCGGCCGGTGGGCACCTGGCCGCGCTGCTCGGGCTCACCGCGCACCGCACCGACCTGGAGGGGCATCACGGGGTCACCGGACCCTCCAGCGCGGTCGACGTGGTCGTCGACTGGTACGGCGTGGCCGACCTGGACACCATGCCGCGCCAGGCGCCGCCGCCGGAGGTCGCTGCGCTGCTGCCGGTGGAGATGCAGGTGCCGCCGGAGGACCAGCTCATCGAGGGGCTGGACGGGCAGCTCCGGGACGACGCCAGCCCGATCACCCACGTCACCGAGCAGGCCCCGCCGTTCCTGCTGGTGCACGGCACCGGGGACTGGCTGGTGCCCTACACGCAGAGCGAGCAGCTGCACGCGGCCCTGACCGGTGTGGGCGTGGACTCCCGGTTGGTGCCGGTCGAGGGCGCCGAGCACATCTTCCTGGGGCACGGCGACGTCGACGGCCTGATCGACCTCTCCGTCTCGTACCTGGCCGACTCCCTCCTGGAGCACCGGCCATGAGCGACCTGACCGTCCTGCCCGTCACCGTCGAGCACCACCGGGAGCCGCTCGGCATCGGGGAGCCGGCGCCGCGGCTGTCCTGGGTCGCGCGCACCGACGTCGACGGCTGGCGGCAGACCGCCTACGAGCTGGAGATCGAGCCCGCGGACGGCCCGGCGTGGTCCTCGGGCCGGGTCGACTCCGACGGGTCGGTCCTCGTGCCCTGGGGCGCACCCCCGCTGGCCAGTCGTGAGCGGCGCGCGGTCCGGGTCCGGGTGTGGGGCGAGGGGGTGGGTGAGCCGTCGGCCTGGAGCGAGGACGTCGTCGTCGAGGCCGGGCTGCTCGACCCGGCCGACTGGACGGCGACCCTCGTCCGGCCCGTGCTCCCCGCGGACGCCGGCGACGAGCCGGCGGCGCTGCTCCGCCGTGAGTTCGTGCTCGACCGGCCGGTGGTCCGGGCCCGGTTGTACGCCACCGCGCAGGGCGTCTACGAGGCCGAGCTGAACGGTGCGGTCGTCGGCGACGAGGTGCTGGCGCCGGGCTGGACCAGCTACACCCACCGGCTGCGCTACCAGACCCACGACGTGACAGGCCTGGTGCACGAGGGCGCCAACGCGTTCGGCGTCCACCTCGCCGACGGCTGGTACACCGGCTTCCTCGGCTTCACCGGCAAGCGCGACTGGTACGGCGACCGCACCGGCGCCTTCGCCCAGCTGGAGGTCGAGCACCCGGACGGCAGCCGCACGGTGGTCAGCACCGACGACACGTGGCGGTCGGCGCCGAGCCCGCTGACCCGGGCGGGGCTCTACAACGGCGAGACGTTCGACGCCCGGCGGGAGCTGCCCGGGTGGTCGCAGCCGGCCTTCGACGACAGCGGCTGGACACCGGTGGAGCCCGGGACCCTGGAGGTGACCACCCTCGTCGCCCCGACCGGGCCGCCGGTGCGCCGCACCGAGATCCTGCCGGTGCGCGAGATCAGCACCTCCCCGTCGGGGAGGACGCTGGTCGACTTCGGGCAGAACCTGGTCGGCCGCCTGCGGCTCTCGCTGCCGGACGCACCGGCGGGCACCGAGGTCACCGTCCGGCACGCCGAGGTGCTCGAGCACGGCGAGCTGGGCACCCGCCCGCTGCGCGCCGCCGACGCGACCGAGGTCATCGTCCTGGACGGCGCGGGGCCCCGTACCTGGGAGCCGCGGTTCACCTTCCACGGCTTCCGGTACGCCGAGGTCAGCGGCTGGCCCGGGGAGCTGACCGCCGACTCGCTGGAGGCGGTGGTCCTGCACACCGACCTGCGCCGCACCGGCACGTTCAGCTGCTCCGACGCCGACGTCACCCGGCTGCACGAGAACGTGGTGTGGGGGATGCGCGGCAACTTCCTCGACGTCCCGACCGACTGCCCGCAGCGCGACGAGCGGCTGGGCTGGACCGGTGACCTCCAGGTCTTCGCCCCGACCGCATCGTTCCTGTACGACACCACCGGCATGCTGCGGTCCTGGCTGGCCGACCTGGCCGCCGAGCAGCTGACCGACCACGACGGCATCGTGCCGATGTACGTGCCCTACATCCCGATGCTGCCCATCCCGCTGCAGGCCGACGTCGGCTGGGGCGACGCCGCCGTCGTCGTCCCGTGGGTGCTGTACCAGCGCACCGGGGACGCCGGACTGCTCGCCGACCAGTGGGAGTCGATGACCCGCTGGGTCGAGGTCTTCGCCGCCCGGGCCGGGGACGGGCTGGACTTCCCGGAGGGCGGGTTCTCCTTCGGCGACTGGCTGGACACCGCAGCGCCGCCGGACAACCCGGCGGCGGCGCGCACGGCCTGGCAGTGCGTGGCCACCGCCTACCTGGCCCGCTCGGCGCGCACCCTGGCGCAGGCGGCGGAGGTGCTCGGCCGCGACGGCGCCCGCTTCGCCGACCTGGCCGAACGGGCCGCCGCCCGGTTCCGGGCCGAGTACGTGACCCCCACCGGGCGGGTGGCCTACCCGTCGCAGACGGCCTACGCCCTGGCGCTGGAGTTCGACCTGCTGCTGCCGGAGCAGCGCGAGCACACCGGCCGGTTGCTGGCCGAGCAGGTGCTGAAGGACGGCTTCCACATCGCCAGCGGCTTCCTCGGCACGCCGCTGGTCACCGATGCGCTGACGAACGCCGGTGAGCTGGCCACCGCCTACGAGCTGCTGCTGCAGCGGGAGAACCCGTCGTGGCTGTACCCGGTGACGATGGGGGCGACGACGATCTGGGAGCGCTGGGACTCCATGCTCCCCGACGGGACCATCAACCCCGGCGACATGACGTCGTTCAACCACTACGCCCTCGGCGCCGTCGCCGACTGGCTGCACCGCACGGTCGCCGGCCTCGCCCCCGCCGCACCCGGGTACCGCCGGATCCGGGTCGCCCCACGGCCGGGCCCGGGGATCACCTCGGCCGCCGCGACGCACGAGACGCCGTACGGGACGGCGTCGGTCTCCTGGACCGTGGACGGCGCGGCCTTCGCACTGCAGGTGGTGGTCCCGCCGAACACGACGGCGGAGATCGCGCTGCCCGACGGCAGCGAGCCGGTCGAGGTCGGCTCCGGACGGCACTCCTTCACCCGGGACGTCGTCGTGCCGCCGCCGGTGGAGAAGCCCGCGCTGTTCTTCGACGCGGAAGCCCACCAGTGACCCCGACCCCCGTCGTCCCCGGGTTCCACCCGGACCCGAGCATCTGCCAGGTGGGCGACACCTACTGGATGGTCGTCTCCAGCTTCGAGTACGCCCCCGGCGTGCCGCTGTTCCGCTCGACCGACCTGCTCTCCTGGGAGCAGGTCGGCCACGTGCTGGCCCGCCCGTCGCAGCTGGACGTCTCCGCCGCACCCGGCTCCGGCGGCATCACGGCACCGACGCTGCGCCACCACGACGGCCGGTTCTGGATGATCACCACCAACCTCGCCGACGGCGGCTGGCAGACCCTCGTCACCGCCGAGGACCCGCTGGGGGAGTGGTCCGAGCCGGTCCGGCTGCCCGAGGTCCGCGGCATCGACCCCGACCTCGCCTGGGACGACGACGGCGCGCTGCTGGTCACCTACGCCGGCTTCGGCGCCGGCGGCCCGGCCGGGCTGGTCCAGCAGGCGGTCGACCCGGTGACCGGTGCCGCGCTCACCGAGCGGCAGCACGTGTGGCAGGGCACCGGCGGCCGGTTCCCGGAGGGCCCGCACCTGTACCGGGTCGGCGCGCACTGGTACCTGCTGATCGCCGAGGGCGGCACCGAGCGCGGCCACGCGGTGACCATCGCACGCGGGCCGTCGCCGCAGGGGCCGTGGGAGGCCTGCCCGGACAACCCGCTGCTCACCCACCGCGGGGTCGAGCACCCGGTGCAGAACACCGGGCACGCGGACCTGGTGCAGCGGACCGACGGCAGCTGGGCGATCGTCTTCCACGGCGTCCGCCCGCGCGGCGCGAGCCCGCAGTTCCACGTGCTGGGCCGGGAGACCTTCGCCGCCGAGGTGGAGTGGGTCGACGGCTGGCCGCAGCTGGGGGAGTGGCTGACCCCGCCCGCCGGGCCGGTCGAGGTCGAGGAGCTGGCCGGCGGCGAGCTGCCGGCCTCCTGGGTCTCGCCGCGCCGTTTCCCCGGCGACGTCCTCACCCGGGGCGAGGGCGGCTGGCGGCTCACCGCCGTGGACGCCGACCCGGCCTCGGACGACGCTGGCTTCGCCGGCCGCCGGCAGGAGCACCTGTACTGCCGGGCCCGCGCGGTCGTGGCGGCGCACGGCGACGGGGTCGGGGGCCTGTCGGTGCGGATGGACCCCCGGCACCGCCTCGAGCTCCAGGCCGCCGGGGACGTGGTGCGAGCGGTCGCGCAGGTCGGCCCGCTGCGGTCGCTGCTGGGCGAGGCCGCCGTCCCGGCCGGGGACGTCGTGCTCGAGGTGCGGGCCGTCCCGTCGGAGGGCCACTTCTCCTCCACCGCGCTCAGCCCGGACCAGCTGGTCGCCGGGGTCGTGGACGCCGACGGCGGCTTCACCGAGCTCGGCCGGATCGACGGCCGCTACCTCTCCACCGAGGTCGCCGGCGGCATGACCGGCCGGATGCTCGGCGTCTGGTGCTCCAGCGGCTCGGTCGTCGTCCGCTCCTTCCACTACGCCGGCAGTGACGAGCCGGGGGAGCTGCCGTGACCGGGTCCCTGCGCATCACCGAGCGGTGCCGCGTCGTCGTCGACAACGACTGGGCCGGTGACCCCGACGGGCTCGTCGCCCTCGCCCACCACCTGCTCAGCGCCGCCAACCGGGTGGTCGCGGTGACCAGCTCGCACCTGAGCCCGGTGTTCGGCCCGCCCGCGGGCGGGGCGGCCGCCGGGACGGCCCTCGCCCAGCAGCTGGTCGACCTGGTGGACGGGCCGCACCGGCCGGTCGTGGCCAGCGGGTGCGACGTGCCGATCGACGGCGGCGACACCCGTTCCGGGGCCGCCGACGTCATCGTGGCGGAGGCCCGGCGGGAGGACCCGCTGCCGCTGTTCCTGGTCTGCGCCGGCCCGCTGACGAACGTGGCCCAGGCGCTGCGGCAGGCGCCGGAGATCGCCCAGCGGCTCACCCTGGTCTGGGTCGGCGGGGCGCTCGACGGCGGGGCCTTCGAGTACAACCGGGAGACCGACGCGCAGGCCGCGCGCGAGGTGCTGGCCTGCCGGGACCTGGCCATCTCGCAGTTCCCGCTGGAGACCTACCGCCGCTGCACGTACTCCGTCGCCGAGCTGGAGCAGGACCTGGGCGGCTCGGGCCGGGTGGGCGCCTGGCTGTGGCAGCGCTACGTCGAGCTGCCGGTCCCCGACTTCCTCCCGCAGCCGGAGACCTGGCCGCTCGGCGACAGCCCGCCGGTCCTGGTCACCGCGCTCGACGACGCTGCCTGCTCGTGGACGGAGTCCCTCGTGGCGCCGGGTGGTGCGGTCCGCCGGGTCTGCACCGACGTGGACACCCGCCTGCTCGTCGCCGACCTGCTGGCCCGGCTCCGGCGGCACGAACGCCGGCAGGGGAGCTGATCGGGCACCGAGCAACGTCCCGGTGCGGTGTCTTCCACGGGTGACACCGCACCGGGACGTGCCTCGGCGGGCCGGTGCGGCTCAAAGCGTGGTCATCCCGCCGTCGACCGCGAAGGTCGCGCCGGTGGCGAACACTGACTCGTCGCTGGCGAGGAACACCATGACGCCCTCGAGGTCGTCCGTCGTGCCGGCCCGGCCCATCGGGATCCGGCCGACGATCGCGGCCCGCGCGACGGGGTCGGCGGTGAGGGTGCTGACCAGACCCGTCTCGGTGTAGGGCGGCACGACGGTGTTCACCCGAATGCCCCGGCGGGCGTAGGCGGCGGCGACCGTGCGGCCGAGCCCGTGCATCCCGGCCTTGGACGAGGCGTAGGCGGTGAACTCCGCGCCCTCACCGCGGACGGCGGTCGGACTCCCGGTGAGCACGATCGACCCGCCGCCGACGGTGAGCATCCCCCGAACGGCGTGCTTCACCGTCAGGAACGCGCCGGTCAGGTTCACCTCGTGGGTGCGGCGCCAGACGTCGAGGTCCAGGTCGGCGATCTCGGCGTCCTGGCCGAACAGCTGCACGCCGGCGTTGACGACCACCACGTCGGGGACCCAGCCGTCCGCTGCCAGCGCGGCGAACCCACCCGCGACGCTGTCCTCGTCGGCGACGTCCATCGGCACCGCCCGCCCGCCCGACGCCCCGGCGGCTGCCACGGCACCGTCGGCGTCCCGGTCGGCGTAGGCCACCCGCGCCCCCTCGGCGGCAAACCGGTCGGCCACTGCCCGCCCGATGCCGGCCGCGGCCCCGGTGACCAATGCCGTCTTACCTGCCAGTCGCGTGCCCATCCGGGCAGACTGCCTCGACTCCTCGCCGTCGGACAGGTCCACTGCCATCCACCGGCACCACCGGCGAGCTGCCGCCCAATGGCAGCCGGGTGGCCTCCAGTGACGACGGTCACCGAGGATCGAGCGCGTCCGGGCTCCAGCGGCGATCCAGCAGACGGCGGATCGCCCTTCGGCTGGGTCCGGGCGGCATGGGGCGCTCCAGCCAGGACGCCATCCGTCGCGTGCTGACCTTCCTCCGACGACTCGAGAGGGGCAGCCATGCGCCGCACCCCGTTCACCACCGGCTGGCAGTTCCGGCCGCACGCCAACCACTTCGCCGAGATCAACGGCGCAGGCCAGTCCTGGCAGGACGTGACCCTGCCGCACGACGCGACGCTCGGTCAGCCGCGGGACGCCGCGCACGGCCCGGGCACCGCGTACTTCCCCGGTGGCGTCTACGAGTACCTCACCACGGTCGCCGCACCGGGGGAGTGGCGCGACCGGGTGGTGGCGCTGGAGTTCGAGGGCGTCTACCGCTCCGCGCAGGTGTTCGTGAACGGCAGCCTGGCCGGGCAGTGGGCGACCGGGTACACCCAGTTCACCGTCCCGCTGGACGACCACCTCCGGTACGGGCAGGACAACGAGGTGCGGGTGGTCTGCCGCAGCCACGCCGACTCCCGCTGGTACGCAGGCGCCGGCATCCACCGCCCGGTGCACCTGCTCGTCGGCCCGCTGGTGCACCTCGCCCAGGACGGCGTCACGGTCACCACCGAGCAGGTCGACGGTGGCGTCGCCGTCGTCGGCGTGGCGGCCACGGTGGCGCACGCCGGCCGGGGCCTGGCCCACCGGGAGCTGGTCATCGAGCTGCGCGACGCCGCCGGCACGGTCGTCGGGACGGGGACCTCGCCGGTCACCGTGCTGCCCGGGGAGCCGGCGGTGGTCCGGCAGCGGTTCCTCGTCCGGGACGCCGCGCTGTGGAGCCCCGACTCGCCCGCGCTGTACACCGCCGCCGTCGTCCTGCGCGACGGTGCGGCCGAGACCGACGCCGAGGACGTCCGCTTCGGGATCCGCACCCTGTCGCTGGACCTGGAGCGGGGCCTGCGGGTCAACGGCGAGACGGTGCTGCTGCGCGGCGCGTGCGTGCACGCCGACAACGGCGTGCTCGGCGCGGCCGCGATCGACCGGGCCGACGAGCGGCGGGTGGAGCTGCTCCAGGCCGCCGGGTTCAACGCGCTGCGCAGCTCGCACGGACCGATGCCCCGGGCGATGCTCGACGCCTGCGACCGGCTGGGCGTGCTGGTGATGGACGAGCTCACCGACATGTGGACGGAGAACAAGACCGACTTCGACGCCGCCCTCGACTTCCCGCAGTGGTGGGAACGCGAGGTCGCGGCGATGGTCGCCAAGGACCGCAACCACCCCAGCGTGGTCATGTACTCGATCGGCAACGAGATCCCGGAGCTCGCCAAGCCGCACGGCGGGCTGTGGTCCCGGCGGCTGGCCGAGGCGGTCCGCGCACTGGACGGCACCCGGTTCGTCACCGCCGGCATCAACGCGATGCTCACCGTGCTGGGCGAGGCCCGGGGCCCCGAGGGCGTCGAGGCCGGGATCAACACCGCGCTCACCGACATGGGCGAGTTCATGGAGCACCTGTCGGTGTCGTCGATGGTCGGCGAGCGCACCGCGGAGGCCTACGACGTCCTCGACGTGGCCGGGATGAACTACATGGAGGCCCGCTACGAGCTGGACCGGGAGCTGTTCCCGCGGCGGGTGATCGTCGGTTCGGAGACCTTCGCGCAGAAGATCGACCGGCTCTGGCGGCTGGTGCAGGACCACCCGCACGTCATCGGTGACTTCACCTGGACCGGGTGGGACTACCTCGGCGAGGTCGGCATCGGCCGGGCCTGGGACACCGCGGACCCGGCCGCGGCCGGCTTCAGCGGCGCGTTCCCGTGGCTGCTGGCCTGGTGCGGCGACATCGACGTCACCGGGCACCGCCGCCCGGCCTCCTGGTACCGGGAGATCGTCTTCGGGCTGCGCCGCGACCCCTACCTGGCGGTGCAGCGGCCGGAGCACTCCGGCCGGACCTGGGGCTCGACCCCCTGGGGGTGGGCCGACACGGTGGGCAGCTGGAGCTGGGCCGGCGCCGAGGGCACGCCGCTGGAGGTGGAGGTCTACAGCGACGCCGAGGAGGTCGAGCTGCTGCTGGACGGGCGCTCGCTGGGCACCGCACCGGCGGGGGAGGCCCACCGGTTCCGCGCCGAGTTCGCGGTGCCCTTCGCCCCGGGTGAGCTCACCGCGGTCGCCCGCACCGGCGGCCAGGAGACGGGCCGGTTCTCCCTCCGCACGGCGACCGGGGACGTGCGCCTGGCGGCCGCCGCCGACCGGGACGTCGTCCGGGCCGACGGGACCGACCTGGCGTACGTCGACCTGTCCCTGACCGACGCCGACGGCACGGTGTTCACCGGCGTCGACCGGGTGGTGACCGTCGTCGTCGAGGGGCCGGCCGTGCTGGCCGGGTTCGGCAGCGCCGCGCCGTCCACCACCGAGTCCTACCTCGACGACGTGCACACCACCTTCGACGGCCGGGCGCTCGCCGTCGTCCGCCCGACCGGCCCCGGGACGATCACACTGACCGCGACGGCGGAGGGCTGCGCACCCGTCGCGGTGACGGTCCAGGCGCACTGACCGGTCGAGACCCGTCCCGCTGCGGTGTCCGCCTCGGGGGACACCGCAGCGGGGCGCGTCTCGATGTGGGAGCTGGCTACGGTGCTGGCATGACGGACGTGGTGCAGCCCTGGGGCGCCGGCGAATGGACGACGCCGCCGGTCGCGGCCACCGAGGACGGCGACGACCTGCTGGTCACCGCGGTCGAGGGCAGCGACGCGTGGCGGCACACCAGCTACGGGTTCGTGCACGACGACGCGCACGCCCTGCTCGCGCCGCTCGACGGTGCGGTCGAGGTGACCTTCGACGCCGACCTCGACCAGCAGTTCGACCAGGCGGGGCTGATGCTGCGGGCCGACGCGGAGACCTGGCTGAAGAGCGGCGTCGAGTTCTCCGACGGCGCCCCGCAGCTGGGCGCGGTGGTCACCCTCGGCCGCTCCGACTGGTCGGTGGCGCCGGTGCCGGACTGGGCCGGCCGCCGGGTGACCGTGCGGGCCAGCCGGGCAGGGGACGCCGTCACCGTCCGGGCCCGGGTGGACGACGAGCCGTTCCGGCTGGTCCGGGTGGCCTGGTTCCCGCCGGACGCCGAGGTGCACGCCGGCCCCTACTGCTGCGCGCCCACCCGGGCCGGCCTCGTCGTCCGCTTCCGTCGCTGGGCCACCGGCCCGGCCGACGCCGCCCTGCACTGAACAGCCCCGGGCTGGACGGCCCTGCACCGGACAGTGCTGCGCCGAGCCGTCCTCCCGCTGGATGGCAAGGCGGCCGACGCCGTGGTCGGGGGCTCGGCAGGATCGACGGGTGACCCCCACCACCCCGCTCGACCCGACCGCGCTGCCGCTCGAGCAGAAGGCGGCGCTCCTCTCCGGCCAGGACTTCTGGTCCACCCCGCCCGTCGAGGCCGCCGGCCTCCCGTCGGTGGTGCTCACCGACGGCCCGCACGGCGTCCGCCGCCAGGTGGGCGACCTGGACCAGATCGGGCTGCTGGAGAGCGTGCCGGCCACCTGCTTCCCGCCGGCGGTCGCGGTCGGCTCCAGCTGGGACCCGGAGGTGGCCGAGCGGATCGGTGCGGCGATCGGGGTCGAGGCGCGCGCGATCGGCGTCCCCGTCGTCCTCGGGCCCGGGGTGAACATCAAGCGGTCACCACTGTGCGGGCGCAACTTCGAGTACTACTCCGAGGACCCGCTGCTGGCCGGGGTGCTGGGCGCCGCGCACGTCCGCGGCCAGCAGGACGCGGGCGTCGGGGCCTCGGTGAAGCACTTCGCGGCCAACAACCAGGAGACCCAGCGCATGCAGGTCAGCGCCGACGTCGACGAGCGCACGCTGCGCGAGATCTACCTGCCGGCGTTCGAGCGGGTGGTCACCGAGGCGCAGCCGGCGACGGTGATGTGCGCCTACAACAAGGTGAACGGCGTCTACGCCTCCCAGAACCGCTGGCTGCTCACCGAGGTGCTGCGCGAGGAGTGGGGCTTCGCCGGCGCCGTCGTCTCCGACTGGGGCGCGGTCGACGACCGGGTCGCCGCCCTGGAGGCGGGGCTGGACCTGCAGATGCCCGGTGACCACGGTGCCGGCAACGCCCTCGTCGTGGACGCCGTCCGCACCGGGCGGCTGGACGAGGCCGTCGTCGACCGCAGCGTTGCCCGGGTGGCGGCGCTGGCCGGGTACGTCACCGAGCCGGCCCATGCCGCCGACGTCGCTGCCTTCGACGCCGACGCCCACCACGCGCTGGCCCGCGAGCTGGCGGCCGGCTGTGCGGTGCTGCTGAAGAACGACGGCGGCGCGCTGCCCCTGGCCGCCGGGCAGCGGGTCGCGGTCGTCGGCGAGTTCGCCCGGACCCCGCGTTTCCAGGGCGGCGGCAGCTCGCACGTCAACGCCACCCGGGTCGACGACGCGCTCACCGCGCTCACCGCCGCCCACCCCGGCGTCGCCTTCGCGGCCGGGTTCACCCTCGACGGCTCCGGGGACGTCGCCGCGCTGCGGGACGAGGCGGTCGAGCTGGCCCGGGACGCCGATGTCACCGTGGTGTTCGCCGGGCTGGCCGAGAGCGACGAGTCCGAGGGCTTCGACCGCACCCACCTGGACCTCCCGGCGGCCCAGGTGCAGCTGATCCGCGCCGTGGCCGCGGTCGCCCCGCGGACGGTCGTGGTCCTCTCCTCCGGGAGCGTGGTCTCCCTGGAGGGCTGGCACGACGACGTCGACGCGGTGCTCGCCGGGTTCCTGCTCGGCCAGGCCGGCGGCAGCGCGCTGGCCGACCTGCTCACCGGTGCTGCCGACCCGTCGGGACGGCTGGCCGAGACCATCCCCCTGCGCCTGCAGGACACCCCCAGCTGGCTGAACTTCCCGGGGGAGCAGGGGCACGTCCGCTACGGGGAGGGCGTGATGGTCGGCTACCGGCACCACGTGACGACCGGCACCCCGGTGCGCTACCCGTTCGGTCACGGGCTGAGCTACACGACGTTCGAGACGAGCGACCTGCAGGTCACGGCCACCGGCGCGGACAGCGCGGAGGTCGCCGTCACGGTGACCAACACCGGCGGACGCACCGGCCGGCACGTCGTCCAGGTGTACGTGGCGACCAGCGCCGGACCGGTCCGGCGGCCCGCCCGCGAGCTGCGCGCCTTCGGCAAGGTGTCGTTGGCGCCGGGGGAGTCCCGGACGGTGACGTTCGCGCTGGACCGCCGGGCGTTCGCCTACTGGGACGTGCGCGAGTCCGGCTGGGTGGTGGCGCCGGGGGAGCACACCGTCCAGGTCGGCCGCAGCGCCGCCGACGTGGTGGCCGAGGCGAGCCTGACGCTGGCCGGCGACGAGATCGTCCCGGAGCTCACCCTGCAGTCCTCGGTCGCCGAGTGGTTCGAGCACCCGGTGGCCGGGCCGCAGCTGCTCGAGGGGTTCCTGGCGACCATGCCGGAGGGCGCTGCGGAGATGCACGCCGGGATGCTGCAGATGATCGGGTCCATGCCGATGCGCCGGTTCGCGGCCGACTTCGGCGCGGCGATCCCCACCGACGAGCTGGAACGGCTCATGGCGGCCGCGCGGGCCGCCCGGTGACCCGCTACGTCGCGCTCGGCAGCTCGTTCGCCGCCGGCCCGGGCATCGAGCCGATCCTGGACCCCGGGTGCGCCCGCTCGGGTGGCAACTACCCGCACCTGGTCGCCGAGCGCCTCGGGTACGACCTGGTCGACGTCACCTCGGGCGGGGCGACGATCGACGACGTCCTCACCCGGCCGCAGGCGCTGCTGGCCGGCGGCACCGTGCCGCCGCAGGTCGACGCGGTCGGCCCGGACGCCGACCTGGTGACCGTGACCGTCGGCGGCAACGACGTCGAGTACCTGCTCACCCTGCTGCGCTGCTCGTCCCGGGCCGACCCGGAGGGCACCCCGCTGCCGGCCCGGGCGTTCTTCGGCACCCCGATCGACCCGGCCGCGGTGCACGCCGCGCTGGCCGTGCTGCCGGGCCGGCTGGCGGGGCTGGTCGGCGAGGTCCGCCGCCGGGCACCGCGGGCCCGGGTGGTGCTGGTCGACTACCTGACCGTGGTGCCGGACCGGGCCACCCCCGCCTTCCCGATGAGCGAGGAGCACCGCCTGCTCTGCGCCGACGTCGGCCGGCGGCTGGAGGCGGCCACCGCCGCCGCTGCGCGGGACAGCGGCGCCGAGCTGGTGGCGGCCTCGGCCGTCTCCCGGGACCACGCCGTCGGCTCGGCGGACCCGTGGGTCACCGGCTGGGTCTTCGGTGACCTGCTCGGCGGCGGGGTGGCGCCCTACCACCCGAACGCCGCCGGGATGCGCGCCGTCGCCGACCTGCTGACCGACCGGCTCACCGCCGCACCCGTGTCCTGAGGGGCGGTTCGTCTCGTCGGGGACGGGCAAGGAGGACGGGTCCCCACCCCCGTCCGAGAGGAACACCACCAGCATGCGCGGAGCCGTCCTGCACGCCCCCGGCGACGTCCGCGTCGAGCAGCTCGACGACCCCCGGGTCCTCGAGCCCACCGACGCCGTCGTCCGGGCCTCCGCCACCTGCGTCTGCGGCTCGGACCTCTGGTCCTACCGGGGCATCAACGAGGTCACCGAGCCGACGCCGATCGGCCACGAGTACTGCGGGATCGTGGAGGAGGTCGGTGCCGACGTCACCGCGGTCCGGCCGGGCCAGTTCGTCATCGTCCCGTTCATCGCCTCCGACGGCACCTGTGCGAACTGCCGGGCCGGCTACCAGAGCGCCTGCGTGCACCGGGTCGGCATCGGCGGCGCCCAGGCCGAGCTGCTGCGGGTGCCGCACGCCGACGGCACCCTGGTCGCCACCCCGGAGGTCCCGGCGCCGGAGCTGCTGCCCAGCCTGCTCACCCTCTCCGACGTCATGGCCACCGGCTGGTTCGCCGCGGTGGCCGCCGGCGTGCAGCCGGGGATGACCGTCGCGGTCGTGGGGGACGGCGCCGTCGGCCTGCTCGGGGTGCTCTCCGCCCAGCAGCTGGGGGCCGAGCGGATCATCGCGATGAGCCGCCACGAGCCCCGGCAGCGGCTGGCCACCGGCTTCGGCGCCACCGACATCGTGACCGAGCGCGGGGACGAGGGCGTCGCGCGCATCCGGGACCTCACGAACGGGGTGGGCGCCGACGCCGTCCTGGAGTGCGTGGGCACCGGCGAGTCGATGGACCAGGCGATCCGCTCCACCCGCCCCGGCGGTGGGGTCGGCTTCGTCGGCGTCCCGCACGGCGTGGAGATCACCGGCCGGCAGCTGTTCTCCACGATGGTGCGGCTGCACGGCGGCCCGGCGCCGGTGCGCCGCTTCCTGCCCGACCTCATCGACCGGGTCTGGTCCGGGGCGATCGACCCGGGCCGGGTGTTCGACCTGCAGCTGCCGCTGGACCAGGCGGCCGAGGGCTACCGCGCGATGGACGAGCGGCGCGCGGTCAAGGCGCTGCTGACGCCCTGACCGGTGGGGCCCCGGGCCGGGGCCCCACCGCCGTCAGGTCCGGACGGGCGCGTCCTCGTCCCGGTCGTCGCCGACCGGCTCGACCAGCACCGGCTGCTCGACGCCCGGCTCCGCCCGCAGCGCGGCGAGCTCGTCCTCCGAGGACACCGCCTCGCCGCGGGCGACCATGCCGGCGACGTCGGACAGCGGCACCTCCCGCAGCGCCAGGGCCAGCAGCAGCGCGAGGACCAGGATCGGCACCAGGTACCAGAACACCGGCGCCAGGGCGTCGGCGTAGGCGTCCACGATCGCGGTGCGCAGCGGCTCACCGGCGGCCTCGACCGCCGTCGGCACCAGGGTGTCCGGCGAGGTGATCCCGGCCTGCACCGCCTGCTCGGGGTTCCCGGCCAGCGCCTCGCCGAGCCGGTCGCCCAGCCGGGAGGTGAACAGCGTGCCGAAGACGGCGACGCCCAGGACGGCGCCGACCTCGCGGAAGTAGTTGTTCGTCGAGGTCGCGGTGCCGATCTGCGCGGCCGGGACGGCGTTCTGCGCGGCCAGCACGACGTTCTGCATGATCAATCCGAGGCCGGCGCCGAGCAGGAAGAACATCGCGCCGACGGTCCACAGTGCGGTGTCCCCGGCCAGCGTGGTCATCCAGACCATCGCCGCCAGGATCAGCGCGACCCCGGCGACGGTGAACACCTTGTAGCGGCCGGTGCGCATGATGACCGCGGCCGAGCTCTGGATGGTCAGGATGATCCCGGCGGTCATCGGCAGCATCAGCAGGCCCGAGTTCGCCGCCGAGAGGCCCGAGCTCATCTGCAGGTAGGTGGGCATGAAGGCGATCGCGGAGAACATGCCCAGGCCGACCGCCATGCCCAGCGCGGTGGCCACCACGAAGGTCGGGTTGCGGAACAGGGACAGCGGGACGATCGGCTCCACCGCCCGCCGCTCCACCACCACGAAGGCGGCGACCGAGGCGGCGAGCACGGCCAGCAGCGCCAGCACCTGCCAGGAGCCCCAGCCCTCGCTGCCGCCGATGTCGCTGGCCAGCACCAGCGACGTGGTGGCAGCCGACAGGGTGAGGATGCCGGCGAGGTCCAGCGGCGTGGTGTTCCGCTTGCGCGGCAGGGAGAGTGCGGCCCAGCCGACGGCGAAGGCGGCCAGCCCGATCGGCACGTTGACCCAGAAGCACCAGCGCCAGCCGAGGGCCGCGCTGTCGGTGAAGAACCCGCCGACCAGCGGCCCGGCCACGGCGGACAGCCCGAACAGCGCGCCGATCGGGCCCATGTACTTCGCCCGCTCCCGGGCCGGGACGATGTCGGCGATGATCGCCTGGGACAGGATCATCAGCCCGCCGCCGCCGAGGCCCTGCACGCCGCGCCAGAACACCAGCCAGCCGAAGTCCGGCGCCAGCGCGGCCCCCAGGCTCGCGACGGTGAACAGCCCGATGGCCACCAGGAACAGCGTGCGGCGGCCGAACAGGTCGCCGAACTTGCCGTAGACGGGCATGACCAGGGTGGTCGCCAGCAGGTAGGCGGTGGTCATCCAGGCCATGTGCGAGACACCGCCGAGCTCACCGACGATCGTCGGCATCGCGGTGGACACGATGGTCTGGTCCAGGGCGGCCATCAGCATGCCGGCGAGCAGCGCGCCGAAGATGGTGTTGATCCGCCGGCGGGTCAGGACGATGGGCGGCGCGGCAGCGGGCGCGCTGGACATGGGTCTCCTCGGAGTCGTGCGGGGTCGGGCGGGGGGAGCGGAGGGGTCAGCGGTGCGGAGCGGGGAAGCCCGCCTCGACCTGGTCCCAGCCCTCGTCGACGAGGGCGGGCAGGGATGCGGTGTAGCCGCCGGCGCTCCAGCGGTGCAGCGCCGTGCGCATCACCGAGCCCTGGACGGCGGCGAGCAGGGTGGGCTGGACGTCGAGGTCGGCCCGGGTGCCGGTACGGGCGGCGAGCCACTCGGCCAGCTCGCGCTCGCTCTGGGCGAAGGTCGCGGTGAGCCGGGCGGCCAGCACCGGGTGGGCCTCGACGACCTGGAGCCGCAGCGGCCACAGCTCCGTCTCGGCGGCCATCCGCTCGGCCGTGGCGGCCTGCACGGCCCGCAGCGCCTGGATCGGGGTCTCGTCGGCCGGCCTGGTCGACAGGGCCTCGGCCAGCCGGAGCGAGTGCTCCGGGTCCAGCCCGATGACCGCCTCGTCCTTGGACGGGAAGTAGTTGAAGAACGTGCGGGGGGAGACGTCGGCCGCGGCGGCGATCTCGTCGACCGACACCCGGTCCAGCCCGCGCTCGGCGACCAGCCGCAGCGCCGCCTCGTGCAGCGCCACCCGGGTGGCCTGCTTCTTGCGCTCGCGCAGCCCGGTGGTCACGGCGAGAGCATCGCAGAGAACATGCAGAGACTGCAAACATGCGCACACTGCATGGCGCGCCGTTGGTCGCCCCTGCGCCTGTCCCGGCGGCGTCCCACGGCAGCCCAGCTGGTGGACGGCGGGTGCGGACCGCGCGGCACCGGCGGCCATCGGCGAGGATCGGCCGGTGACCGACATCGAGAGCCCGCCCATCGCCGTCACCGGGTCGACCGGGCGGCTCGGCGGCCGGGTCGCCCGGCTGCTCGCAGACGCCGGGGTGCGCCAGCGGCTGCTGGTCCGGGACCCGGCGCGCGCCCCGCAGCTGCCCGGTACGACCGTGGCGGTCGCGCCCTACGCCGACCGGCGCGCCGTCCGCGAGGCGCTGACCGGCGTCGGCACGGTGCTGATGGTCTCCGGCAGCGAGTCCGCCGACCGGGTCGAGCAGCACCGCAGCTTCCTCGACGCGGCCGCGGACGCCGGGGTCGGGCACCTGGTCTACGTCTCCTTCCTCGGCGCCGCGCCGGACGCGACGTTCCTCCTGGCCCGCGACCACTGGGCCACCGAGGAGCACGCCCGGACCCTGGGCCTGCCGGCCACGTTCCTCCGCGACGGGCTCTACGCCGACGACATGCCGGGGCTGGTCGGCGAGGACGGCGTGATCCGCGGCCCGGCCGGCGACGGCCGGGCGTCGGTGGTGGCGCTGGACGACATCGCCGCCGTCGCCGCGACCGTGCTGCGCGACCCGGCGCCCCACGCCGGGGCTGCCTACGACCTCACCGGGCCGGCGGCGCTGACCCTTCCCGAGGTCGCCGAGACGATCACCGCCGTGACCGGCCGGCCCGTGCGGTACCAGGCGGAGACGGTCGAGGAGGCGTACGCCTCCCGGGTGCAGTTCGACGCACCCGACTGGCTCGTGGCCGCCTGGGTCTCCACGTACACGGCGATCGCCGCCGGGGAGATGGCGCCGGTCAGCAGCGACGTCCCGGACCTGCTCGGCCGCCCGGCCACCCCGCTGGCCGAGGTGCTGCGGCGGGGTGGGACCACGGCAGGATGAGCCGGTGACCTCCGCGCCGCACCTCGCCTCCCGGTTGCAGGGCTTCGGGACGACGGTCTTCGCCGAGATGAGCGCGCTCGCCGTCGCCACCGGCGCGATCAACCTGGGCCAGGGCTTCCCCGACGAGCCCGGCCCGGCTGAGGTGCTCGACGTGGCCCGGGCGGCGATCGGCACCGCGCACGACCAGTACCCGCCGGGCCCCGGGCAGCCCGACCTGCGGGCCGCGATCGCCGAGCACCAGCAGCGGTTCCACGGGCTGGCGTACGACCCGGCCGACGAGGTGCTGGTCACCGCCGGGGCCACCGAGGCGCTCACCGCCGCGCTGCTCGGGCTGCTGGAGCCCGGCGACGAGGTGGTGCTCTTCGAGCCGATGTACGACAGCTACGCCGCGGCGGTCGCGATGGCCGGCGGGGTGCTGCGCCCGGTCCCGCTGCGCCCGCCGCCCGCGGTCGCCGGCGAGGTCGCCACGGGCCGGTGGACCTTCGACGAGGCCGAGCTGCGCGCGGCGGTCACCCCGCGGGCGCGGCTGCTGCTGCTCAACACCCCGCACAACCCGACCGGCAAGGTCTTCACCCGCGCCGAGTTGGCGGTGCTGGCCGAGGTGGCCGGCGCCGCGGACCTGCTGGTGCTCACCGACGAGGTCTACGAGCACCTGGTGTTCGACGGTGCCGAGCACGTCTCGATCGCCACGCTGCCCGGCATGCGCGAGCGCACCCTGGTGGTCAGCAGCGGCGGCAAGACGTTCAGCACGACCGGCTGGAAGACCGGCTGGATCTGCGGCCCGGCGTCGCTGGTGGCGGCGGCCCGCACCGCGAAGCAGTACCTCACCTTCGTCAACGGCGGGCCGTTCCAGCCCGCGATCGCCGCCGGGCTGCGGCTGCCCGACTCGTACTTCACCCGCGTCGCCGCGGACCTGCAGCGCCGCCGCGACCTGCTGGTCGCCGGGCTGGCCGAGGCCGGGCTGCCGGTGGTGAGCCCGGAGGCCACCTACTTCGCCACCGTCGACGTCCGCCCGCGGCAGCCCGACGGCGACGGCATCGCCTTCTGCCGGACGCTGCCCGGGCGCGCCGGGGTGGTCGCCGTCCCGACCGTGGTCTTCTATGCCCCGCAGCACGCGGAGCTGGGGCGGCACCTGGTGCGCTTCGCCTTCTGCAAGCGTGACGAGGTGCTGGCCGAGGCGGCCCAGCGGTTGAGGGAGCTCACATGAGGATCGCGGCAGTGCAGCACGACATCGTCTGGGAGGACCGGGACGCGAACTTCGCGCGGCTGGCCCCCCAGGTGGCCCGCGCGGCCGGCGCCGGCGCGGAACTCGTGCTGCTCACCGAGACCTTCTCCACGGGGTTCTCCATGACGCCCGGGATCGGGGAGCCGGAGGGCGGTCCGTCGTCGCAGTTCCTCGCCGCCCAGGCGGCCGAGCACGGCGTCTGGGTGGCCGGCACCTGCCCGGAGACCGACGTCGAGGGCGAGCTGCCCTACAACACGTTCGTGCTCGCCGGCCCCGACGGCACCGCCCACCGCTACCGCAAGCTGCACCCCTTCGCCGACGAGCGGAACCGGTTCCGGTCCGGCACCGGCCCGGTCACCGTCGAGGTCGGCGGACTGCGGGTCACCCCGTTCATCTGCTACGACCTGCGCTTCGCGAACGTCTTCTGGGCGGCCGCACCGGACACCGACGTCTACCTGGTCCCGGCGAACTGGCCCAGCCCGCGCCGGCACCACTGGTCGGCGTTGCTGCAGGCGCGGGCGATCGAGAACCAGGCCTACGTGGTCGGCGGCAACCGGGTCGGCACGGCCGGCGACGGCACCGAGCACGCCGGGGACAGCCGGATCGTGAGCCCGATGGGCGAGCTGCTGGCCACCGCGTCGGGGGTGGAGACGATCGTGCTGGCCGACGTCGACGCCGCCGAGGTCGCCGCCACCCGCGACCGGTTCCCCTTCCTCGGCGACCGGCGGGACCTGGCCTCCCGGCCCGGCTGACCTGCCGCTGGGCGTCGTCCGCCCGAAAGCTGGGAGGATGGGTGCCGACCGGCCCCGGCATGGGGCCGAGGACGTCAAGATGTGCAGGAGCTGAAGGATGCCGCAGGGCACGGTCAAGTGGTTCAACGCCGAGAAGGGCTTCGGGTTCATCGAGCCCGACGACGGCGGGCAGGACGTGTTCGCGCACTTCTCGGCCATCGCCGACGACGGGGGCTTCCGCAGCCTGGACGAGGGGCAGCGGGTCGAGTACACCGCCAGCTCCGGCGACCGCGGCATGCAGGCCGACTCGATCCAGCCGCTGGGCGGCGGGGGTGGCCGGCCCGCCCGTGAGGAGCGCGGGCACCGGGACGACCCCCGGCAGGTGCGTGCCCCGCGGGCAGCTCGCAGCGGCAGTGGCGGGTCCGAGGGCACCGTGCGCTGGTTCAACGCCGAGAAGGGCTTCGGGTTCATCGAGCCCGACGAGGGCGGGGACGACGTGTTCGTGCACTTCTCCGCGATCGCCGACGACGGCGGCTTCCGCAGCCTCGACGAGGGGCAGCGGGTCGAGTACACCGCCAGCCCCGGCCAGCGCGGCATGCAGGCCGACTCCGTCCAGCCGCTCGGCGGCGCCCGCGCCCCCCAGCGCGAGGAGCGCGGCCGCCGGGACGACCGCGCCCCGCGCGGCGGGCGGGTCTCCGAGGGCACCGTGCGGTTCTTCAACGCCGACAAGGGCTTCGGCTTCATCGAGCCCGACGAGGGCGGCGACGACGTGTTCGTGCACTTCTCCGCCATCGAGGACGACGGCGGCTACCGCAGCCTGGACGAGGGACAGCGGGTCGCCTACACGGCCAGCCCCGGCCAGCGCGGCATGCAGGCCGACTCGGTCCGCCCGCTCGGCGGCAGCCGGCCGCCGGCCCGGTACGACGACCGGCGGGACGACCGGCCCCGCCGGGACGACCGGCCCGCGCGTGCCCCCCGCGCACCCCGCGCCGGCGGTGGCGGTGCCCAGGGCACCGTGCGCTGGTTCAACGCCGAGAAGGGCTTCGGGTTCATCGAGCCCGACGAGGGCGGGGACGACGTGTTCGTGCACTTCTCCGCCATCGCCGACGACGGCGGCTACCGCAGCCTGGACGAGGGGCAGCGGGTCGAGTACTCCGCCAGCCCCGGCCAGCGCGGCATGCAGGCCGACTCCGTCCAGCCGCTGTGACACCCTCCCGCTGACCGCCGGGCACCCGGGCGGTCAGCGGGACGGACGGGCTCCCCGTCGACCCCGGGTGCGCACCGGTCCGATGAGGGAGCAGATGGTCACCGAGGCAGACGGTGGAACGCCGGGGGAGTCCGCACCGGCCTGGACCCGGAGCTACGCCGAGGGCGTCCCGGCCGAGATCGAGGTCCCGCGGGAGACCGTCCCCGACCTGCTGGCCGCGGCGGTGCAGCGGTTCCCCGACCGGCCGGCGCTGGAGTTCTTCGGCGCGACCACCGACTACACCAAGCTCCAGGACGCCGTCGCGCGGGCGGCGACGGTGCTGCACGACCGCGGGGTGCGGCCGGGTGACCGGGTCGCCCTGGTGCTGCCGAACTGCCCGCAGCACGTGGTCGCCTTCCAGGCCGTCCTCCGGCTGGGAGCGGTGGTCGTCGAGCACAACCCGCTCTACACACCCGAGGAGCTCGGTCAGCAGTTCCGCGACCACGGCGCCGGAGTCGCCGTCGTCTGGGACGTCGTCGCCCCCGTGGTCCAGCGCCTGGACGCCCCGGAGCTGCGCGAGGTGCTCGCGGTCGACCTCAGCCGGGCGCTGCCGCTGGTCAAGCGGCTGGCGCTGCGGCTGCCGGTGCCGAAGGCCCGGGCCACCCGGGCGGCGATGACCAGGCCGGCCCCCGGGGCGACGCCCTGGGACGCCGTGGTGGCCGCGGCGACCCCGCTGGCGGTGGACCACCCGGGCCCGGCGCACGAGGACGTGGCGCTGCTGCAGTACACCGGCGGCACCACCGGCAGCCCCAAGGCCGCCGTCCTCACCCACCGGAACCTGGTCGCCAACGTCACCCAGTCCCTCGCCTGGGTGCCCCAGTTGCGGGCGGGGCAGGAGGTCTTCTACGGCGTCCTCCCGCTGTTCCACGCCTACGGCGTGCTGCTGTGCCTGGCCGCGGCGGTGCGGCTGGGGGCGGTGCTGGTGCTGTTCCCCCGCTTCGACGTCGACCAGGTGCTGGCGGCGGCCAAGCGGAGGCCGCCGACGTTCTTCCCCGGCGTCCCGCCGATGTACCAGCGGCTTGCGACCGCGGCGCAGGAGCGCGGTGTGGACCTGTCGGGCACCCGGGTGGCGATCTCCGGGGCCATGCCGCTGCCGCTGGAGACCGCGCAGCTGTGGGAGCGGGTGACCGGCGGGCTGGTCGTGGAGGGCTACGGGATGACCGAGGCCTCGCCGATCGTGATCGGCAACCCGGTGGGGCCGACCCGCCGGCCGGGCACCGTCGGGCTGCCGTTCCCGTCGACCCGGATGCGGGTGGTCGACCCGGAGGACCCGACCGTGGACCGGGCGCCGGGGGAGCGCGGGGAGCTGCTCGTCTCGGGCCCGCAGGTGTTCTCCGGCTACTGGAACCGGCCGGAGGAGACCGCCGCGGTGCTGCTGCCCGGTGGCTGGCTGCGCACCGGTGACGTGGTCGAGGTCGACGACGACGGCTTCGTCCGGATCGTCGACCGGATCAAGGAGCTGATCATCACCGGCGGCTTCAACGTCTACCCCTCCGAGGTCGAGGACGTGCTGAAGGCGGTCGACGGCATCACCGACGCCGCCGTCGTCGGCCTGCCCGGCCGGAACGGCGAGGAGGTCGTCGCCGCGGTGGTGCTGGACCGGGAGCTGGACCTGGACGCCGTCCGGGAGTCCACCCGCGGGTCGCTGGCCGCCTACAAGGTGCCGCGGCGCATCGTGGCGGTCGACGACCTGCCCCGCTCGCAGATCGGCAAGGTGCTCCGCCGCGAGGTCCGCGACCAGCTGCTCGCGGACTAGACGACCGATCCCACGGCATCGCGTCCGCGGGACCGTGGTCGAGCCGGTCAGCTCGACGACCGTCCCGCGGGACCGCGGTCAGCAGCGCGGCGCGTCCCGGAGGGCACCGGTCAGCGGGTCCAGCAGGAGCGGCCTGGCCAGGTCGACGCCCCGTCGACGTACTGGCTCGAGGACCGGGACGGCTGATCGTTCTGCTGACGAGGGGCCCCTGCGCCCGAGGTGGCAGGGACCGGCTGCGGGCGGACCAGTCCGTGCGCGCGCAGCGTGTCGTGGACCGTCGTCATCAGGACGGCGCTCTGGTCGTCGTCGGTGGCGCTGTTCAGCCCGATGGCGATGATCACCCCCGAGTCCGGGAAGTAGGCGTGCAGGGCGCGGAAGCCCAGCGTCTCGCCCTCGTAGAACCAGAACGTCCCGAGCTCCTCGACCGTGAGCTGGGCGATGCCCAGTCCGAACCCCTGGGGGTCGTCCACGGAGGTGCGCGCGATCGGCTGGCCGGTCGTGGTGGAGATGAGGCTCTCCAGCTCGGCCTGCTGCTGGGGCGGCAGCAGCCGGCCGCCGTAGAGAGCGCGTTCCCAGCGGGTCATGTCCCTGGTCGTGCTGATGATGCCGCCGGCAGCGCGCGCCCAGGACAGGGTGTCCCGGCTGACGTCCTGTCCGAACTGCGGCAACGGGAACTGCTCGTTGAACAGGTAGCCGGCGGGTTCGCGGCTGGTCACCGAGGCGGGGTAGACGTGGGGGCGGTAGTGCAGGTCGCGCAGGCACAGCGGATCGATGATGCGGTCGTAGAGCTGCTCCTGATAGCTCGCCCCGGTCACCCGTTCGATGATCATCTCGGCGAGGACGTAGTTCGTGTTCGAGTAGCTGTAGCCCGTCGTGGCCGGAGCGTCGAGCACGTAGCCGACCAGCCGTTCGGGTGAGAAGTACGTGTGCGGGTCGGCGCCGTAGTCGGCGTACCAGGCCGGCTGGTCGTCGTAGGTCGGGATGCCGCTGGTCATGTTCAGCAGGCGGCGGATCGTCACGTCCCCCCACTGCGGGTACTGCGGCAGCCAGGTGCTGAGGGTGTCGTCGATGGACAGGCGGTGCTCGGCCTCCAGTTGCAGCAGCAGCACGGCGGTGAACGCCTTGGTGTTGCTGCCGATCTGCCAGACGCTGTCCGGTCGCACCGGCACCGAGCCGCCGAGGGTCGTCGTCCCGGCGCTGACGTCGATGGTCCACCGACGATCGGGCAGGCTCACGCTCAGACCCGCGCCCGAGACGTGCTCGGCCGCCCCGCGCTCCTGCAGGTAGGCCTCCAGGTCCGCCCGCAGCTGCGCCTCCAGGTCGCCTGCGCCTGCGGTCGCCGGACCGGCCGGCATGGCGCGCGCGGGGACGTTCCCCCCGATCGGCGCGACGAGTCCTCCCAGCACGATCAGCGCGGCGACGAGTGCGCGGACCAGGCGTGCGCGGCTGTGCAGCAGTGGTGCTCGGTCTTCGGTCATCGCGGGCTCCGCCGGGAGGGAGATGTCGAGCAGGGCTGCCCACCGTCCCGGGGCCGAGCCGCCGATGGGAGTTCTCGATGGACGTGCGTCCGCGTCCCCGGCGTGTCCCTACGCCGCTCCACCTCCTCCCTCACCCGAGGGGCCGGCACCGCCCCCGGCGTGCGCGGGTGCCCGCAGGCTGCGACGCCCCGATGTCCGCCTGGACCGCCGCGGCCGGTCGTGGCCGTCGATGACCTGCCTGCTCGCCGACCAGCCCGGCGCACCCGTGCCCGGTCGGCGGGCGGCTGATCAGGCCCGGTCGTGCAGGGTGACGTGGTACCCGTCGGGGTCGGCGAAGGTGAACGTCCGGCCGAAGGGCCCGTCGACGGGTGCGGAGACGACGGTGTGCCCGTCGGCGGCGAGCGCGTCGTGGATGGCCTGGACGTCGGTGGCGTGCAGCCAGATCGCGGCGCCGATGCCGGGCTGGGGGACGGAGACGAGATCGGTGCCGGGGACGACGTCGCGCAGGGCGAACGCGATCGGCTTCGTCTCGAAGACGACGGCGTGCGGGGGCCCGGCCGGCGAGCGGACGAGGCCGAGGTACTGCTCGTAGAACGCCTGGGACGCGGCGAGGTCGCGCGCCTGCAGGGAGATGAAGTCGGGGCCGGTCACGGGCATGGAACGCTCCTCCGAGGCATGTCAGGTTCCTGACACGCATGACGTTATGTCAGAATCCTGACATGAGTCAAGACGGCGGCATCGACCTGGAGACGTCGCTGGGCTACCTGCTCAAGGAGGCGTCGAGCGCGCTCCGCACGGCCATGGAGGAGGTGCTGCGGCCGCTCGGGATGAGCGTGACCCACTACTCCTGCCTGGAGCTGCTGGCCCAGCGACCGGGCTCGTCGAACTCCGAGCTGGCCCGGGGGGCGTTCGTGACCCGTCAGTCGATGAATGTGCTGCTCCAGGCCCTGGAGCGGGACGGCTACGTGACCCGTCCCGCCGAGGCGCCGGTCGGGAAGGCCCTGCCCACGCGGCTCACCCCGCGCGGCCGGCGCAGTCTGGATAAGGCGACCGCGGCGGTCCGGTCCGTCGAGGTCAGGATGCTGGCCGGTCTGACCGAGACGGAGCAGGCGACCGCGCTCCGGTTGCTGCGGAGCATGGTCCGTTCGCTGCGCGAGGAAGCCCCGCCCGGCTGAGCGATCCGGAGGCCTACGGCGCGACGGCCTCCGGGTCGCCCGCGAGCACCTCCACCCGACCGTTGCGCAGCCGCACCGGGTACACCGGCAGCCGCACCGCCGGGTCGTCGGGCGCGTCCAGGCAGACGCCGGTGGTCAGGTCGAAGACCTGCTTGTACATCGGCGAGGCCACCGTCGGCGCGTCGCCGCGGGTGCCCACGATGCCCCGGGCGATCACGTGCGCACCGCTGACCGGGTCGCGGTGCCCCACGGAGTGCAGCGAGCCGTCGAAGAGCCGGAACAGCGCGATCTGCTCGTCCCCGACCAGAGCGGCCACCCCGCGCTCGGGCTGCAGGTCGGCGTACCGACAGACGGTCGTCCACCCGGTCGGGGCTGTGGTCCAGGGGGGCAGGGTCGCGGTCATCGGGAGAACACCTCCAGTCGGGGGCCGGCCACCAGCACGGCGCCGGCGGCCTCGCCGGCCGTCCGTTCCGCCGCGGTGCTCGGCCGGGGCTGACCCCGCTCCACCACGTAGGACAGCGAGGGGTCGGGGGAGTCGGGGGCGTTGACGAAGGAGGCGAACCGGCGCAGCTTCTCCGGGTCCTCCAGGGTGGCCCGCCACTCGTCGGTGTAGCCCTCGACGTGGTCGGCCATCGCCGCGTCCAGGTCGGCGGCGATGCCCAGGCTGTCGTCCAGGACGACGGCGCGCACGTGGTCCAGCCCGCCCTCGATCTCCTCCAGCCAGGGCGCGGTGCGCTGCAGCCGGTCGGCGGTGCGGACGTAGTAGACGAGGAAGCGGTCGATGGTGCGGACCAGCGTCTCGGTGTCCAGGTCCTCGGCCAGCAGCTTCGCGTGCCGCGGGGTGAACCCGCCGTTGCCGCCGACGTAGAGGTTCCACCCCTTGTCGGTGGCGATGACGCCGACGTCCTTGCCGCGGGCCTCGGCGCACTCCCGCGCGCAGCCGGAGACGCCCAGCTTGATCTTGTGCGGGGAGCGCAGCCCGCGGTAGCGCAGCTCCAGGGCGATCGCCAGAGCCACCGAGTCCTGCACTCCGTACCGGCACCAGGTCGACCCCACGCAGGACTTCACCGTGCGCAGCGACTTGCCGTACGCGTGCCCGGACTCGAAACCGGCGGCCACCAGCCGCTCCCAGATCGCCGGCAGCAGCTCCATCCGGGCGCCGAACAGGTCGATCCGCTGCCCACCGGTGATCTTGGTGTAGAGCCCGAAGTCGCGGGCCACCTCACCGATCGCGATCAGCCCCTCCGGCGTCACCTCGCCGCCCGGGATGCGCGGCACCACCGAGTAGGTGCCGTCCTTCTGGATGTTGGCCATCACGTGGTCGTTGGTGTCCTGCAGCGTCGCCCGCTCGCCGTCCAGCACGTGCCCGGGGGCGAGGCTGGCCAGGATGGAGGCGACCACCGGCTTGCAGATGTCGCAGCCCCGGCCGCGGCCGTGCCGGTCGACCAGCTCGCTGAAGCTGGTGATCCCGGTGACCCGGACGACGTCGAACAGCTGCGCCCGGCTGACGTCGAAGTGCTCGCACAGCGCCGAGCTCACCGTCGCCCCGGCGGCCGTCAGCTCGGTGGTGACCAGCTTCTTCACCAGCGGCAGGCAGGAACCACAGCTCGTGCCGGCCTTCGTGCAGGCCTTCACCGCGCCCAGGTCGGTGCACCCGTCGCAGCGGACGGCGTCCCGGATGGCCCCGGCGGTGACGTTGTTGCAGGAGCAGACCGCGGCGTCGTCGGGCAATTCGGCCGAGGCCGGACCGCCCTCGGCACCCTCCGGCAGCAGCCAAGCGGCCGGGTCACCGCCCAGCTCGCGGCCCACCAGCGGCCGCAGCCCGGCGTAGGCGCTCGCGTCCCCGACCAGGATGCCGCCGAGCAGCGTGCGGGCGTCGTCGGAGAGCACCAGCTTCTTGTAGACCCCGGCCACCGGGTCGCCGTAGACGACCGACAGCGCCCCCGGGGAGGTGCCGAACGCGTCGCCGAAGCTGGCGACGTCCACGCCCAGCAGCTTGAGCTTGGTCGAGAGGTCGGCGCCGGGGAACTCCGCGGCTCCACCGAGCAGCTGGTCGGCGACGATCTCGGCCATCGTGTAGCCGGGGGCGACGAGGCCGTAGGTGCGCCCGTCCAGGCAGGCGACCTCGCCGATCGCCCACACGGCCGGGTCCTCGGTGCGGCAGGTCGGGTCGACCACCACCCCGCCGCGCGGGCCGACCGGCAGCTCGCAGGCCCGGGCCAGCTCGTCGCGCGGCCGCACGCCCGCGGCGAAGACGACGACGTCGACGTCCAGGTGGGTGAGGCCGGCCGCGGAGCCCTCGGCGGCGTGCATGCGCGCCACCCGGCCGTCCCGGCCCGCGGTCAGCCTGGCGGTCGCGGTGCCGGCGTGCACCTGCACGCCGAGCGCACCGACCAGCCGCTGCAACGCCTCGCCGCCGCCCTCGTCGACCTGCAGCGGCATCAGCCGGGGGGCGAACTCGACCACGTGGGTCTGCACGCCCAGCGCGGTCAGCGCGCCGGCGGCCTCCAGCCCGAGCAGCCCGCCGCCGACGACGGCGCCGGTGACCGGGCGGGGGCTGCTGCCCTCCTGCCGCCGGGTGCCGACCTCGGTCACGTACTGGCGGAGGGCCGCGACGTCGTCGATCGTCCGGTAGACGAAGCAGCCGGGGAGCTCCTTGCCCTCGACCGGGGGGACGAACGGCGCGGATCCGGTGGCCAGCACGAGCGCGTCGTAGCCGTGCTCCCGGCCGCCCGCCGTCCGCACCACCCGGGCCGCGCGGTCGACCTCGGTCACCTGCTCGCCGCGGCGCAGCTGAACCCCCAAGGTGTCCCAGAGGGCCGGGTCGCCGAGCGCCAGGTCCTGCGGGTCCCGGCCGGAGAAGTAGGAGGTGAGGGCGACCCGGTCGTAGGGTGCGCGCGGCTCCTCGGCCAGCACGGTCACCTGCCAGCCGCCCTCGGCGACCCCGCCGCGGTCGACGAGCGCCTCGACCAGCCGGTGGGCGACCATCCCGCCGCCGACGACGACGAGCCGGCGGCCTCCGGGGGTGCGCGGGGCGGCGCCGCTCGTGGGCATCGGGTCGGCGGTGCTCATGCGCAGGGGGCTCCTTCGACGACGGCGACGGCGGTGCTGCGGGACTCCGGTGCTGCCGACGCGGGTCCCATGCCGAGGGAAGCTATGTACGGGGTGTTTCGGTCGGCGCCCCGACGCGTTACGGAGCGGCAAGGTCCGGCGCACACTGCCGCCGGGCCCGGCGTGAGCCGCTCAGCCCTGCGGGCCGCTCCCGAAGTCGCCGAACGGCTCGCTCGCCATCGGGGCCACGGGGGCCTGCGCGAGGAGCTGCCCCGCGGCGTCCACGGTGCGCACGGTGCGCGCGCCCTCGGGGAGGGCGACGACCGTGCCGCCCCCGGTCAGCGGGAGCTGGGCCAGCACCCGGTCGGTGGGGCCCAGCACCAGTGCGGCAGCCGCGGCCGGTGGCGCGGTGACCACGAGCCAGCTGCCGTCGCCCGGCTGTGCGCGCCCCGGCCGTTCGACCGTGCACGTCCGGACGACGGTCAGCGACGCCACCGGGGTGGGGCCGGGCGGGGTGGCGGTGCCGCAGGCAAGCGCCCCGCCGACGCCACCGACCCAGGTCGTGACCACCAGCGCACCGCCGGGGCTGCGACCGACGACGACGGCGACGGTGCCCGGCCCCCGGCTCTGCGGCAGGGTGCCCGACCACAGCAGCTCCGGCTGCAGCTCGGCGGGTTCCACGCCCAGCGGCACGGCCAACCCGACCAGGGCGGCCGCGACCACCCGTGCGTCGGGTTCGCCGTCGACCGGGCGCACCGGGTCGAGCTCGGGGAGCGGGGTGCTGCGGCCGGGCCGGTCCCCGGGCCAGTCGACGGCCGAGCGGTGCACCAGCCGTCCCTCCCGGGTGACCCGGACGCTCAGCGCCGGGCCGTCCTCGGTGGTGGTCGCCGGGACGACGGCCACGCCCTCGACCGCCTCGACCGGCGTGTAGCCGCGGCCGACGGTGCCGCGCGGGCCGACCCGCAGCCGGTCGGAGACCTCGATCGTGTCGCCCGGTGCGGTGACCACCACCAGCGACGCCGCACCCGGCCCGCCCAGCAGCAGGGCGACCGGCCGGCTGCGGCCCAGCCCCCGCGGGAATTGGGGGACGAGCGCGTCCGCGGATGCCCCGGTCGGCCCGATGAGCCAGGTGCCGCGGAAGTCCTCGTCCACCGTGCCGACGACCAGCGCCGCGCGGCCGGAGGGGGTGTCCCCGGCGAAGACCACGGTCCGGTCCGCGACCGGGGGCGCCGCCAGGCCACCCCAGTCGGCCCGCTGCACCGCGGCGAGGAACGCGGGGTCGTCGGCCAGCGACCCGCGGGCGGGACCGGTGAGGACGGGCGCGGTACGGACGGACGGCTCGTCGGCAGGGGCACCGGCCGACGGCCCGGCGCCCGACGGCCCGGCACCCGACGACGTGCCACCCGACGGCTCGGCGCCCGCCGAGGCGGCAGCCGACGGCCCGGCGGCGGGGTCGGGTCGGTCGGACGCCGGCCGGGTCAGCGCGCCGACCGCACCGGCGAGCAGCACCGCGGCCACCGTGGCCGCGGCCAGCACCCGCCGCCGCAGCCCCGTCCGCCGGTGCCCGACGTCGGCGACGGCCTGCGCGGCGTCCAGCCGCCACCCGCCCGGTGCCCCGGACAGCCGGGCCAGCCCGTCGTGCAGCCGCTGTTCCTCCGTCGCCGGCTGCGCGCGCCGGTAGGGGTCCGGCCGCACGGCCGGGCGCAGCCGCTCGGCACCCTCGGCAGCGGCCGCGTCGGCCGCCGCCGCCGGGACGCCGAGCACCGCGCCGACGGCGGCCGGGTCGAGGCCGTCGGCGACGCGGAACACCGTCGCGGCGCGGGTCCGCAGGGGGAGCTCCCGCAGCGCGCGGGCCAGCTCCTCGTCCACCGCCGGGGCGAGCGGATCGGGCAGCTCCTCGATGACCTGCTCGCTGCCCACCCCCCGGCGGCCGGCGCCGGTCACCAGCGCCCGGCGGGCCGTGGTCAGCGGGTCCGGCGCGGGCCAGGCCCGCCGGGTGCGGGTCAGGGCCCGCTGCACCAGCTCCTCGGCGGTGGCCCGGTCGCCGGTCAGCAGCAGCGCGGTGCGCAGCAGCCCGGGACGGTGGTCGGTGACGAACCGCGCGAAGCCGACGTCGTCCGGGAGTCCGTCGTCCGCCACGCCGCGCACCTCCCGGCCTCAGGCCGCAGCGTAGGCCTGGGTGAGCCGGGTGAAACCGTCGTCCAGCGACACCTGCGGCGTCCAGCGGAGCGCCTCGCGGGTGCGGCGCTGGTCGAACCAGTGCGCGGTCGCCAGCTGCTCGGCCAGGAACCGGGTCAGCGGGGGAGTGTCCCGCCGCTGGGTGACCATCCAGATCGCCTCGACGAGGCCGCCGGCGGCCCAGGCCGCCCGGTACGGCACCCGCCGGCGCGGCCCGGGGACGGCGGCGGCGCGGCACAGCCGGTCGATCACCTCGGCGACCGGGCGGGGCTCGCCGTTGGAGACCACCAGCGCCTCCCCGTGCACCCGGCCGCAGGCGTCGACCGCGGCGATCAGCGCGGCGGCGGCGTTGTCCACGTAGGTGGTGTCGATGAGCGCGGCACCCGAGCCGATCACCGGCAGCCGCCCGGCCCGGGCCCGCTCGACGATCCGCTCGACCAGCTGGGTGTCCCCGGGACCCCAGACCAGGTGCGGGCGCACCGCGAGCACGGCGAGCGCGGCGTCGTCCGCGGCCAGTGCCTCCTGCTCGGCGACGGCCTTGGAGCGGGAGTAGTGCCCGCGGGCCCGCGCCGGGTCGGCCGGCTGCGCGCCGACCCCGACCAGGGCCGAGCCGCCGTGCGCGACCGACGGCGAGGAGACGTGCACCAGCCGGCCGACCCCGGCGCGCCGGCAGGCGGCGACCACCGCGCGGGTGCCGTCGATGTTGGCCCGCGCGTACTCCGCCCACCGCCCGGTGACGTCGACCTTGGCGGCCAGGTGCAGCACGGCGTCCTGCCCGGTCACCGCGCGGGCCACCACGGCCTGGTCGGCGACGTCCCCGCGCACCTCGCGGCAGGGCAGCCCGGCCGGGCGGCGCTGGAGCACGGTGACCTCGTCGCCCCGGGCCAGCAGGCCGTGCACCGTGGCCCGGCCGAGCATGCCGCTCGCGCCGGTGACCAGCACCCTCATCGGGTGCCGGTCCGCGCGCCGGCGAGCGTGCGGGCCGCCTGCCGGGCCACCTCCCGCCGGTCGATCTTCGACTGGTGCCGGATGTCGACCGGCAGCCTGCCGGTGACCAGGACGGCGGCGACCTCGGTGCCCGCAGCGTCGCGGACGGCGTCGGCCAGGGCCGGCCCGGCGAGCTCGAGCCGGGCGCGGCGGCGTGCCCCGTCGGCGGGGACGACGACGACCACCACGACCTGTGCACCGACCGGCCCCACGCCGACCACGGCCGCGGCGCTGACGTCGTCCAGCAGCTGGACCCGCTGCTCGACGCCGACCGGGGTCACCACGCCGGCGGCGGTGGTCACCACGTGCGGCAGCCGGCCCTCGATCCACAGCCGGCCCTCGGCGTCCAGGTGCCCGACGTCACCGGTCCGGTGGAAGCCCGGGTCGCGGGACGAGGCGCGCTCGGTGGCCCACAGGGCGTCGTAACGGTCCTTGACGTGCGCGGCCCGCACGGCCACCTCACCGGTCGTCCCGGGGGCGTCGGTGAGCTCGCCGTCGGCCGACCCGGTCGGGGACAGCGGGCTGACCCGGACGTCGACCCCGGGCAGCGGCCGGCCGACGCAGACCCCGTTCCCGGGCCCGGCGGCCTCGATCTCGGTCGCCGAGACGTCGGTGACCGGCAGCGCCTCGGTCATCCCGTACGGGGTGTGCGCCGCTGCCGCGGGCAGCACCTCGCGCAGTCGCCGCAGCAACGGCAGCGGCACCGGGGCGCCGGCGGACATGAGCAGGCGCACCCGGCCCAGCGCGGCCCGCTGGGCGTCGCTCAGCTCGCCGGCGGTGGCGGCGACCCGGCTCAGCGCGGCCGGGGAGGCGAAGACCACCGTGCCGTCGACCGCCGCGGCGGCGTCGGCCAACGCGGCTGCCGTCAGCGACCCGGGCCGGGTCACGTCGACGTCGGGCACCGCGGAACCGATGCCCAGCGCCGGCCCGAACAGCGCGAACGGCGCGAAGCCGGCGACCAGCCGGTCGTCGGGGGACAGCCCGTACGTGGCACCGACCAGGTCCAGCTGGGCCATCGCCTGGCGCCGCGTGTAGACGACGCCCTTGGCGGGCCCGGTCGCGCCGGAGGTGAACAGGACGGCGCAGTCGGTGTCCGGGTCGGCCTCGGGCGGCAGCGGTGCGGTGCTGCCCGCGCGCTCCAGCTCCTCGAGCGTGGTGGCCACCGACAGCGCGCGTGCGGCGGCGGCGGGCAGCGGCGTGGCGGCGATCCGGGTCGCGGTCAGCCCCATGGCGCGGGCGGCCGCCAGCCCGGGGGCGCCGCCGATGACCGCGTCGACCCGGGCGCTGCGCAGTGCCCGGCGCATGCCGCGCAGGCCCAGGCCCTTGTCGGCCACGACGATGACGGCGCCGGCCCGCCAGACGGCGTAGACCGCGGCGGTGAGGTCGGTGGAGGGCTCGACCAGCAGGGCGACCCGCTGCCCCGGCCGGACGCCGGCCTGGCCGAGCCCGGCGGCGAGGTGCTCGACCCGGCGGTGCAGCTGCGCCCAGCTGACGGTCGCGCCACCGACCTCGACCACGGCCGGGGAGTCGTCACCGGCCCGGTCGGCCAGCGCGGAGCCGAGGCCCCGGGTCTGCGGCGTCGGCTCGGCCGGGCGGGCGGTGGTGGCGGTGTGCCGGCCGGTGGACAGGTCGCCGACCCACTGGGCGACCGCGGCGGCGTACTGCGGTGCGTCCTCGGGCAGCAGGTGCGAGGCGCCCTCGTAGCGGTGCAGCTGGGCCTGGGGGAGCCGCGCGCGCAGGTCGGCCAGGTACCGCTCGCCGAAGACCGGGTCGCGCGGGCCCCACAGCAGCAGCGCCGGGACGTCGAGGGAGCGGATGCCCTCGGCGATCGCCTCCTGCGCGGCCCGGGAGGGGTGGCCGGTGGAGAAGGGGATGTCGGCCACGAAGTCCCCGACCGACCGTCGGCGGGCCGCCGTCCGGTAGGGCGCGGCGAAGGCGTCGCGGACGTCGGCCGGCAACCGCGGGGAGGACAGCGCCGTCGTCGCCCGGACGAACAGCGGCGTGCCGACCGTGGCCACCGACCGGACCCCGGGCGCGTGCGCCAGGCGGATCAGCGCCGGGCCGAGGTCACCGGGCGGCATCGAGACCGCGGTGTTGCCCAGGACGACGCCGCGCAGCTGGTCCCGGTGCGCCAGCGCCCAGCCCAGCGAGATGACCCCGCCCCAGTCGTGCCCGACGGTGACCACCGGGCCGGTGACGCCCAGCGCGGAGGTGAGGTCGCCGAGGTCGGCGACCCGCTGCTCCAACGGCCGGGGCCCGGGGAGCCGCGCCGAGAAGCCCATGCCCAGCTGGTCCGGGGCGATGACCCGCCACCCGGGTGGGGCCGCGGCGAGCAGCCGGCGCCAGAGGTAGGACCAGGTGGGGTTGCCGTGCACGCACAGCAAGGTGCCCACCGGGTCGGGAACGCCGTTGTCGAGCAGGTGCCACTCGTGCTTCGTGCCGCCGGCGTCGGCCACGGTGATCCGGCGGGACCAGGCCGGGTCCAGCCCGGGCAGGCCGGCCGGGAGGTCGGTCGGCGTGCTCACCAGGCGATCTCGAGGCAGGAGGCGTTGAGGCCCGAGCCGATGCCCATGAGCAGCACCCGGTCGCCGTCGACCAGCTCGTGCTGGGCGTTGGCCAGGGTGTAGGGCACCGACGCCGGGCCCAGGTTGCCGCGGGTGGGGAAGGTCTTGGGCACCCGGGTCTCGTCGATGCCGAACCGCTCGCACATGGCGGCCGTGTGCACCTTGGACACCTGGTGGATCACGTAGCGGTCCATGCCGCGCTGCCAGTCGAAGTCCGCGGCGGCCTCCTCCCACATGTCCATCGACAGGTCCAGGCCCGCTTCCAGCAGGCCCTTGAGGTCGGTGCGCATCTCGTCGTTGTCGCCGGTGCACAGCTCGTGGTGCTCCGTGCCGGCCCGGCTGACGGAGCCGACCAGCCGGTGGCCCTCCGGGTGCTGGTCGGACCGGCCGAGCACCATGGCCACGGCACCGGACCCCAGGGTCAGGGTCGCGAACTGGGCGATCACGTCACGGGCGGTCGTGTCGGGCTGGTTGAGCCGGTCGATGGTGCGGTCCTGGACCGTCTGGGCGTCCTCCCCGTTGACGATCACGGCGTGCTCGATCATCCCGGAGTCGATCATCGCCGCGGCCAGCTCCATGCCGTTGACGAAGCCGAGGCAGGCGTTGGTCACGTCGAAGTTCTGCGCCGACCGCGGCAGCCCCAGCGCGTGGTGGACGGCGACGGCCGTCGAGGGCTCCAGGTACCGGCGGCTGACCGAGGTGTTGATCATCAGGCCGATGCCGGCCGGGTCGACGCCGCTCTCGCTGATCGCCTTCGCCCCGGCCATGGCGGCGCCGTCGGTGAAGGTGACGCCGTCCTCCCACCACCGGCGCTCGCGGATGCCGGCCAGCCGTTCGAGCAGGCCAGGGCGCAGCCCGACCCGCTTGTAGGTGTCGGCGAGCCGCTCGTCGATGGCGTCGGAGGTGACGACTCGGGAGGCATCTGCCGTCTGCACGGTCAGGATGCTGGTGTTGCTGAAGCGGTGCGTGGCGTTTCCACTCATGGGCGGGGTCCAGTCCTCGAGAGGGGGCCGACTCTTCCATGTGTGTCGCCGGCGTTCCGTTGGGCACTACCCGACGAGGACACCGGTATGCCGTCGGACGTCCACCGGCGGCACAGCTCACACCGCCCCGGCGGAGCGCTCAGAACCGGACGGGCAGCTCGTCCAGGCCGTAGACGAAGGACAGCTCGCGGAAGGACAGCTCCCGCTGCGGCACGGCCAGCGCGAGGTCGGGGAAGCGGCGGAGCAGCGCGGGCAGCACGACCCGCAGCTCCATCCGGGCCAGCTCCGCGCCGATGCACCGGTGGATGCCGTGACCGAAGGCCAGGTGGCCGGAGACCGGTCGCCGCAGCGGGTCGAAGGTCTCCGGCTGGTCCCCGGCCGACCGCGGGTCGCGGTTCGCGCCGCTGAGCGAGGCGAGCACGACGTCCCCGGCCTTCAGCGGGACGCCGAAGAGGTCCAGGTCGTGCCGGGCGAACCGGGGGAACGCCAGCTGCACGACCGACAGGTGCCGCAGCAGCTCCTCGACCACCCGGTCGACGTCCGCGCGTGAGCCGTCGCGCACCAGCGCGGCGTGGGCCGGGTCGCGCAGCAGCACCATGGTGCTCAGCGAGATCATCCCGGCGGTCGTCTCGTAGCCGCCGGTGAAGACGCCGTCGGCCAGGCCGGCGAGGTCGACGTCGGAGATCCGGTCGCCCTCGTCCCGGATGATCTGGCCGATCAACCCGGGGCCGGGCTCGGCGCGCTGCCGGGCGACGGCGTCGAAGAGGAACTCGCGCTGGGCCGAGACCGCACCGAAGGCCGCGGCGGCGCCGGCGGTCGCGTCGAAGCGCTGGACGCCGAGCCGGGCGAACGCGTCCCGGTCCTCCAGCTCCAGGCCCAGCAGCGCGCAGATGGTCTGGAACGGCACCGGGAAGGAGACCAGCCGGGCCAGGTCGGCCGGGGACCCGGTCGCGGCCAGGGCGTCGAGCCGCTCCGCCACGATGGTCTCGATCATCGGCTCGAGCCGGGCCAGCCGGCGCATCGTGAACTCCGGCGTGATGATCTTGCGCAGCCGGGTGTGCAGGGGCGGGTCGGTGAAGCCCAGGCCACCGACCTCCTCGGCGCTGCTCGGACCGGCGCCCGGCAGCAGGTGCCGGATGTCGTTGCTCCAGCTGTCCCGGTCGGCCAGCACGGCCCGGACGTGCTCCGCGCCGGTGACCAGGTACACGGAGAAGGCGAACGGCAGCTTGAGCCGGTGCACCGGGTCCTGATCCCGGAGCTCCGCCAGCCGGGGGACGGGGTCGATGCCGTCCCGCTGCAGGGGCACCTTGGTGCGTTCGGGGATGAAGGTCAGGCTGGAGAGGTCGATGCCGCGCTTCTGGATGCGGCGGGCCAGCAGCTTGCCGGTCCAGGCACGCGCCCGGGCCCGGACCCCGGCGCCCGCCCGCGCGCCGACCGGCGGCCGGGGCGTGGGGACGGGGTACCTGGAGAGTGCGGGGACACCGGGCGCGGGGGGACGGGGTGCGGGGTCCGTGACCCCTCCCGCCGGCTTGTGGTCGATGGCGTCTTCGTACTCCAGGACGGCGTTGTCGATCAAGGCCGCCACGCGCCGTCCACCAGAGCGTTCACCTCGGCGTCCCTGTCGTCGCCCCTGTCGTCGCCCGCCCGCCCGCCGCGCCGGGGCCGTGGTTTGCCGGGCGGCAGCGGTCGGGCACCAGCGGCCCATGGACGCCGAGATCACGTTGCGGGTCGACGGCGAGGCGCACCGCCTCACCGTCGACACCCGCACCTCCCTGCTGGACGCGCTGCGCGAGCGGCTGGGCAACACCAGCCCGAAGAAGGGGTGCGACCACGGACAGTGCGGGGCCTGCACCGTGCTGCTGGACGGCGACCGGGCGCTGACCTGCCTCGCCCTGGCGGTGGCGCACGACGGCGCGGAGATCACCACGGCCGACGGGCTGGCCCCGGCCGGGGAGCTGCACCCGGTACAGCAGGCGTTCCTCGACCAGGACGCCTTCCAGTGCGGCTACTGCACCCCGGGCCAGGTCTGCTCGGCGGTCGGCGTGCTCGACGAGGTGGGCCGGGGCTGGCCCAGCCACGTCACCGAGGACCTCACCGGGGAACCGGAGCTGACCCACGACGAGGTGGCCGAGCGGATGAGCGGCAACCTCTGCCGCTGCGCGGCGTACGTGAACATCACCCCCGCGGTGCAGCAGGCGGCCCGGTCGTGAAGCCGTTCGCCTACGCGCACCCCGGCGACGTCGCCGAGGCCGTGCGCGACGTGGCCGCCGAGCCGCACGCGGTGTTCCTCGCCGGCGGCACCAACCTGGTCGACCACCTCCGGCTCGGGGTGGCCCGGCCGGACCTGGTGGTCGACGTCCGCACGCTGACCTCGCGGGAGGTCACCGACACCCCGGACGGCGGGCTGCGGCTGGGTGCGGCCTCCACCAACAGCGCGGTCGCCGCCGACCGGCGGGTCCGCGAGCGCTACCCGGTGCTGGCCCAGGCGCTGCTGGCCGGTGCGACCGGCCAGCTGCGCAACATGGCCACCACCGGCGGCAACCCGCTGCAGCGCACCCGGTGCGTCTACTTCGCCGACGTCACCACCCCCTGCAACAAGCGCGAGCCCGGCACCGGGTGCTCCGCGGTCGGCGGCTACACCCGCCACCACGCCGTGCTCGGCACCCCGGGCGCGCTGCCGGACCCGACGGCGCCGGAGACCTGCATCGCCACCCATCCCTCGGACATGGCGGTCGCGCTGGCCGCCCTGGACGCGCAGGTGCAGGTGCTCGGCCCGGCCGGTGAGCGCACGATCCCCTTCGTCGACCTGCACCGGCTGCCCGGCGACGACCCGTCCCGGGACACGGTGCTCGAGCACGGCGAGCTGATCACCGCGATCGACCTCCCCGCGCTGCCGGCCGGCACCCGCTCGGCCTACCGCAAGGTCCGCGACCGGGCCTCCTACGCCTTCGCGCTGGTCTCGGTGGCGGCGGTCCTGCGCCCGGACGGCGACCTCCGGCTGGCCCTCGGCGGCGTCGCGCACAAGCCGTGGCGGGCCAGCCGGGCCGAGGAGGTCCTCCGCGGGCAGGAGCTCACCGAGGACGCCGTCCGCGCCGCGATGGCCGCCGAGCTGGCGGCCGCCCAGCCGCAGCCCGGCGTCGGCGGCGGCAACGGCTTCAAGATCCCCCTCGTCTCCCGGACGGTGCTGGCCACCGTGCGGGGCCTTCTCCCGGAGGAGCAGTCATGACCGACCTGCTGGAGCCGCGCGCCATCGGCCAGGCCCTGGTCCGCCGGGACGGGGAGCAGAAGGTCCGCGGCACCGCGACCTACGCCTACGAGACGCCGGTCGAGCACCCGGCCTACTGCTCCGCCGTGCAGGCCACGATCGCCCGCGGGCGGGTCACCGCGATGGACACCACGGCGGCCGAGGCCCTGGACGGGGTGCTCGCCGTGCTCACGCCGTTCAACGCGGAGCGGCTGGCCGACGACTCCGACGCCGAGTACGCCGTCCTGCAGGGGCCGGAGGTCGGCTTCCGCGGGCAGCTGATCGGGGTGGTGGTCGCCGAGACCTCCGAGCTGGCCCGGCAGGCCGCCGACGCGATCGAGGTCGGCTACGCCGAGCAGCCGCACGACACGACGCTGTCCGCCGACCGGGACGACCTCTACGCCCCCGAGCAGGTCAACGCCGGCCACGAGACCGACACCGCGGAGGGCGACGTCGCCGCGGCGATGTCCACCGCCGAGGTCACCGTCGAGCACACCTACGCCACCGCGATGTACCACAACAACCCGCTGGAGCCGCACGCCACGACGGCGCTGTGGGAGCCGGCGGGCGAGGGCTCGCTGACCCTGTGGGACTCCACCCAGGGGGTGCACCCCGACCGCGCCGCGGTGTGCCAGGTCTTCGGGCTGGAGCAGGAGCAGGTGCGGGTCGTCTGCCCCTACGTGGGCGGGGGATTCGGCTCCAAGGGGCTGCCGCACGCCAACGTGATGCTCACCGCGCTGGCCGCCCGGGCGCTGCCCGGCCGGCCGGTGAAGCTGGCGCTCACCCGGCAGCAGATGTTCTCCCTGGCCGGGTACCGCACGCCGACCATCCAGCGGGTGCAGCTGGCCGCCGACCACCGGGGCCGGCTGTCGGCGGTCGCGATCGACGTGGTCGAGCAGACCTCGCGGATCAAGGAGTTCGCGGAGCAGACCGGGGTGCCCGCCCGGATGATGTACGCCGCCCCGAACCGGCGCACCACGCACCGGCTGGCCGCCCTCGACGTCCCGGTCCCGTCGTGGATGCGGGCACCCGGCGAGTGCCCGGGCATGTTCGGGCCCGAGGTCGCGATGGACGAGCTGGCCGAGGAGCTCGGCATCGACCCGATCGAGCTGCGCGTCCGCAACGAGCCCGAGGTCGACCCGGAGACCGGCAAGCCCTGGTCCAGCCGCAACCTGGTGCGCTGCCTGCGCGAGGGCGCCGAGCGGTTCGGCTGGTCCGGGCCACGGGCGCACCGGGACGGCGACTGGCTGGTCGGCACCGGCGTCGCCTCCTCGGTCTACCCGACGATGCGCCAGGCCACCTCCACGGCCGAGCTGCGCTACGAGGGCGGTCGCTACGTCGCCGAGACCGGGGCTGCGGACCTGGGCACCGGCGCCTGGACGGTGCTGCCGCAGATCACCGCGGACGCCCTGGGCGTCGACGTCGCCGACGTCGAGGTGCGGATCGGGGACACCCGGTACCCGGTCGCCTCGGTGGCCGGGGGCTCCTCGGGCACCAACACCTGGGGATCGGCGCTGGTGGTCGCGGCCCGGGAGTTCCGCACCAAGTACGGCACCGACCCGAGCGACGGCGACACGGCCAGCGGGGACGTCGACCAGGCGGCCACCGACGACGCGCACGCCCCGTACGCGTTCGGCGCCCAGTTCGTCGAGGCGCGGGTCAACGCCGACACCGGGGAGGTCCGGGTGCCGCGGCTGCTCGGCGTCTTCGGCGTCGGCCGCGTGATCAACCCGCGCACGGCGCGCTCGCAGCTCATCGGCGGGATGACCATGGGGCTGTCGATGGCGCTGCACGAGGACAGCGTCTGGGACCCGCAGGTGGCCCAGGTGGCCAACCACGACCTGGCCGAGTACCACATCACGGTCAACGCCGACGTCGGCGAGATCGAGGCGCACTGGATCGACGAGCACGACCCCTGGGTCAACGCGATGGGCTCCAAGGGCATCGGCGAGATCGGCATCGTGGGCACCGCGGCGGCCGTGGTGAACGCCGTGCACGCCGCCACCGGCGTCCGCGTCCGGCACCTGCCGGTCACCCTGGACAAGCTGCTGCCCGCGCTGCCGTAGCGGCCGTCGGGGCGTCCTGGATCGAGGGCGCGTCCACGGTGGACGGCGGGCCGGCGAACGAAGGAGGAGCGCGTGACGGGACAGGTCGTGACGGACACATGGGCGGGGGTCGGGCGGGGCACCGTCGCCGCCGGTCCCGGTGCCGCACCCCGGCGCGGCGGTCGCCGGTGAACAGCCGCCGTCGGCGCCGGGCGCTGGCCCGGGCGCTCGCCGCCCCGCTGGCCGTGGGGGGAGTGGTGCTGCTCGTGCGCCCGGAACAGGTCGCCCGGGCGGTCAGCGGGCGTGGGCGCGAGCCGAGCGCCTGGGTGGTCCGGGTGTTCGGCGGCCGGATGCTCGTCCAGCACACCGCCGTCCTCCTGCACCCGACCCGCGGCCTGGTGCTGGCGGGGGTGGCCGCGGACGCGCTGCACGCGGCCAGCATGGTGCCCACCGCACTGGCCTCGGCGGCCTACCGCCGCCCCGCCTGGGTCAGCGGCGCCTTCGCCGCCGGCTCGGCGGTCCTTGCCGCCGCGGTCAGTCCCCGGCCCGGGGACTGACCGCACCGACTGCCCGCGGGTCAGGGGGCGATGACCGCCTTCGTCCAGCCGCTCTCCCGGTGGTCGAAGGTCTCGTAGGCCTGCAACACGGTGGGCATGTCCTCGACCTGAGTCAGCACCGTGGCCGGGTCCACCGCCCCGGTGCGCACCAGCTCCAGCAGGTGCGGGATGTAGCGCCGGTGGTTGCAGTTGCCCATCTTGATGCTGAGGTTCTTGTTCATCGCCGCGCCGGTCGGGAAGGCGGTCAGCTGCGGTGGGTAGACGCCGATGACCCCGATGCTGCCGGCCTTGGCGACGGCCTGGACCGCCCACTCCAGCGACTGGCTGGGCGCGTCACCCGGGACGAAGGTGTCCCCGTGCGGGTTCTGCTCCGGGGCCACCTGGTCACGCTCGGCGTCGAACTGCGCCGCCTCCTGCTCGGCCTTCTCCGCGGCCGGTCCGGTCTTCGGCCGCTGGGCGTCCACGCCGACGGCGTCGATCACCCGGTCGACCCCGATGCCGCCGGTGAGCTCCTTCACCACCTCGACCGGGTCCTCGGTGTTGAAGTCGATCGCCTCCGCACCCCGGCGCCGGGCCTGGTCCAGCCGGCTGGTGATGCCGTCGACGACGAGCACCCGGCCGGCGCCCTGCTGGAAGGCGCTGGTCACCGCGAACTGGCCCACCGGGCCCGCGCCCAGCACGAGGACGGTGTCACCGTCGGACACGTCGGCCAGCCGCGCGCCGAACCAGGCGGTCGGGTAGATGTCGGACAGCATCAGCGCCGCGTCGTCGCCCACCTCGTCGGGGAGCCACACCGGGCCGACGTTGGCGTACGGGATCCGGGCGTACTGGGCCTGCAGGCCGTCGACCGGTCCGGTGGTCTGCGGGCCGCCGAAGAAGCAGGTGCCGGCGGCGGCCCCGTTGGGGTTCGCGTTGTCGCACTGCGCGTAGTAGCCGGCCCGGCAGTAGGAGCACCAGCCGCAGCCGACTGTCGAGGGGACCACCACCCGGTCTCCGGGGCGCAGGTTCCGCACGCCCGGGCCGGTCTCCCGCACGATGCCCACCGCCTCGTGGCCGAGGATCGTGCCCTCGACCATGCCGGACATCGTGCCCCGGACGAAGTGCAGGTCGGTGCCGCAGATGCCGCTCGCGGTCACCTCGATGATCGCGTCGGTGGGGTCCTGGATGGTCGGGTCCGGGACGTCGTCGAGCCGGATGTCCCCGACGCCGTGCCACACGACTGCCTTCATGGTGCCTCCTGCGGATGAGCGGACGCCGCGCTGTGGACCTGGGCTCGGTCCGACGGCGTCCCGTCGGCCCCTACCCGGTCGTGCCCCGTCCACCCGCCCGACGCGGTGCGGGTCCGACGGCTCAGCCGAGGGTGCCGTCGCCGACCAGCGCGGTCACCAGGCCGGCACCGAGACCGACCGCCAGCACGCCCAGGGCCCCGGCCACCGCCGCCGCGTGCGGCCAGCCGGCCGTCGCTGCGGGCTCGCCGGGCCGGAACGCCTCGACCAGCCACCGCAGGTAGTAGAAGAGGCTGACCACGGTGTTCACCGCGGCGACCACCACCAGCCAGGCCAGACCGCCGTCCCACGCGGCGGTGAAGACGGTCAGCTTCCCGAGGAAGACCGCCGTCGGCGGGGTGCCGACCAGGCTGAGCAGGCTGATCACCAGCGCGGCGGCCAGCGCCGGTCGCTGCCGGGCGAGGCCGCGGAAGTCGGTCAGCGACCGGGCGCCGGGCACCGCGGCGAGCACCGCGAAGGCGGTCAGGTTGGTGACCGCGTAGCCGGCCAGGTAGACCAGCAGCGCCGGGGTCGCGGCGGAGGTGCTGGTGACGACGGCGACCGGCATGAGCAGGTAGCCGACCTGGCTGACCGTCGACCAGCCGAGCAGCCGGCGGGCGTCGGTCTGGGCGAGCGCGGCCAGGTTGCCCAGCGTCATGGTGGCGGCGGCGAGCAGGCCGACCAGCAGCGGCCAGGGCAGCGAGCCCGGCAGCACGTCGACCAGCCGCGCGGCGGCGACCAGGGCCCCGAGCTTGGGCACGGTGGTGAGGAAGGCGGCGGCCGCGGTGCCGGCGCCCTGGGTGGCGTCGGGCACCCACTGGTGCAGCGGGACGCCGCCGGCCTCGAACAGCAGCCCGGCCAGCACGGCCAGCGCCCCGACGGCCACCGCGGCGGCCGGTGCAGCCGCCAGGCCGGTGGCCAGGTCGGCGTAGGCGGTGCCACCGGCGATGCCGGACAGCACGGTGGCCCCCAGCAGCAGGAGGATGCCCGACAGGGCGCCCAGCAGGTACGTCTTCAGCGCCGCCTCGGCCGCGCCGGGGGAGCGGACCATCCCGACCAGGGCGTACACCGGGATGCTGGCCAGCAGGAACCCGACGGCGAGGGTCAGCAGGTCGTCGGTGGCGGCCAGCACGATCGCGCCCAGCCCGCCGAGCAGCAGCAGCGTGTAGGTCTCGCTCTCCCGGGCCTGCCCGGCCAGCTCGTCGACGCCGAGGCCGATGACCAGCAGCACCGCCGCGACCACCACCAGCCGGGTGACCCCCGTGGCGGTGTCCAGCACGAAGGCCCCGAACACCGTCTCCGTGACCCCGCCGAGAGGGGCGTCCCGAGGGAAGGCCAGGGCGGCGGAGACACCGGCGACCAGCAGCGCTGCGACGGCGACCAGCCGGGCGACCCACTGCCGTTGCCGGGGCAGGAAGGAGCCGGCCAGCAGGGTGACCACCGCGCCGCCGAGCAGGCAGAGCTCGGGCAGCAGCGCCAGTGGCGACTGCTCCATCACCTGCCCACCAGGTCGACCAGGACGGCGGACGCCGGGGTGATCAGGTCCAGCAGCAGCCAGGGCAGGACGCCGATCGCCAGGGAGAGCAGCAGCAGCCCGGTGACCGGCACCGCCTCGACCGCCCGGACGTCGGAGAAGCCGATCGACCGGCCGCCGGGCAGCCCGGTGACCAGCAACTGCAGCGCCCGGAGGAACAGCGCCGCGGTGATCAGGATCCCGGGGAGCGCGATCGCCGCCCAGGCCGTGGTGCCGATGCTCCCGGCGAAGACCTGGAACTCGGCGATGAACCCGCTGAACGCCGGGATGCCCAGCGAGGCGAACGCCGCGACCGCGAAGAGCCCGGACCAGACCGGTGCGCTGCGCGCCAGCCCGCCGTAGTCGCGCATCGCGTAGCTGCCGGTCCGGTCGTGCAGCACCCCGGCCAGCAGGAACAGCGCACCGGTGATCAGGCCGTGGCTGACCATCTGGGTGACCGCGCCGGTCACGGCCAGCTCGCGGGCCGCCGTCCCGGTGCCGAGCAGGCCGGCCGCGCCGACGGCGAGCACCACGTAGCCCATGTGGTTGATCGAGGTGTAGGCGATCATCCGCTTGACGTCGGTCTGCGCCAGGGCGACCAGCGCGCCGTACAGCACCGAGGCGATGCCGACGGCGAGCACCACCCAGGCCGCCCCGCGCCAGGCGTCCGGCATCGCGGGCATGGCGATCCGGACGAAGCCGTAGGTGCCCATCTTCAGCAGCACCGCGGCCAGCACCGCCGAGCCGATCGCCGAGGCGTCGGTGTGCGCCGGCGGCAGCCAGGTGTGGAACGGGATCGTCGGCGTCTTCACCGCGAGCCCCAGCAGCAGGGCGGCCAGCACGAAACCACCGGCGACCGGGTGGTCCTGCAGGGGTGCGGCGGCAACCAGCTCGGGGATGTCGAAGGTGTGCGGGTCGGCGGCCAGGTAGAGGCCGATGAAGCCGAGCAGCAGCGCCAGGCTGCCCAGGAACGTGTACAGGAAGAACTGCAGCGCCGAGCGGCCGGCGTCCCTGCCGTGCCCCCAGCCGGCGATGGCGGCGTACATGCCGACGATCGACAGGTCGAAGAAGACGAAGAAGACGATCAGGTCCTGGGCGGCGAACAGCCCCATGCAGGTGGACTGCAGGGCGAGGAAGAGGGCGGCGTGCTGGCGCGGGCGCCGGTCCTCGCGCAGCCCGTAGACCGCGCAGGCGCTGAACACCACCGCGGTCAGCGCCAGCAGCGGCACCGATAGCCCATCGACCCCGACGTGCCAGCTGCTGTTGACCGACGGGATCCAGCGCGCGCGCTCCTCGAACGCGAGGTCGCCGTCGGCGGGCGTCTCGTACCGCGCGATCAGCACGCCGACGAGCACGACCTCGGCGGCGGTGACCGCGATCCAGGTCCAGCGGGCGACCCGGTCGGGCACCGCGGGCACGGCCAGCAGGGCCCCGGCGACGAGGGGCAGGAAGATGATCGAACTGAGCACGGAGCTACCTCACTGCCAGCAGGAGGGCCAGCGCGGCGGCGAGCACCACGGCGGCCGAGACGTAGTACTGGTGCAGCTGGCCGGTCTGGGTGCGCCGGGCCCAGCCCCCCAGCCAGCGGGTGCCGGCGGCCAGCGACCGCACGGCGGCGTCCGGACCGGCCAGGTCGGCCCGGCCCGCGGCGTCGGCGAGCCGGACCGTGCCGGCCGACGAGGCGCGCACCCCGCGGTCCAGCCGGTCGTCGTCGAACCGGGCGGCCCCGGCGGCCAGGTGCAGGGCACCGCGGGCGGTGCCGTGCACGGCGGGGGTCAGTCGCCGGTCGTCGAACCGGGCCAGCGCCTCGGCGGCGCGCAGCACCGGCCGGACGACGACCAGGTCGGTCGCCCGGGCCAGGCCGAGCCAGCCGGTGAACCAGCTGCCCACCCGGCCCCAGGAGACGCGCCTGACCCGCGCGGAGGCCATCACCAGCACCCCGCCGATCGCCAGCAGGGCAGAAATGGCCATTTCTGCCCAGGAGGCGGTGGGGGCGCCGGTCTCGCCGAGGAGCCGGTGCAGCGCCTCGCCCACCGGGGGGAGGGCCAGCAGACCCAGCACGGCGGCGCCGACGGCGAGCACGACCAGCGGGGCCCGCTCCAGCGGCCCCACCCGGCGGGTGCCGTCCTCCTCGGTGTCATAGCCCTCCTCGGCCCGCGCGGGCAGCGGCCGCCAGACCAGCCACAGCACCTTCCCGGCGTAGGCCGCCGAGAGCGCGGCCGCTGCCAGTCCGGCCAGGTAGAGCGCGAGGGACTCCTCCAGGGCCCCGGCCAGCACCTCGTCCTTGGTCGCCCACAGCGACAGCGGGACGACGCCGGCCAGCGCCAGCGCGCCGATCGCGGCGCACACCCCGACCAGCGGCCACAGCCGGGCCGCACCACGCAGCGCGGCCAGCTGCTTGGTGCCCAGCGCGCTCAGCCACGCCCCGGCCACCAGGAACAGCAGCGCCTTGGTGGCCGCGTGCGCCACCAGGTGCGCCGTGCCGCCGGCGACCGACCCGACCCCGGCGCCGAGCACGACGAACCCCAGCTGCGCCGCGGTGGAGGCGGCCAGCAGCTGCTTGAGGTCGCGCTGCGCGACCGCGACCGCGCCCAGCAGCAGGGCGGTCAGCACCCCGGCCCAGGCGGTCACCGGCCCCGCCCAGCCGGTGGCCGCCAGCAGCGGAGCGGTGCGCAGCAGCAGGTAGCCGCCCATCGCGACCATCGCCGCGGAGTGCAGCAGCGCGCTGACCGGGCTCGGCCCCTGCATGGCGGCGGACAGCCAGGCGGTGAACGGCAGCTGGGCGGCCTTGCCGAGGGCGGCCACCAGCACGCCGGCCGCCACGACGTGCAGCCAGCCGCCGTCGGCGCCGGCCAGCTCGTCCAGCGCCAGGCCGGTGCCGCCGGCCAGCGCCGCCCCGGCGGCCAGGTACAGCCCCAGGTCGGCGGTGCGGGTGGTCAGGAAGGCCGTCAGCCCGGCGCCGACCCGGTGCTCCTCCTGCCAGCGGAAGCCGATCAGCGCGTAGGACGTCGCGCCCATCACCTCCCAGGCGAACAGCAGCGTCGGCAGCGTCGTCGCGGTGACGGTGACGACCACCGCGGCGGCGAACAGCAGCATCAACCCGGTGAACCGGGCCCGCGCCCCCTCGACGTCCCCGGCGGAGAAGACCAGCACCAGCAGGGTCACCGCGGTCACCGCCGGCAGCACCACCGCGGCGAGCGGGTCGACCGCCAGCCCGAAGCCGGCGGCCGGCAGGAACGGTGCCTGCACCGCCGGCCGCTCCAGCGCCACGGCGATCGACAGCGCCAGGACGACGGCCGCCGTCCCGATGCCGGTCGCGGGCGCGGCCCGGTCGGCCCGCCGGCCGAGCACGCACAGCAGCGCCCCGACGGCGGCCGGCAGGACGGCGACGGCCCACAGCAGGCCGGTCACTGGGCGAGGTCCGTGGCCATGTCGGTCATGTCGGACTGGCGGGACCGGTGCAGCAGGGTGGCCACGGCGAAGCCCATCGCCATCTCCACCGTCATCGCGGTGATCACCACGAGCAGCAGCACCTGGCCGTCGGGGGTGGGGGAGAGGAACCACCAGAACGCCGCCGCGGCGAGGATGACGCCGTTGAGCATCAGCTCCAGGCCCATCATCACCATGACCACGACCTGCTGGGAGATGGCCCCGTAGAGGCCCACGCTGAACAGCGCGGCCGCGACCAGCAGCATCGTCTGCAGGGTCATCGCCGGGACCCCCCGCGCAGGGCGGTGCCCTTCAGGTCGTCGCCGAGCCGGTCGTAGCGGCCCCGCGGCAGCGCCAGCACCAGGGCGGCGACGATCGTGGCGAAGAGGACCGGCGAGACGGTCATCATCACCAGCATCTTCGACTCCATGATCGCCTCGCCGAGCGAGGTGACCAGGCCCGCGGCCGGGGCGCCGCGGCGGGTCGGCCACGGGACGAGCAGCGCCCCGGCGGCCAGGACGACGAACGTGCCCAGCGAGACCGCCAGGGCGGGGCGCTTGCCGTGCACCATGCTCATCGGCATCAGCGCGGGGTTCATCCCCATGAACATGATCATGTAGATGCCCATGACGGCCATCTCCATGGTCATCATCAGCACGGTGATGACGCCCAGGAACTCCAGGTCGACCAGCAGCAGCACCAGGCCGACGGCGATGAACGACGCGGCCAGCGCGTAGGTCGCCCGGGCCATCGAGTCGACCCGGAAGACGGCGACGCCGGCGGCCACCGCCACGACGGCGAGCACCCAGAACACGATCCCGGTCAGCAACGTCCCTCCCTCCTCAGGCCTGGACCACGACGACGACGGACACGACCAACACCTGCAGCAGCACCAGCGGGAGGGCGACCAGCCAGGCCGGGGCCGCGAACTGCTCCGGGCGGATCACCGGGAGCACTCGCCGCAGCGCGACGAGCGCCGCGAGCAACCCGGCGGTCTTGACCAGCAGCCACAGCCAGGCCGGCAGCAGCGGACCGTGCCCGCCGCCGAGGAAGGCGGTCGCCCCGAAGGCGGCCCCGGCGGTGAGCAGCGCGTACCGCCCGGTGCTGAGCAGCCAGCGGTCGACCCCGGACGCCTCGACGAGCACCCCGCCGGCCGTCGTCGCGCCGGTGGGCGCGGAGAGCGGCCCCCAGACGGAGAACCCGGCCACCGCGACGCAGAAGACGGCGAAGGCCACCGGCATCCAGACGACGAACCACAGCCCGGACTGCGCGGCCACCACGTCCCCCAGCCGGAGGCTGCCGGCGGCGACCGCCGGTGCGGTGAGCGCGAACATCAACGGCAGCTCGTAGGACAGCGCCTGGGCCAGGCACCGGTAGCCGCCGACCAGGGCGTGCGCGCTGTTCGGGCCCCAGCCGGCCAGCCAGACCGCCGCCCACACCAGCACGTCCATCGCGTTGAACCAGACGACGCCCACCGTCAGGTCGGCCACGGTCCACCGGCCGAACGGGACGACGGCGATCATCAGCAGCGCGGCGGTGAGCAGCCCGGCACCGCCGATCCGCTGCAACGGGAGGTCCGCGGCCACGGTGGTCCGGCGGCGCTGGCCGAACAGCCGGGCCGTCTCCGCGACCGGGGCGAGCAGGCCACCGCCCAGCGGCTGCCCGGCCGACCGCGCGGCCAGCGCGCCGTCCAGGCTCGCCGCGGCGGCTGCGACCAGGAGGAGCAGCGCGGCCGCCACCGGCACCCAGCCGACCGAGACCTCGGTGACGGTCACGAGCCTGCCCCCACCGGCACGGTCACCCGGTCGGCGGTGTCCAGGTCGAGCGAGGCCACCACCAGCCGGGCGGTGGCCAGGTCCAGCCCGGTGACCAGCTCGGCCACCGCGCTCAGCTCGGTCGACCGGCGCTGCCCGGTGCCGGTCAGCCAGTGCCGCAGCCGGTCGTGCGCATCGCCCTCGGGCAGCCGGCCCAGGCCGCGCAGCGACCAGCGGAGCAGTCGGGAGCGGGTGATCCGGCGGGTCAGCCGCTCGGCCTCCGGCGGCTGTCCGCCGGCCAGCAGGCCGTCGCGGACCCGCGCGGCCCGGACGGCGGCGTCGTCCCAGCCGGCCAGGACCAGCAGGGTGGCCACCGCGTCCCACCGACCGGCGGGGGTGCCGTGCACCGGCGGGTCGGGCGGGGCGTCGTCGGCCGGCAGCAGGACCTCGGCCCGGGCGGCGACGACCAGGTCGCCCTGCAGCGTGGTGTGCAGCAGCAGGCCGGCCGGCCAGTGCGGCAGCACCGGCCCCAGCGGGACGTGCAGCACGTCCATGTCCAGGCCGTCGGGGTCGGGGAGCTGGTCGTCGCCGCCGGCGCCGGCCAGGCCGATGCCGGCGGGCATCGGCATGTCCATGTCCATGTCCATGTCGCCGTCGCCGGAGTCGTCGCCGCCGCCTTCGCCGGAGTCGTCGTCCATGTCCATGTCGCCGTCGCCGGAGGCGTGGTCCCCGTCGGCGTCGCCCGGGTCGTCGTCCATGTCCATGTCGCCCGAGTGGCCGGAGTCGCCGTCCATGTCCATGTCGCCCATGCCGTCGTCGCCCGCGGCGGTGGTCCCCGGTTCCGGATCGGCCGGCCGGCCGGCGGCGTCGCGCCGCTGGGCTGCGCCGTCGGCGAGCTCGGCCGCCGCACCGTCCAGGACGGCCGGGACGTCGTCGGCGGTGGTGACCTCCGCCCGGGCGCGGGGGCCGGGCAGCTGGCTCCAGACGTGGTCGACCGCGGCGGTCAGCCGGGCGCCGGGGCGCCCGCACACCACCAGCAGGTCGGCGTCGGCGGGGGAGCCGGCCAGCCGCCAGCCGCGGGCCCGCACGTCCTGCTCGAGCGCGCACCGGGTGCGGCTCCAGCCCGGGACCTCCACCGCCAGCACCGCGGTGCGCCGGGCGGCCAGCCGCGTCAGGTCCACCGCAGTGCACCCTCGCGCCAGGCCCAGAGCACGCCGGTCATCAGCACGCCGAGCAGCACGAACATCTCGACGATCGCCGAGGTCCCGATCGAGGCGACCACGGTCGCCCACGGGTACATGTAGAGCATCTCCACGTCGAAGGCGAGGAACAGCAGGGTCATCGGGTAGTACCGCGCCTCGAACCGGGACAGGGCGTGCTCGGCGGGCCGCCAGCCGGAGAGGAAGGGCAGGCTCGCCACCGCATCCGGCGCCACCGCGGTCCGCCGGTGCAGCAGGTACGCCAGCAGCACGCCGCTGACGGCGAGGCCGAACATGGCGGCGAGACTCAGGTAGGCCACCCCGGGTTCCCCCTCGTCCGTTCCGCCTGAGGCCGTGGTCTGACCGCGACCGCGCATACCCGTGCGACCGTCCGGGTAACCGCCTCACCGTGGCAGATCACCCCCATCCGGTCGACCCCGTGCGTGTGGCCTCGGCGAGGGCGCGCGTGCCGAGCCGGGAGGACGCCGCGAGCCTGTCGGCGATGCTGAGCCTGCTGGCCGACCCGACCCGCTCCCGGGTGCTCTACGCCCTGGACGTGGTCGACGAACTCTGCGTGGGCGACCTGGCGATGGCGCTGGAGGCGACGGAGGACGCGGTCGGCTACGCGCTGCGGCTGCTGCGCACCGCCGGCTTCGTGACCAGCCGGAAGGACGGGCGGGTCGTCTTCTACCGGCTGGCCGACGGCTTCCCGGGGCCGCTGCGGGAGCACTGCCTGCGGCAGCTGGTCGAGCTCTCCCGCCAGGTCGCCGACGCGGAGGGCTGACCCCGGCTCAGCTGCTGCGCGCGACCGTCTCCAGGTGCTCGCTGTACGTCCGCCGGCCGTGGACGTACGGCTCGGCCGGGACGAGCGCCCCGCCGGTCATCGCCGCACCCACCCGGCCGGGGAGCCGCACCGGGACGACGAGCCGGCGCTGCCCGGTGGCCCGCAGCAGCCGCCGGACCAGGTCGACCATGTCGTGGTCCTCCGGCCCCGCGATCGGCTGGGCGACCCCCTGGGGTGCACCGTGGGCCAGCTCGACGAGGTGCGCGGCGACCTCGGCGGCGGCCACCGGCCGGCTGGCCATCCGGGGGACGACGACGAGCGGGCGTGGCGAGCGGTCGACCAGCTGGCCGGCGAGCTCGTGGAACTGGGTGGCCCGCAGCAGCGTCCAGGGCACCGGACCGGCGGCCAGCAGCTCCTCCTGCCGCCGCTTGCCCAGGTAGTAGCCGAAGTCGACGGTGTCGGCGCCGACGATCGACGCCGTGACGACGTGCCCCGCGCCGGCCCGGGCGGCCGCGGCGAGCAGCTGGGTCGTGGCCGCGGTGAAGAAGGCCACCGACCGGCGCCGGCTGGCCGTGGTCACGTTCGCGACGTCGACCACCGCGTCGACGCCGTCGAGGGCGGCCGCCAGGCCGGTGCCGTCGGTCAGGTCGACGCCGCGGGACCGGGCGAGCACGACCGGGTCGTCGCCCTGCCGCGCCAGCTCGGCGACCACCAGCGCACCCAGCAGGCCGGTGCCACCGGCCACCGCGATCCTCACGCGCCCATCCTGGCCGATGCCCGGGGCGCTCAGCGGGCAGGCGCCTCCGGGCCGAGGGCGATGGTCAGCTGCAGCACCGTCTGCGGGTCCTCGAGGCGGTCGCCGTACAGGTCGCGGAGCTGCCCCATCCGGTATCGCACGGTCTGCGGGTGCACGAACAGCTCGGCGGCGACCTGCTCGCGCCGCCCGTGGTGCAGCAGCCAGGAGCGCAGGGTGGCGGCCAGCTTCTCCCGGGTGGCCGGGGTCAGGCCGTCCAGCGGGGCGAGGGCGGCGGCCCGCAGGTCGGCCAGGGCGTCCTCGTCGGCCCGCAGCACCAGCTCCGGGAGCCGCTGCTCGGTGTCCAGCGGCGCCGGGCCGGTGGCGCGCAGCCCGAGCCCCAGGGCGCGCAGGGCACGGGCGTAGGACCCGGCGACCGCGGTCCAGGGGCGAGCGGGGCCGACCACCGCGGACCGCCCGTCGAGGGCACGCAGCAGGGCGACCCGGGCGCCCTCGCCGGCGTCGGGCACCAGCAGCACGCTGAGCTCCAGGGCCGGGTCCAGTCCGGGCGGGTCGTCGTCCAGCTGCAGGGTGCGCGGGTCCAGCAGCGCGACGGCGCCGCGGGCCCGGACCTCCGGGAGCAGCACGGCGGTCAGCGTCCGCGGGGGGAGCCAGCCGGCCCGGTCGGCCGCGGGGGTGAGATCGTGCAGCGGGCGCCCGGCGAGCAGCAGCGCGCCCAGCCGCTCGCGGTGGTGCCGGCGGACCCGGCCGGTGGTCTCCAGCTCGTCGGTGTGCCCGGCCACGCTGGCGGCCGACAGCTGGTCGATGTAGGCGAACACCAGCTCGGCGAAGCGGGCCAGCGCCCCGACCGAGAGGCCGGCGCCCACCGCGGTGTCGCTCATGTGCCGCCAGGACACCCGGGCGCCGACCCGGTAGGCGGCCAGCAGCGCGTCCATCGACCGCCCGCTGCGCGCCTCGCCCCGGCCCAGCGAGTAGGCGCCCTCCAGGGCGGGACCGATCGGCCGGCTCGCGTCGGCGCCCCCGGCCGTGGTGGCCAGCTCCAGGAACCCGCCCAGGGCCAGCTGGACGGCGTTGGAGATCGCCCGGCCCATCTGGCCGGCGAAGGCGTCGGCGTAGCTGGGCACCTCGACGACGATGCTGGCCACGGTCTGCTCGGCGACGGCGGGGAGCTGGGCCTGCATCGCGGCCACCACCGACGGTGGGAAGGTCACCTGGTCGCTCATCGTCCGCACCTCCACGTTGTTCGCCGAGGATAGAACTCGGCGTCCGATTCACGTCATCGGCACAGTTCTTCGCCCCTCGCGCGGGTAAGACTCAGTACATGACCGCCACTGTTCCGCGCCCGTCGACGGCCCGTCCCGTGCTGACCACGCTGCGCGACCGGGTGCTCAAGGTGGCCGAGCTCGTCACGACGCCGCTGCTGCCCGCCGACTACCTGGACCTGGTCGACCCGCTGCGCTCCGGTGCCGCGCTGCGCGGCCGGATCGAGGCGGTGCACCGGGAGACCCGGGACACCGCCAGCATCGTGATCCGCCCGGGCCGCGACTGGCTGCCGCACACCCCCGGCCAGTACGTCCGGATCGGCATCGACATCGACGGGGTGCGGCTGTGGCGCGCCTACTCGATCACCTCGGTGCTCGGCCGCGCCGACGGCTGCTTCAGCATCACCGTGAAGGCGATCCCCGACGGCAAGGTCAGCAACCACCTGGTGCACCGCGCCCGGCCGGGCACCGTCGTCCAGTTGGACCAGGCCACCGGAGACTTCGTCCTCCCCGAGGCGCGGCCGGCCAAGGCGCTGTTCGTGACCGCCGGTTCCGGCATCACGCCGGTGATGGGCATCCTGCGCAACCTGGGCGAGGACGCCGGGTGCGACGTCGTCCTGGTGCACTCCGCGCCCACGCCCGAGGACGTCATCTTCGGCGCCGAGCTGCGCGAGCTGGCCGCGGCCGGCCGGATCCGGCTGGTCGAGCACCACACCGAGGCCGCCGGCCTGCTGGACGCCGAGGCGATCGCCGACCTGGTGCCCGACCTGGCCGAGCGGGCCACCTGGGCCTGCGGCCCGGTCGGCCTGCTCGAGGCGCTGGAGGAGCACTGGGCGGCCCAGGGCATCGACGACCAGCTCTACACCGAGCGCTTCCGCCCCCGGGTGCTGGTCACCGGCGAGGGCGGCACCGTCACGTTCGCGAAGTCCGGCCGCACGCTGGAGGCCGACGGCGCGACCCCGATCCTGGACGCCGCCGAGGAGGCCGGGCTGCTCATGCCCAGCGGCTGCCGGATGGGGATCTGCTACGGCTGCGTGCTGCCGCTGCGCGAGGGCGCCGTCCGTGACCTGCGCAACGGGGAGCTGACCACCGCCGCCCCCGGTGACGGCGTCCTGATCCAGACCTGCGTCAGCGCCGCCGCTGACGCCTGCGACATCGACCACTGACCCCCGCACCCCAGAGCTGAGGAGCCGCACATGACCGTCCTGCAGAAGAAGCCCGACAACCCGATCGCCCACCTCTCCGAGGCCGACATCGAGGCCATCGGCCGCGAGCTCGACGCCATCCGGCAGAGCGTCGTGGACAGCCGTGGCGAGGACGACGCGGCCTACATCCGCCGGGTCATCGACGTGCAGCGCAAGATGGAGCTGGCCAGCCGGGCCGTGCTGCTGTTCTCCAAGTTCCCGCCGGCCTGGGTGCTGGGCACCATGGGGCTCTCGGTCGCCAAGATCCTGGAGAACATGGAGATCGGGCACAACATCCTGCACGGGCAGTGGGACTGGATGCGTGACCCGAAGATCCACTCCACGACCTGGGAGTGGGACATGGCCAGCCCGGCCGAGCAGTGGAAGCACTCGCACAACGTGCTCCACCACACGTACACGAACGTGATCGGCAAGGACAACGACCTCGGCTACGGCATCATGCGCGTCGACGAGGACCAGAAGTGGGTGCCGCTGTACCTGCTGCAGCCGGTGTGGAACTTCGTCAACGCCTGCTTCTTCGAGTACGGCATCGCCGCCTACGACCTGGAGCTGGGCAAGAACCTGGCCACCAAGGAGCGGCGGGCCGACCCCGGCTTCCGCGCCCGCGGCAAGCAGGTGCTGAAGAAGATCGGCAAGCAGATGACCAAGGACTACGTCGTCCACCCGGCGCTGTCGGGTCCGTCGTTCCTGCCGACCCTGGCGGCCAACTTCACCGCCAACGTGGTGCGCAACCTCTGGTCGCACTCGGTGATCATGTGCGGGCACTTCCCGGAGGGCGTGGAGACCTTCGAGAAGAAGTCGATCGACGGCGAGACCCGCGGTGAGTGGTACCTGCGCCAGATGCTCGGCTCGGCCAACATCTCCGGCAGCAAGGCCATGCACATCATGACCGGGAACCTGTCCCACCAGGTCGAGCACCACCTGTTCCCGGACCTGCCGAGCAACCGGTACGCCGAGATCGCGCCGCAGATCCGCGACCTGTTCGCCCGCTACGGGCTGCGGTACCACACCGCGTCGCTCCCGCGTCAGGTCGGCTCGGCATGGCACAAGGTGCTCCGGCTCTCGCTGCCCAACGGCTGGCTGGCCCAGACCACCCCGGCCAACGCCCCGGCGCAGGTCGTCAAGCTCTACAAGATGACCACCGGCGGGCCGAAGGTCCGCCGCCAGCTGCAGGGCGCCGCCTGGAACCAGGTCGCTGCCTGACCCAGCTCCACAGCTCGACAGCGCTCACACGACGGAGCCCGCCAGGCAGGTCGCCTGGCGGGCTCCGTCGTGTCCGGGGTGGTTCAGCCGGCGCTGGGGTGCGGCTTGACCGCGAGCACCGGCCGGTCGGCGTCCAGCAGGATCCGCTGGGCGCTGCTGCCCATCAGCAGCTTGCCGACGGGGGAGCGGCGGCGCAGCCCGATCACGATCAGTGAGGCATCGGCCTCCTCGGCCACCCGGAGCACCGAGTCGGCCAGGTCGCCGGTGTGCGGGGTCTGCCGCACCTCCAGGGCCACCCCGTCGGTGCGGCTGCGCTCGGTGAGCTGGGCGACCAGCTCCGGCGGGGCGACGTCGGCGCTGACCGGCGCGCCGCCGCGGGGGCTGTTGAGCACCAGCAGGTCCTCGCCCCGGCGGCGGGCCTCGGCCAGGCCGGCCGCGAAGGCCGCCTCGCCCTCGGGGGTGGGGAGGAAACCGACGAGGACGGTCACACGAGCTCCTTGGGGGTGGTGGTGTCGGAGTGGTCGGCGGAGGTGCCCCGCCGCCGGGCCAACGCGCTGCGGATCGGCGGCAGCAGGGCCACGACCACGAAGACGACCAGCAGTGTGCCGGAGATCGGGCGGGTGAAGAAACCGGTGGTGTCGCCGTCGAAGATCAGCAGCGACCGGCGCAGCGAGTCCTCCAGCAGGGTGCCCAGGACGAAGGCCAGCAACAGCGGCCCCGGGTCGAAGCCGACCTTCTTCATCAGGTAGCCGAGCACGCCGAAGACGATGACCAGGACGATGTCGAACGTGCTGTTGTTGACCGTGTAGACGCCGATCAGCGTGATCAGCACCGTGATCGGCGCCAGGACGGCCGGCCGCACCCGGAGGATCTTCACGAACAGCCCCACCAGCGGGATGCTCATGATCAGCAACAGGATGTTGCCGATGTACATCGAGTTGACCACGCCCCAGAAGAGCTCCGGCTCGTCGGTGACCAGCCGCGGGCCGGGGGAGACGCCCGAGACGAGCAGCGCACCGAAGATGACCGCCATGGTCGCGTTGGCCGGGATGCCCAGCGTGAGCAGCGGGATGAAGGACGACGTCGCGGCCGCGTTGTTCGCCGTCTCCGGGCCGGCCACCCCCTCGACCGCGCCCTTGCCGAACCGCTCGGGGGTCTTGGAGCGCCGCTTCTCCACCGCGTAGGCGGCCAGCGAGGAGAGCGTCGCCCCGCCGCCGGGCAGGATGCCGAGGACGAAGCCGAGCACCGAGCCACGACCGATCGCCCCGGAGGACCGGCGCAGGTCGGCGCGCGAGGGCCACACGTTGGCCACCTTCGCCGGCGCGTGGACGGCGTTGTGCCGCTCCTCCAGGTTGTAGAGGATCTCGCCGAGGCCGAACAGGCCCATCGCGATCGGGACGAAGTCCAGCCCGTCGGCCAGGTTCAGGTTGCCGAAGGTGAACCGCTCGCCCCCGGTGAACGCGTCCCGGCCGACCGTGGCGAGCAGCAGGCCGATGCAGGCGGCGATGACCGCCTTGAGCCGGCTGCCGCTGCTCACGGTCGCGACCAGGAGGATGCCGAGCAGCGCCAGCGCGGTGTACTCCGGCGGCCCGAAGTCGAGGGCGAAGCCGGCCACGACGGGGGCGAGGAAGGACAGGGCGACGATCGAGATCGTGCCGCCGACGAACGAGCCGATCGCCGCGATGCCCAGCGCGGTGCCGGCCTTGCCCTGGCGGGCCAGGGCGTGGCCGTCGAACACCGTGACCACCGAGGAGGCCTCACCCGGCAGCTTGAGCAGCACCGAGGTGATCGTGCCGCCGTACTGGGCGCCGTAGAAGATCCCGGCCAGCATGATGATCGAGGTCACCGGCTCCAGGCCGATGGTGATCGGCAGCAGGATCGCGATGGTCGCGGCGGGCCCGAGGCCGGGCAGCACGCCGACGAGCATGCCGACGACGACGCCGATCAGGCAGTACAGCAGGTTGGTGGGTTCCAGGACGACGGCGAAGCCGTCGAGCACCGGGGCGACGTCCACTCAGACCCTCCTTCAGAACAGGTGCGGGATGGGGACCGAGAGGGCGGCCACGAAGACCAGGTAGAACGCGACCACCACGCCGAGGCTGACGAGCACCGACGAGCGCCAGGTCTCCCCGCCGAGGAAGCGCAGCCAGACGAAGGCGAGCAGCGCGGCGGGGATCTCGAAGCCGATGACCTCGATGACCGCGACGAAGACGACCATCGTCGCCAGGCCGGCCACCACCAGCCAGGACGAGCGGGAGAAGCGCTCGGCGTCCGAGGTGCTGGTATCGGGGGCGCCGGCGTCCGGCGAGGTGGTGCGCGCGTCGAGCGCGAGCGCGAGGCCCAGGACGACGATGACGACGCCCAGCACCATGGGCCAGGTGCCCGAGCCCGGGTTGCCGGCGCTGCCGGCCCCGAGCGAGAGGGAGCCGACCACCGCGGCGACGCCGAGCGCCACCACCAGGACGGCGACGACCACGTTCGTGGTCGTGCCGGCCGGCGGGGGCCGGTGCTCGGCCTCCACCTCGACCTGGTGGGCGTCCTCCTCGACGTCGTGCAGCGTGGAGGCGTGCGGTCCGACGGGGTGCGCCGGCCCGGCCGTCGAGGTCGAGCCGGCGTCCTCCCGGGGGGTGGCCCCGGCGGCCGTGCTGCCGCCGGGGTGCCCCGGGGTGGTCGCCCCGTCGTGCGCAGAGGTCACTGCTCTCCACCGAGGTCGATGTCGTACTCCTCGACCACGCTGCGGTACCGGTCCAGGTTCTCCGTCCACAGGTCCCGGATCTCCTCACCGTCGAGCTCGTTCGGGGTGAGCAGGTTGTCCTCGTTGAACTGCTGGTAGGCCTCCTCCTCGAAGGCCGCCTGGAACCCGTCGCGCAGCGTCTGCATGACGTCGTCCGGCACGCCCTGCGGGGCGAAGACGGCGCGCGACTGCTGGACCGGCACGTCGTAACCGGCCTCGACGGCGGTCGGGGTGTCGGGGAGGTAGCTGGGCCGCTCCTCGGCGAAGGTCACGATCGGGGTCAGCTCGCCGGCCTCGATCTGCTCGATCGCCTCGCCGAGCTGGATCGAGCCGACGTCCACCTGGCCACCCAGCACGGCGGTCAGGGTGGGGGAGCCGCCGTCGAAGGGGACGGCGGTGGCGTCGATGCCGGACTGGGCGAAGAGCAGCTCCTGGGAGAGCTGGCTGCCGGTGCCCACGCCCGTGGTGCCGAAGGTGATCGGGCGCCCGGCGGCAGCGAGGTCCTCGACCGTGGTGAAGCCGGAGCCGGGCGCGGTCACCAGGACGTAGTCGTCCAGCGAGAGGCCGGTGACGATGTCGAAGTCCGCGATGTCCGGCGCCTCGCCCTCACCCACCGCGAGCGGGGTGATGTAGGCCAGGCTGCCGTTGTAGACCATCAGCGTGTGGCCGTCGGGCTCCTCGCCGGCCAGCTCCTGGGCGGCCAGCGCACCGTTGGCGCCGGGCTGGTTCTCCACCGTGACCGGGACGCCCAGCTCGTCGGACAGGCCCTCGGCCGCCGCGCGGGCGATGAGGTCGGTGCTGCCGCCGGGGTCCTGGCCCACCAGCACGGTGATCGGGTCGTCGCCGGGGAAGTCCGCGGCGTCGGCGTCCGAGCCGCCGCCCACGTTGCCGCCGCAGGCCGCGACCGAGAAGGTCAGAGCCAGCCCGAGACCGGTCACCGTCCAGGGGCGCGCGCCGAAGTGCTTGTCCATGTCGTTCTCCTCTTCGAGAAGCCGGCGGTCCGGCTGCAGGCGCTGTGAGTGCGGTCACGCACCGAGCCAGGGCAGCGTAAGAACGACCGGCGATGCCTGTCCAAGAGCGATGCAGCATTGATTGATACCTTGCCGACATGGCGTTCACGCTGGAGCAGTTGCGCGGTTTCGTGGCGGTCGCCGACGAGCTGCACTTCGGCCGGGCGGCGGCCCGGCTGGCCATGACCCAGCCCCCGCTGAGCCGCCAGATCCAGAAGCTGGAGCGGGCCGTGGGCGCCCAGTTGCTGGAGCGGGACAACCGCCGGGTCAGCCTCACCGCGGCCGGCGAGGTGTTCCTGGTGGAGGCCCGCCGGCTGCTCACGCTGGCCGACGGTGCGCCCGAGCTCGCGCGCCGGGTGTCCTCGGGCTCCAGCGGCGTGCTGCGGATCGGGTTCACCGCCGCCTCCACCTACGGCCTGCTCGGCCGCTTGCTCGACGACCTGGCCCGCGACCTGCCCGACGTCGACGTCGACCTGGCCGAGATGGTCACCCGCGAGCAGGTGGCCGGCCTGCTGGCGGAGGAGATCGACCTGGGGCTGGCCCGGCCGCCCTTCGACGAGGAGCGGTTCGGCTCCCGGCTGCTGCACCGGGAGGCGCTGCTGGTCGCGGCCCCGCGGGGGCACCGGTTGCTCGAGCTGGGGCGCCCGGTCGAGCCGGCGGACCTGGCCGGCGAGCCGGTCGTCATGCACTCGCCGACGAAGGCCCGGTACTTCTACGACCTGGTGGTCGGGTTCGTGCCGGTGGCGTCGGAGAACACCGTGCACACGGTGAGCCAGGTGCTGACCATGCTGTGGCTGGTGGCCGCCGGGCGCGGGATCGCGTTCGTGCCGGAGTCGGCGGCCGGGCTGACCATCGAGGGGGTCGGTCTGGTGCGGTTGCAGACCCCCGTCCCCCGGCCGGTCGAGCTGCACCTGCTCTGGGCCCGGGAGTCGAAGAACCCCGCACTGTGGCGCGCACTGGCCGGTCTCACCGCTGGGCAAGCGCTTTCATGATGCGCGGCGAGCATCGTTCGATGCGGAACTGCTCTTGGACAGGCATCGTCAGCCGTTCCTAGGGTGACGTCGACCACCGCCCCACGACCCCCGGTCGATCGGCGCGCGGACCCGTCGGACCCAAGGACACGCCCCGTGACGATGCTGCCCCCGGACGCCCTCGCTGACCGGCTGAAGTCCGGCCTGCTCTCGTTCCCGGTCACCCACTTCGACGCCGACCTGCAGTTCGACGAGCCCCGCTACCGCGAGCACCTCGCCTGGCAGTCCAGCTTCGACGTGGCCGGCCTCTTCGCCGCCGGCGGCACCGGGGAGGGCTTCTCGCTCACCCCCGCCGAGATCGACCGGGTGGTCCGGGTCGCCGTCGACGAGGTGGCCGACCGGGTGCCGGTCATCGCCCCGGCCACCGGGGGCACCGCCGTCTCGGTCGCCCAGGCCCAGGCCGCCCAGGCCGCTGGCGCCTCCGGCCTGCTGCTCTTCCCGCCCTACCTCACCGAGGCGAGCCAGGCCGGGCTGGTCGAGCACGTCAGCGCCGTCTGCCGGGCCACCGACCTCGGGGTGATCGTCTACAGCCGGGCCAACGCCGTCCTCGCCGACGTGACCGTCGCCGAGCTCGCCGACCGCAACCCGAACCTGATCGGGCTGAAGGACGGCGTCGGCGACATCGAGCAGATGACCCGCACCTACGCCAAGGTCGGCGAGCGCCTCATCTACGTCGGCGGGCTGCCCACCGCCGAGACGTTCGCCCTCCCGCTGCTGCAGCTGGGCGTGAGCACCTACTCCTCGGCGCTGTACAACTTCCTCCCGGAGTTCGCGCTGCGCTTCTACGCCGCCGTGCGCGCCCAGGACCGCCCCGCGGTGTACGGGATGCTCAGCGACTTCGTCCTGCCCTACCTGGACATCCGCGACCGGGCCCGCGGCTACGCGGTGTCGATCGTCAAGGCCGGGCTGACCGCCGTCGGCCGGGACGGCGGCCGGGTGCGGCCGCCGCTGACCGACCTGACCGAGTCCGAGCTGGCCGAGCTCACCGCACTGGCCTCCAAGGTCTCCTGAGCCCCGACCACCGTCTGCCGAGAGGACCACGATGAGCGGAAACCCGCCGACCGTCAGCCGCGTCGAGGTGGTGCCCGTCGCCGGGCGGGACAGCATGCTGCTGAACCTCAGCGGCGCCCACGGGCCGTTCTTCACCCGCAACATCGTGATCGTCACCGACAGCGAGGGCCGTGAGGGCGTCGGCGAGGTGCCCGGCGGCGAGGACATCCGCCGCACGGTGGCCGACGCCGCTCCGCTGCTCGTGGGGCAGCCGGTGGGGATGTTCGGCCGGCTGCTGCGCTCGGTCGCCGACACCTTCGCCGACCGGGACGCCGGTGGCCGCGGGCTGCAGACCTTCGACCTGCGCACCACGATCCACGCGGTGACCGGGCTGGAGTCCGCCCTGCTGGACCTGCTCGGCCAGCACCTGGGCGTGCCCGTCGCCGAGCTGCTCGGCGACGGGCAGCAGCGGGACGCCGTCCCGATGCTCGGCTACCTCTTCTACGTCGGGGACCGGGCCGCCACCGACCTGCCCTACGCCGCCGAGGCCGACCCGGCCGACGACTGGGAGCGGCTGCGCCGGGAGCCCGCCCTCACCCCCGAGGCGGTCGTCGCCCTGGCCGAGGCGGCGCAGGCCCGCTACGGCTTCGCCGACTTCAAGCTCAAGGGCGGGGTGCTCCCCGGGGAGCAGGAGGTCGCCGCCGTCCGGGCGCTGGCGGAGCGGTTCCCCGACGCCCGGGTCACGCTGGACCCCAACGGCGGGTGGCTGCTGGCCGACGCCGTCCGGCTGCTCGGCGACCTGCACGGCGTGCTCGCCTACGCCGAGGACCCGGTGGGCGCCGAGGGCGGCTTCTCCGGGCGGGAGGTCATGGCGGAGTTCCGGCAGACCACGGGGCTGCCGACGGCCACGAACATGATCGCCACCGACTGGCGGCAGATGGCCCACGCGGTGCGCTCGCACGCCGTGGACATCCCGCTGGCCGACCCGCACTTCTGGACCATGCGCGGCTCGGTGCGGGTGGCCCAGCTGTGCGCGGACTTCGGCCTGACCTGGGGCTCGCACTCGAACAACCACTTCGACGTCTCCCTGGCGATGTTCACCCACGTCGGCGCCGCCGCACCGGGGGAGATCACCGCGCTGGACACCCACTGGATCTGGCAGGACGGCCAGGCGCTCACCCGGTCGCCGCTGCAGATCCGGGACGGGCAGATCGCCGTGCCGACCGCCCCCGGGCTCGGCGTCGAGCTGGACCGGGACGCGCTGGCCGCGGCGCACGAGCTGTACCGGGAGCACGGCCTCGGTGCCCGGGACGACGCGGTCGCCATGCAGTACCTGGTGCCCGACTGGCGCTTCGACCCCAAGCGCCCCTGCCTGGTCCGCTGACCCTCCTCTCTGCGCTGGAGCACCCCATGACGACGACCGCCCCTGCCCCCACCTCCGTCGCACCGGCCGTGCTCGACCGGATCTCCTCGGTCACGCTCTCCTCGGTCACGCTGCCGCTGCCCAACCCGATCAGCGACGCCAAGGTCTTCACCGGCCGGCAGCGGGCGATGACCGAGGTCGCCTTCCTGTTCGCCGAGATCCGCACCGAGGGCGGCTTCGAGGGCGTCGGCTTCAGCTACTCCAAGCGGGCCGGTGGCCCGGCCCAGTTCGCCCACGCCGGGGAGGTCGCCCCCGACCTGATCGGCGAGGACCCGAACGACATCGCCCGGCTGTGGACCAAGCTCGTCTGGGCCGGGGCCTCGGTGGGCCGCAGCGGCGCCTCGACGCAGGCGATCGCCGCCATCGACGTCGCGCTGTGGGACCTCAAGGCCAAGCGCGCCGGGCTGCCGCTGGCCAAGCTGCTGGGCGCGCACCGCGACTCGGTCCGCTGCTACAACACCTCCGGCGGCTTCCTGCACGAGACGATCGAGCAGGTCAAGGACAACGCCACCCGCACCCTGGAGAGCGGCGTCGGTGGCATCAAGATCAAGGTCGGGCTGCCCGACTCGGCCGAGGACCTGCGCCGGGTGCGCGCCGTCCGCGAGCACCTCGGGGACGGCGTGCCGTTCATGGTCGACGCCAACCAGCAGTGGGACCGGCCCACGGCCATGCGGGTCAGCCGCCGGCTGGAGGAGTTCGACCTGGTCTGGATCGAGGAGCCGCTGGACGCCTACGACGCCGAGGGGCACGCCCAGCTGGCCCGGTCGCTGGACACCGCGATCGCCACCGGTGAGATGCTCACCAGCGTCGCCGAGCACCGGGAGCTGATCCGGGCCGGCTCGGTCGACATCCTGCAGCCGGACGCCCCGCGGATCGGCGGCATCACCCAGTTCCTCAAGCTGGCCGCGCTGGCCGACGACGCCAACCTGCAGATCGCCCCGCACTTCGCCATGGAGATCCACGTGCACCTGGCCGCGGCCTACCCGCACGAGCCGTGGGTGGAGCACTTCGACTGGCTGCACCCGCTGTTCAACGAGCGGCTGGAGACCCGGGACGGCCGGATGCACCTGTCCGACCGCCCCGGCCTCGGCGTCACCCTGACCGAGCAGGCCCGCGCCTGGACCGTGGACCGCGTCCACGTCGACGCGCCCCGCTGACCCGTCCACCCCACCCGACAGGAGCAACCATGACCGACGTCATGAGCATCGACCCGCGCACCGGGCAGGCAGCCGAGGTGGTCGCCCAGGAGACCAGCTCGGCGGAGGTGGCCCGGCTCTGCGAGGCGGCGCTGGCCGCGGCGCCCGCGCTGGAGGAGCTGGGCCGGGACGGCCGCGCCGCCCTGCTGCGCGCCCTCGCCGACGCACTGGAGGCCCGGCGGGAGGACGTCGTCGCCGTCGCCGACCGGGAGACCGCCCTGGGCACCACCCGGCTGAACGGCGAGCTGACCCGCACCGCCTACCAGCTGCGGCTGTTCGCCGAGGTGCTCGACGAGGGCAGCTACCTCGAGGCGACCATCGACCACGCCGGCGACAGCCCGATGGGCCCGCGCCCGGACCTGCGCCGGATGCTGCTGCCGATCGGTCCGATCGCGGTCTTCGGGGCGAGCAACTTCCCGCTGGCGTTCTCCGTGCCCGGCGGCGACACCGCCTCCGCGCTGGCCGCCGGCTGCCCCGTGGTGGTCAAGGCGCACGGCTCGCACCCGGCGACCTCCCAGCTGGTGTTCGAGGTCTTCGTCGAGGCGGCCCGGGCGGCCGGCGCACCGGAGGGCACCCTCGGCCTGGTCCACGGCCTGCAGGCCGGTGCCGACCTGGTCGCCCACCCGGCGATCCGCGCCGTCGGCTTCACCGGCTCGGTCAACGGCGGCCGCGCGCTGCTGCAGATCATCGAGCAGCGGCCCGACCCGATCCCGTTCTTCGGCGAGCTGAGCAGCCTCAACCCGGTCGTGGTCACCCCGCAGGCCGCGGCCGAGCGCGGCACCCAGCTGGGCGGTGAGCTGGTCGGCTCCTTCACCCTGGGCGCCGGGCAGTTCTGCACCAAGCCCGGGCTGGTGCTGGTGCCCGCCGGCGCCGAGGGCGACCAGGTCGTCGACGCGATGGCCGAGGCCGTGCGCGGCAGCAGCCCGCAGGTGCTGCTCAACGAGGGGATCGCGGCGTCGTTCGGGAAGCTGTCGGCCGCGATCGCCGAGGCCCCCGGGGTCACCCCGGTCGCCCGCGGCACCGAGGCGGAGGGCGCCGGCTTCGCCGCGACGCCGCTGCTGCTGACCACCTCGGCCGACGCGCTGCCCGAGCAGGTCACCGAGGAGGTCTTCGGCCCGGTCACCGTGGTGGTCCGCTACGCCGGCGAGCCGGAGCTCTTCGACGCGCTCGGGAAGATGCCGTCCTCGCTCACCGCCACGGTGCTGCGGGGCGCGGGGGAGACCCAGCTGCCGCTGGCGGTCTCCCAGGAGCTGCGCACCCGGGCCGGCCGGATCGTCTACGACGCCTACCCGACCGGGGTCGCGGTGTCCTGGGCCCAGCACCACGGTGGCCCGTGGCCGTCGACCAACTCCCAGCACACCTCGGTGGGCACCTCGGCCATCCGCCGGTTCCTGCGCCCGGTCACCTGGCAGGGCGCGCCGGCGGAGGTGCTGCCGGCCGAGCTGACCGAGGACTTCACCGGCATCCCGCGCCGGGTGGACGGCGTGCTGCAGCTGCCCGCGTGAGCGCGCGGGTCGCGCTGGTCAGCAGCGAGCGGGGGCTGCGCGTCGACCCGGACCTGCCGATCGCAGCCCCCGCGCTGCGGTCGGCGGGGCTGGCCGTCGACCTGGTCCGGTGGGACGACCCGGACGTCGACTGGGCCGGGTACGACCTCGCCGTCGTCCGCTCGTGCTGGGACTACGCCTGGCGGCGGGCGGAGTTCCTGGCCTGGGCGGCGGCTGTCCCGCGACTGCGCAACCCCGCACCCGTGCTCGCCTGGAACACCGACAAGCGGCACCTGCGCGACGTCGCCGCCGCCGGGCTGCCCGTCGTCCCCACCGTCTGGGACCCCACCGAGGCCGCCCAGCTGCCGGACGCGGGGGAGTGGGTGGTGAAGCCGACGGTCTCCGCCGGCTCCCGGGACACCGCCCGGTGGAGCGATCCGGCCGCGGCGCTCGGGCACGTCGCCGAGCTGACCGCCGCCGGCCGGACGGCGATGGTGCAGCCCTACCTGCCCAGCGTGGACGACGCCGGGGAGACCGCGATGCTCTTCCTCGGCGGGCGGTTCTCCCACGCCGTGCGCAAGGGGCCGCTGCTGCAGCGCGGGGAGGGCGTGCGCCAGGACCGGGACAGCCGCGGCGACCTGCGCGCGGTCGACCCGACGCCGGCGCAGCGGGCGGTGGCGCAGGCGGTGTTCGACGCCGTCCCCGACCTGGTGCCGGGCGCCGAGCCGCCGCTGTACGCCCGGATCGACCTGGTGGCCGACGCCGCCGGCGACCCGGTGCTGCTCGAGCTGGAGCTCACCGAGCCCAGCCTCTTCCTGCCCCAGGCGCCGGACACGGCGGTGGCGCAGCTGGCCGGGGCCGTGCAGGACGCGATCGGGTGAGGACCGCACCGGTGCGCCGGCCGCCGGCGTGACCGCGGTGCTGGGCGGGTTCGCCGCCCTCGCCGCGGTCATCGCCGTCGGCTGGGTCACCGCGCGCACCGGGGTGCTGGGCGAGGGCGCCACCGGGGTGCTCTCCCGGCTGTCCTACTACGTCGCCACCCCGGCGCTGCTGCTGCTCACCCTGGCCGACGCCGACCCGGCCACCCTGCTGACCGCGGCCCTGGTCGCCACCGGCGGCAGCGCGCTGGTCGCCGGGCTGCTCTACGCCGGGCTGGCCCGCTGGTGGTGGCGGCTGGCCCCGGCGCAGCTGGCCACCGGTGCGCTGGCATCGGGCTACGTCAACGCCGGCAACCTCGGCATCCCGATCGCGGTGTACGTGCTGGGCGACGCCTCCTACGTCGCCCCCGTCCTGCTGTTCCAGGTGCTGGTGATGGCCCCGGTCGGGCTGTCGGTGCTGGCCGGCTCCCGCGGCCCGGACGAGGCCGCGCCGTCCCGGTGGCGGGTGGTCACCCAGCCGGTGCGCACCCCGGTGGTGCTGGGCTGCGTGCTCGGGCTGCTGCTGGCCGAGACCGGGCTGCGGCTGCCCACGCTGGTGCTGCGACCGGTCGAGCTGCTCGCCGCCCTCGCCGTCCCGGCCGCGCTGCTCGCCTTCGGCTCCGGGCTGCGCGGTGCGCCGCGGCCCGCCTCCGGCGACGGCCGCGGTCAGGTGTGGCTGGCGGTGGGACTCAAGACGCTCGTGCAGCCGACGGTGGCCTACCTGGTCGGCCGGTGGGCGGTCGACCTGTCCGGGGTGCCGCTGCTCGCGGTCACCCTCACCTCCGCGCTGCCGACCGCGCAGAACGTGTTCGTCTACGCCACCGCCTACGACCGCGGCACCGCACTGGCCCGGGACGCCGTCCTGCTGACCACGGTGCTGTCGGTCCCGGTGCTGGTGGGGGTGGCGGTGGTCCTCGGATGACGGGAGGACGGCATGAGGAGGGCGACTTGAGGAAGGGAGCTGCGGTGACGGGCACGGAGGAGCGGGACGTCGTCCTGGTGGGCGGCGGGGTGATAAGCGCGACCCTGGGGGTGCTGCTCAGCGAGCTGGAGCCGAGCTGGACGATCACCGTCGTCGAGCGGCTGGACGCCGCGGGGCTGGAGAGCTCCAGCGCGTGGAACAACGCCGGCACCGGGCACGCCGGGCTCTGCGAGTTCAACTACACCCCGCGCCGGCCCGACGGCACGGTCGACCCGACCAGCGCGGTGGAGATCGGCGAGCAGTTCCTCACCTCGCTGCACCTGTGGGCCCAGCTGACCGAGCGTGGCCTGCTCGGTGCGCCCGGGGACTTCATCCGCTCGGTGCCGCACATGGGCTTCGGCCGGGGCGCCGACGGGGTGGCCTACCTGCGTGCCCGCTGGGCGGCCCTGGCCGACCACCCGCTCTTCGCCGGTCAGGAGTTCTCCGACGACCCCGCGGTGCTCGCCCGGTGGCTGCCGCTGGTGTTCGACCAGCGGCCGGCCGGTGAGCCGGTGGCGGCCACCCGCTCGGCGCAGGGCACCGACGTGGACTTCGGCGTGCTCACCCGGCGGCTGCTGGACGTGCTGGCCGGCCGCGGCGCGGACGTGCGGTTCGGCCAGGAGGTGCGCGCGCTGCGCCGGCACGGCGACCGCTGGCACCTCGACGTCCGGGACCGCCGCACCGGCGCACGCCGGCGGCTGCGGACGCCCTACGTCTTCGTCGGCGCCGGGGGCGGCACCCTGCCGCTGCTGCAGTCGGCCCGGGTGCCGGAGGTGCGCAGCCACGGCGTCTTCCCGATCAGCGGCCAGTTCCTGCGCACCGACCGCCCGGAGCTGGTGGCTGCGCACGGCGCCAAGCTCTACGGCCACGCGGCGCCCGGCGCGCCGCCGATCTCGGTGCCGCACCTGGACCGCCGGGTCGTCGACGGCCGGGAGCACCTGCTCTTCGGCCCGTTCGCCGCCTTCTCCCCGCGGTTCCTCACCCAGGGCCGGCTCACCGACCTGGTGCGCTCGGTGCGGCCGGGCAACCTGCCGACCCTGCTGGCCGCGGCCCGGGACAACCGCGCCCTGATGGCCTACCTGGTGCGCCAGCTGCGGCAGACAGGTGAGGACAAGATCGCGGCGCTGGCGGAGTTCGTGCCCTCGGTGCGCGCCGAGGACTGGGAGCTGGTCACCGCCGGCCAGCGGGTGCAGGTGCTCAAGACCGCCGACGGCCGGGGCAGCATGGTCGGCTTCGGCACCGAGCTGCTGACGTCGGCCGGCGGCTCGCTGGCCGCGCTGCTCGGTGCCTCGCCGGGTGCCTCGACCGCCGCCGCGACGATGGTCGACGTGCTGGCGGCCAGCTTCCCGGGGCGGATGGCCGGCTGGGCGCCGCAACTGGACGAGCTGGCCCCCGCCGCCGGCACCGTCCGCGGCTGGGACGCCGACCGGCTCGCCGCGACCGTGGCCTCCGCCCGCGCGGTGCTGCAGCTGACCCCCGGAGGAGACCCCGCATGACCGCCACCGACACCCTCCTCCCCGCACTGCGCGCGGCCCTGGGGCCGGCCGGGCTGGTCACCGACCCCGACCAGATCGGGAGCTACCTCACCGACTGGCGGGGTGCCTGGTCCGGCGCGGCGGCCGCGGTGGTGCGGCCGGGCAGCACCGCGGAGGTCGCCGCGGTGCTGCGGCTGTGCCGGGACGCCGGGGTCGCCGTCGTCCCGCAGGGCGGCAACACCGGCCTGTGCGGCGGGGCGGTGCCCGACGCCTCGGGCCGGCAGGTCGTGCTGTCGCTGGGCCGGATGCGCCGGGTACGTGAGCTCGACCCGGCCAACCAGACGATCACCGTGGAGGCCGGCGCGGTGCTGCAGTCGGTGCAGGAGGCCGCGGCCGCCGCCGGCCGGCTGTTCCCGCTGTCGCTGGGCTCGGAGGGCAGCGCCACGATCGGCGGCACCCTGGCCACCAACGCCGGCGGCACCGCGGTGCTGCGCTACGGCACCATGCGCGACCTGGTGCTGGGCCTGGAGGTGGTGCTCCCGGACGGCCGGGTGTGGCACGGGCTGCGCGGCCTGCGCAAGGACAACACCGGCTACGACCTCAAGCACCTGTTCGTCGGCGCGGAGGGCACGCTCGGGGTGATCACCGCGGCGGTGCTGAAGCTGTTCCCCGCCGTCCGCAGCCGGGCCACCGCCTGGGTGGCGCTGCCCGGGCCCGCGGCGGCGGTCGAGCTGATCGAGGTGGTGCGCGCGCTGGCCGGCGACCGGCTCACCGGGTTCGAGGTGATGAGCCGGCAGAGCGTGGCGTTCGTGCTCGCGCACGCGGCCGGGGTCCGCGACCCGTTTCCCGCACCGCACCCCTGGTACGCCCTGGTCGAGCTGAGCGACACGCTGCCCGGCGCCGGGCTGGCCGAGGTGCTGGAGACCGCGCTGGGGGAGGCGTTCGACCGCGACCTCGCCCGCGACGCGGTGATCGGGTCCGGCTCGGCCCAGGTCGCTTCACTCTGGGCACTGCGGGAGGGGATATCGGAGGCGCAGAACGCCGAGGGGCCCAGCCTCAAGCACGACGTGACGGTGCCGGTCAGCCGCATCCCGGAGTTCGTCGAGCGGACCGACCGGGCGCTGGCCGCGGCGCTGCCCGGCATCCGGGTCGTGGCCTACGGGCACGTCGGCGACGGCAACCTGCACTACAACCTGAGCAAGCCGGTGGGCTCGGCGGACGCCGCGTTCCGGGCCCGGGCCGACGAGCTGGCCCGGGTCGTCTACGACTCGACGGCCGCCTTCGCCGGCAGCATCAGCGCGGAGCACGGCATCGGCCAGGCCAAGCGGGACCTGCTCGCCGACTACGAGGACCCCCTGGAGCTGGAGCTGATGCGCGGGGTGAAGGCCCTGCTCGACCCCGCCGGGCTGATGAACCCGGGCAAGGTGCTGCCGGCGGGGTGAGCCGGCGCAGTCCGGTCCCGGGGGCACCCGGGACCGGACGGCGGGGGGTCAGCGGGCGCGGCCGCCGCGGGCGTTGATCGACGCCAGGGCCGGGTCGACCTGCAGGTCCTCGTCGAGCTGGATGACGACGTGCTCGTTGTCGTCGGGCACCCCGGCGGTGCGCCCGGCCGAGCCCGGGTAGTTGTTGTCGTTGCCGACGATGATGTGGTGGTCGTCCAGCACGGCGATCTGCTCGATCGTGACGAACGGGAAGGTGAAGTAGCCGCCCTTCGCGCCACCGACGCCCTGCGGGTCCGGGATGGCCATCAGGTTGGATAGCAGCCGCTTGTCGGCGTAGCCGTCCCGGTCGATGTCCCGGGTGTCGACGAGGTAGACGGCCTTGAGCTGCGCCGTCGGGCCCTGGCCGTTGTCCCGCTCCAGGACGAGGAAGCGGTTCTGGTCCAGCGCGACCATGTCGCCGAGGGCGTTGCCCGGCACCTCGAAGCGCACCTTGGCCTTGAGGCCGGTGTAGACGCCGCGGCGGGTGTCGAAGGAGTAGATGCGGCGGGTGGCCGGGTCGTCGCCGGCGACGGCGCCCTCGAGCATCGGGTAGAGAGTGTGGCCGTCGACGCCCAGCGCCATGCCCTCGAAGCCCTTGCTCGACCCCAGCGTCGGAGCGGCACCGCCCAGGTCCCACGCCTCGGGGGCGCGGACGCCCTCGGGCTGGACCGGCGCGGACAGCACCCGGCCCTGCGCGTCGACGTGCACCACGCTGGGGCCGAACTCCTCACCGATCCAGAACGTGCCGTCGGGCATCCGCTGGAAGGACTCCGGGTCCAGGTCGGCGCCGGTGAGCCGGCGGTCGCTGCGGGTCAGCGGGAAGGGGAGCTTGCCGTCGGGGTCGGAGAGGCTGAAGCCGCCGTCGAGCACCGTCGTCTGCTGGGTGGTGGTGTCGATGTGCACCCGGATGACGCGCAGCAGGAAGTCGGCGCTGTTGGCCTTGGTGCCGTAGCCGTTGTCCTCCAGCACCAGCCAGTCGTCGCCGTCCCGCAGCAGGCCGGAGAAGCCCTGGATCGGCTGGGCGGGGAACGGCGGGGTGACCCCGTTGGCGGGGCTCGCCAGCGCGCCGGAGGAGACCTGCTCGCCGAAGGTGGCCGAGGGCAGGACCGAGCGGCCGACCAGCTCGGCCTGCTGGCTGCCGTTGCCCTGGGGCACGGTGGGGGAGCCGCCGGCGAACGCCGGGACGGCGACGGCGGTCAGCAGACCGGCAGCGGTGAGGGTCAGGGCGACACGGCGGGACGGTCGGCGCACGGGGGCTCTCCTGGGTCGGGCGGTGGAGCGGGCCGGCTGACCGTGTCGCGGCGAGGCAGCCGCCGGTCGGCGTCCCCATGACCGTTCTGTGAGCCCACCGTGAACGTGCCGGGTCGGTGGCCCGCGGGCCCGGCGCGCGGGTTGGCCGGGCGCCGTCCGGGCTACTGGGGACCGGTGACGACGCGGCTGCGCTTCGACGGCTGGATCCTGGGCACCGGCACCACCTCCGGCACCCGGGTGGTGCTCGGGCACTGGCCGTCCTCGCCGCTGGGCGCCTTCTCCGACGTGATGGTGCAGCGGCCCGACGGCCACCGGGTGCTGCTCGCCCCGAGCGAGGAGGTCGCCGAGTTCGTCGGCTCGACCTACACCTTCGACGAGGTACGGCTGACCGGCGTCGAGGTCGCCCGGCCGGACGAGCGGACCTGGTCACTGCACGCCGGGCCGCTGCGGCTGACCGCCCGGGTCGGCCGCCGTCCCGCGCTCGGTCTCCTGCTCCGCGCCGTGCCGGCCCCGCTGGCCCGCACGCCGGCCTGGGTCGGGTTGCTCGACCCGCCGGCGCGGCTGCTCACCGGGCTGCGCACCACCGGCTCGGCCGGCAACGGGCGCACCGAGCACTACGGCGTCCAGGACCTGCACCGGCTGGCCGCCGTCGAGGCCGGCTGGGACGGCGAGCCGCTGGGCGACCTCGCCCCGGTGCGTCCCCCGGTCACCTTCGGGTTCGGCTCGGTGCCGCCGGAGCCCTCGGTGGTCCGGGTGACCACCACCGTCCGCCTGCCCTGACCTCACCTCCGCCGGGACGGGCGCGAGGTCAGGTCGCCGGAGCGTCCCCCACGACGACGTTCCACGGCCGGATCGTCCACCCGGTCACCAGGCCGTGGACGACGTAGGGGTCGGCCTCGACGAACCGCTCGACGACCTCCCGCGGCGCGGTCCAGACCAGCAGTGCGCGGTCGAAGGGGTCCGGCAGGGCGCCGGCCAGCAGCAGCTCGCCGCGCTCGTGGGCGGCCCGGGCCAGCTCCAGGTGGTCCGAGCGCAGCGCCGTCCGGCGCTCCAGGTAGTCCTCGGCCAGCGTGTACTCCAGCAGCAGGTGCATGGCCGCCACCCTCACACACCGGCGGTTGCCGACGCCGCGCACGGGGCACCCCCCGGCCGACGAGCTGCCCAGGAGGCACCATGCGCGCGATGACGTACCGAGGCCCGTACAAGATCAGGGTCGAGGAGAAGGACCGGCCCCGGATCGAGCACCCGAACGACGCGATCGTCCGGGTGACGCTGGCCGCGATCTGCGGTTCGGACCTGCACCTCTACCACGGGCTGATGCCGGACACCCGGGTCGGCCACACTTTCGGCCACGAGTTCATCGGCGTCGTCGACGAGGTGGGCCCGTCGGTGCAGCACCTGCAGGTCGGCGACCGGGTGATGGTGCCGTTCAACGTCTTCTGCGGCTCGTGCTGGTTCTGCGCCCGCGGTCTGTACTCCAACTGCCACAACGTGAACCCGAACGCCACCGCGGTCGGTGGCATCTACGGCTACTCGCACACCACGGGCGGTTACGACGGCGGGCAGGCCGAGTACGTGCGGGTGCCCTTCGCCGACGTCGGGCCGGTGAAGATCCCCGACTGGATGCACGACGAGGACGCCGTGCTGCTCACCGACGCCGCCGCCACCGGGTACTTCGGGGCGCAGCTGGGCGAGATCGTCGAGGGCGACACCGTGGTGGTCCTGGGTGCCGGGCCGGTGGGCCTGATCGCCGCCCAGTCGTCCTGGCTGATGGGCGCCGGCCGGGTGATCGTCGTCGACCACCTCACCGAGCGGCTGGCCAAGGCCCGGGAGATGGCCCACGCCGAGACCCTCGACTACGACCAGCTGGACGACGTCGTGGTCGAGCTGAAGCAGCAGACCGACTTCCTCGGCGCCGACGTCGTCATCGACGCGGTCGGTGCCGAGGCCGACGGCAACGCCCTCCAGCAGATCACCGGGCCGAAGCTCAAGCTCCAGGGCGGGTCGGCGACGGCGCTGAACTGGGCGATCGACGCGGCACGCAAGGGCGGCACGATCGCGGTGGTGGGCGCCTACGGCCCGATCCCGAACGCGGTCAAGTTCGGCGACGCGATGAACAAGGGCCTGACCCTGCGGATGAACCAGACCCCGGTGAAGCGGCAGTGGCCCCGGATGTTCGAGCACGTGCGCAACGGTCACCTGACCCCGCGGCAGATGGTCACCCACCGGTTCCCGCTGGACGACGTCGCCGAGGCCTACCACGTCTTCTCCGCCAAGCTCGACGGCTGCATCAAGCCGCTCGTCGTGCCCGGCGCCCACTGAGGGAGCGACCACCATGACCGAGCCCGACGTCCCCACCGCCTACGTCCGCGACAAGCGGACCCCGCCGCCGAGCCGGGAGGAGCTGCGCGCCCGCATCCCCGGCTGGGGCGTCGACCTCGACCCCGCCGACCGGCCGTCGTCCCCCAAGCTGCAGTACCCCGCCGACACCGGCGCCCACTGGGACTTCCCGGACCGGCAGCCGGGGTCCGCGGGGCGGGAGCGCTCGATCGAGCACGCGTTCGTGACGCCGGTGTTCGGCACCGCCCAGCCGCTGCACGGGCCGTCCGGGGCGATCCGCCGGCTGGCCTACGAGCGGTTCAGCGAGGCCCGGCTGGCGCACTGGCTGCTGCTCGTGGCCGGGGACCGGGTCGACGCCTGGGGTGCGCACCTGGCGTCCTTCGCCTCGCCCCGTCCCGACGTGCCGGCGACCGGGGTGCGCACCGAGCTCTCGCACGGCGGGCTGCGCTCGCGGTCCGGCCGGTCCGACCGGCGCCACCAGCTGCTGGACCCGGTGCTGGTGGCCGGCCCGTGGGCGGTCGCCGCCGGCGTCGGCGGGCTCGCCGTCCGACGGCTGGGCCGCGCGCTGCGGCGCTGACCCGCCGCCCGGTCAGGTGGTGGGGCTGGCCGTCGGGGTGAGCAGCAGCTCGTAGTCGGTGGCCGACAGGGGCCGGGAGGTCAGCTCACCCGAGGGCAGCGGGGCCTCGACCGGCTGCCCGGCCCGGGTCAGCAGCACCGTCTCGACCTCCGGGAGGCTGGTCGCGGTCAGCACGATCTGGGCCACCGCCCGGCGGCTCTCCTGCCCCGCCGGCGCCTCGGCGTCCCCGCCCAGGTCGATGGTCACCCTCCCGTCGGACAGCTCGTCGACCGCGAGCGACGTCTCCGGCCGCAGCGCGGTGGACAGCCGGTCGGTCAGCTCGCCGGTGGTCGGGCCGGTCGCCAGGTCGTCGAGCAGCTGGTCGAGCCGGTCCTCCAGCGGGCCGGCCTCCAGCGACCGGCCGCGGGGGACCAGTGCGCCGTCCTCGGCCACCAGGTAGACGCGCGGCTCGTCCAGGCGCGCGTCGGCCGAGGGGGCGCCGGTGGCGGTCGGGCTGGGGGAGGCCAGGTCGTAGGGGACCTGCGAGGTGGGGATCGGCTCGGGGGCGCCGCCGGTCGGGACCCCGCAGCCGCCCAGCGCGCCGGCCAGCAGCAGCGCGCAGCACGTCGCGTGCACCCGGTTCACTGCGAGGCGCCGGGGAGGGAGAGGGTGAAGCGCGCGCCGCCGAAGGGGCTCTCCGAGCACCAGGCGCCCCCGCCGTGCCCGGTCGCGGTCTCCTCCACGATCGCCAGGCCCAGGCCCGCGCCGGGCAGCGACCCGCGGGCGGCCCGCGGGCCGCGGGCGAACCGCTCGAACACCCGCTCCCGCTCGACGAGCGGCACCCCGGGACCGGCGTCGTCGACGATGACGACCACCGAGCCCTCCCGGCGTTCCACCAGCACCGCCGCCGCCCCGCCGGCGTGCCGGTCGGCGTTGTCCAGCAGGTTGGTCACGGCCCGCTCCAACCGGTTCTTGTCACCCTGTACGACCGTCTCCTCGTCCGGGTCGGCGGAGAGCACGACCTCCGGTCCGCCGCGGTGCGCCAGCACCTCGCGGACGAGGGCGCCCAGCGAGACGGGCTCGTCCCGCGCCGTCACCGGGTCCCCGTCCACCCGGGCCAGCTCCAGCAGGTCGTCGAGCATCCGGCGGAACCGGCCGAGCTCGCCCTGGATCAGCGTCAGCGCCTGCTGGCCGCGCTCCGAGAGCTCCTCCCGGCGGGCGCCCAGCACCTCGACGCTGGTGACCAGGCTGGTCAGCGGGCTGCGCAGCTCGTGGCTGACGTCGCCGACGAACCGGGTGTCCCGCTCGATCCGGGAGGCCAGCGCGTCGACCATGCTGTTGAAGCTGGCGACGATGGCCAGCAGGTCGGGGTCCTCGGTGGGCGGCAGCCGGATGTCCAGCTCACCCCCGGCGATCCGGGTCGCCGCCCCGGCCACCTGCTCCAGCGGCTGGACGACGCGCCGGCTCGCCCAGGCCCCGAACAGCGCCCCGGCCAGCGTGGCGGTCGCCGCGCCGGCGCCCAGCACCGCGGCCAGCGTGCGCAGTGCGGTCTGCAGCTCGACCAGCGGGGCGACCTCGTAGAACTCGATGCCCGCCGCGGCGACCGGGATGCCGATCACCAGGTGCGGGCCGGTCGGGGTGTCGACCCGGGCGGTGCCGGGCGAGCCGGCGGCCACCAGCTCCTGCAACGCGCCCGGGACGTCGCGGGCGCCGACGTCCAGGCGCGAGGAGTACCAGGCGCCGTCGCTGCGCACCACGACGTCGGCGCCGCCGGAGGGCACGAGGTCGTCGAGCTCGTCGCCGACCTCGCTGCCCGCCGTGGACAGCCGGCTGGCCAGCACGTTGGCGTCGGTGAACGCCTGCCGGGTGGCGGCGCTCTCCCGCTGGTCCAGCAGGTAGCTGCGGGCCAGCGCGAACGTGGTGGCCACCAGGACGGCGGAGACCAGCAGCGCACCGACGGCGAAGGCGAGCACGATCCGCGCCCGCAGCCGTCTCGGCGCGAGCGCCAGCCTCACTGCGGGTCCAGCCGGTACCCCAGCCCCCGCACGGTCACCACCAGGGTCGGCGCACCCGGGTCCCGCTCGACCTTGGTCCGCAGCCGGCGCACGTGCACGTCCACGAGTCGTTCGTCGCCGAAGAACCCGTGCTCCCAGACCCGCTCCAGCAGGGCCTGCCGGCTGAGCACCCGGCCGGGGGAGGCGGCCAGCTCGCACAGCAGCCGGAACTCGGTCAGCGTCAGGTGCAGCTGCTCGGTGCCGCGGTGCACCGTGCCCCGGTCCGGCCGGAGCACCAGCGGTGTCTCGGGGTGGTTGTCCAGGACCAGCTCCTGCGGTCGCTCGTCCACCCCCGCGCTGGCGCTGATCCGGCGACGCAGGGCGCGCAGCCGCGCGGTGATCTCCTTGACCTGGAACGGCTTGGTCACGTAGTCGTCGGCGCCGGCCTCGAGCGCGGCCACGATGTCGTGGGTGTCGGCCCGGGCGCTGACCACCACGATCGGCAGGTCGTTGGCGCGGCGGACCTCGCGGATGACGGCGTAGCCGTCCATCGCACCGAGCATCAGGTCGACGATCATCAGGTCGGGCGCGGCGATGGCCACCTGCCGGCAGGCGTCCTCGCCGCTGGCCGCCTCGGCGACCTCGTAGCCCTCGTCCTCGAGGGCCCAGCGCAGGGGCATGCGGATGTGGTCGTCGTCCTCGACCAGCAGCAGACGCGGCGACACGCGGCCCATGCTGCCATCGCCCCGGCGCGCGCCCGGCGCCGGTCGGGCAGCCGTCACAGGATCGCAAACCAACGGGGGGTCGATCGCAAGGTGCGGCACCGATGCTCGGAGGTGACCACCCGACCACGCAGAGCCGCGGGGAGCACTGCCGATGACCGTCACCGCCGTCCACCGTCCACCGACGGGAACGGACGCCGTCCCCGTGCGTCCCGGTCGGGACGGGCAGGTGGTCGTGCGGCTGTCCGACGACCTGCTGGCCGACGGGCTCGCGGACCTGCGGTGGCTGCTGCGCGACGCGCTGCTGTCCGGGGCGCGCCGGCTGGTCGTGGACCTCACCGACGTCCGGCAGCTGTCCAGCACCGCGGTGGCCAGCTTCCTGTGGGCGCACCGCACCTGCCGGGCCCGCGGTGGCGCCGTCGTCCTGCGCGGGGTGAACCGGCGCACCGAGGACCTGCTGCACCGCACCGGTCTGTGGCGGGTCATGCAGCTGGAGGACCCGGCCGAGCACCCCGGGCACTGACCGCCCCCGTGCCCTCCCGCCCTCGGGGGACGGGGTGCGGGACACTCCCGGCATGCCCACTTCCGACTCCCACCGGGGCGGCCCGCTGAGCGTGCTGGTCGGCCGGGTCCGCGGCGCCCTCTGGCCGATCCCGGCGCTGGGCATCCTGCTGGCCATCGTCCTGGGCACCACGCTCCCCGAGCTGGACCAGCACTGGGCGACCCGGGAGCACCCGCTGACCTTCGCCTTCGGAGGCGGGGCATCCGCCGCGCGGGACCTGCTGGCCGCGATCGCCGGTTCGCTGATCTCGGTGACCGGCGTGACCTTCTCGCTCACCGTCGTCGCCCTGCAGCTGAGCAGCAGCCAGTTCACGCCGCGGCTGCTGCAGACCTTCTCCACCGACCGCACGGTGCAGCTCACCCTGGCCCAGCTGGTGCTGACCTTCACCTACGCCCTCACGGTGCTGCGGACGGTCCGCACCGAGAGCGCCACGGAGGACGACGACGCGTTCGTGCCGCGGTTGTCCATCACGGTGGCCTACCTGCTGACGCTGGGCAGCGTGCTGGCGCTGGTCCTGTTTTTGGGTCACCTCTCCCGGCTGCTGCGGGTGGAGACGATGCTGCGCGACGTGCACGACGAGGCCACCCAGACCCTCGCCCGGGAGCTCGACGAGCCCGACGGTGCGGCGCGCGACGCGGCGGACCACCGCAGCGCAGGGCCACCGGTGCCGCTGGTGGCCCGGTCCAGCGGCTTCCTGACCGTGGTCGACGAGCGGGCAGCGGTCGCCGCGGCCCGCGAGGCCGGCGTGGTCGTCGAGCTGGCCGTGCGGATCGGTGACTCCGTCGTCGAGGGGACGCCGGTGGCCCACGCCTGGTCGCTCGCGCCCGGTGGCAGCCCGGACACCGCGAGGTTGGAGGAGGCGCTGGACCGCAGCTTCCAGCTCTACTACGAGCGCACGCCCGACCGGGACCTCGCCTACGGGCTGCGCAAGGTGGTCGACATCTGCGTCCGGGCGCTGTCCCCGGGCACGAACGACCCGACCACGGCGGTGCACGCCCTCTCGCACGCCTCCTCGCTGCTCGGCCGGTTCGCCGAGCGCCCCGACGAGCCCCGGGTCTGCCGGGACGAGGAACAGCGGGTCCGGCTCGTGGTGCCGCCCTGGGAGCTGCCCGCGCTCCTGCAGCTGGCCGTCGAGGAGCCACTGCAGTTCGCCGAGGGGCAGCCCACGGTGCTCCGCCGGCTGGCGGGGCTGCTGCGGGAGTTCGCCTGGCGCGCCCAGGGGCGTTCCGTCGACGACCTGGTCTGCCGCTACGTCGACGCGGTGGCCGAGCGGGCGCTGGAGTCCACCGCCGTGGCGGAGTCCGAGACCCGGGCGTGGCGGCAGCAGGTCCGCCAGGCGCTGGCCGGGAGCTGGCCGGCCGAGGTCGGCTGACCCGCCCCGGCGTCACCCGACGGCGGTCTCCCGCGGCGCGTTCCGGACGAGCAGCTCGTCGCCGGAGGCCCGCATGGTGGTGCGCAGGTCCGAGAGGACGTGCAGACCGACGGCGTCGGCGGCCTGCACGTCGGCCAGGTCCAGGACCACGGTGGAGTGCCCGAGCCGGCGGAGGCCCTCCACGGTGCCCCGCAGCAGGTCGGCGCCCTGGGGGGTGAGGTGCCCGCTGACCCGGACCCGGCCGGTGTGGCCGTCGACCACCTCGGTGAGCGAGGGGCCGGGGAGCGGGTGCGGTGCGCGCTGGGCGGTCACGTCGTCCTCCGGGGTCGGCATCGGTCGGGTCGCTGGGGCGGAGGGCGGCGGTGGTGACCACCCGACCCGCGTCGCCGGGACCCGAGAGTGGCAGCCGGGAGGCGCAGCCGACAGGTCTGCGGGCAGACCGTCACGGACCCGTCACATTGCCGCGGCGGCCCACGTGTTTCCGGCCGGCGGGGGCTGGCTAGGGGCAGCGGGATCAGCCGGACGCAGCAGATGCGTTCCTGCGAACCCCGCATCGGGAGGGGAGCGGGCCGAGCGGGCGAGCGCGACGAGGAGAGAGCGTCATGTGGTTCGACTCATGGGCGGACCTGGGCAGGATCCTGGCGGTGGGGGCGGCGGCCTACGTCACCGTCGTCGTCGTGCTCCGGACCTCCGGCAAGCGGACGCTGGCCAAGCTGAACGCCTACGACCTGGTCGTCACGGTGGCGCTCGGCTCGACCCTGGCCACCATCCTGCTCAGCTCCGACGTCTCGTGGGCCGACGGCGCGGTGGCGCTGGCCCTGCTGGCGGGGCTGCAGATGCTCGTGGCCTGGGTGTCGGTGCACTGGGGGGGCGTGCGCAGCGTCGTGACCGCACGGCCCACCCTGCTGTTCAGCGAGGGCCGGCCGCTGCCGGAGGCCCTGCGGGAACAGCGGACGACGCTGGACGAGGTGCGGCAGGCGGTGCGCGCCGCCGGCTCCGGCGACCTCGCCGACATCGCCGCCGTGGTGCTGGAGACCGACGGCACCCTCAGCGTCATCCCGCGCAGCAAGATCGGGGACTGGTCGGCGCTGGAACGGGTCGCCGGGGCGGAGCGCGGCGCCGCGGGGGACCGGGCGGCCTGAGCGCCGACGGGATGGGCCTCGGTATCTCTTACGATCCTGTGACGGTTCGCTGACTCGCAGCTCCTGGCCTGTCGCCCGCGCGGTTCATCACCCAGGGTGTCCGCATGGTCTCCGTCTGGATCCAGTCCCTGCACAACCTCCACTGCCCGGAGTGCGACACCCGGCTCATCGAGCGCGCCGGCCGGTTCGACGTGCCCGGCCGCCCGCGGCCGGTCCTGGTGGGGGAGGTCGGCACCCTGTGCTGCCGGGGTGGCCACCCGCTGCCCGGCCGCCCCGAGCTGTACGCGCACCGGGAGCAGCGCGGCCACGCCCGGACGGCTGCCGTCCGGGAGGTCGCGCCGCCGACCTCCGTCGACGTCCAGCTGGTGGCGGCCGGCGCGCCGCTGGCCGACGCGTGAGCCGGCGATGACGCTGTCGATCGCGCCGGCGGCGCCGGCCACCACCGACCGTGCGCGGCGGCCCGGGAGCCGGCCGGGTGGCGCGCTCGCCGCCCTGCTGCGGTGCCCCGGCTGCTCGTCCCGCGACCTGGTGGACGCCACGCAGCCGACCGAGGACGACAGCTGGTGGGCGACCATGCTGTGCCGCAGCTGCGGGCACGAGTGGATCGCCCGCTCCTGACCACCCCCGGTCGGCGGCGTGCCGGGCGGCTCAGCCCAGCGAACTGAGCAGCTGGCGGCAGGCCTGCTCGCAGCGGCGGCAGGACTCGGCGCACACCCGGCAGTGCTCGTGCATGTCGGCGTGGCCACCGCACTCGTCCCCGCAGGCCTTGCAGGCGGCCGCGCACGCCTCGAGGACCGCGCGGACCACGTCCGCGTCGTGCCCGGTGCGCCGGGACAGCACCCGCCCGGTGGCCTCGCAGACGTCGGCGCAGTCCAGGTTGGTCCGGATGCAGGTCCGCAGGTCGGCGACCATGTCCTCGGCCAGGCAGGCGTCCGCGCAGGCGGTGCAGGCCTGCGCGCACTCCACGCACGCCTCGATGCAGGCGACGAGCGCCTCCCGGTCGATGCCCCCCTGGTCCTGCGGGTGGGTCTCCAGCATCTGGGCTGCGGCGGTCATGGCGAGTCCTCCTGGTCGTCCGGGGCGGCCCGTCGCCGCCCTCCCTGCCTCCGCCCTACCCACCGCCGACGGCGGGGGCACGTGCGTCACGGGGTCGTGATCCGGCACCGCCGGTCCCGCTGCCGGGGCACGGCCCCGCGCACGCCACCGGCCTGCCCCTAGATTCGCTGCCGGCGGCGTGCGTCGGAGCGCGCCGGCACCGACGACCTCGCCGCGTCGTGACGGCCCGGCGGACAGCAGGAGGTACCGCGTGACCACGGAGGCTGCGCCCGCTCCCATCCGGGTGTTCCTGCTCGACGACCACGAGATCGTCCGGCGCGGTGTCGCCGACGTCCTGGAGACCGACCCGGGCATCACCGTGGTCGGCGAGGCGAAGAACGCCGCCGAGGCGCTGGCCCGGGTGCCGGCGCTGCGGCCCGACGTCGCTCTCCTGGACGTGCGGCTGCCCGACGGCGACGGCGTCGCCGTCTGCCGGGAGCTGCGCTCCCGGCTGCCCGACCTCAGGGCCGTGATGCTGACCAGCTACAGCGACGACGAGGCGCTGTTCGAGGCGGTCATGGCCGGCGCCTCGGGGTACCTGCTGAAGCAGATCCTGGGGCAGGACCTGGTCAGCGCGGTGCGCACGGTGGCCGCCGGCGGGTCGCTGCTGGACCCGGCCGCGGCGGCGGCGGCTGTGCAGCGGATGCGCCGGGCGGCCGAGCCCAGCGGCCCGCTGGCCAAGCTCAGCGACCAGGAGCGGACGGTGCTGGAGCTCATCGGGGAGGGGCTGACCAACCGGCAGATCGGCGAGCGGATGTTCCTGGCCGAGAAGACGGTCAAGAACTACGTCTCGCACCTGCTGGCCAAGCTCGGGCTGGAGCGGCGCACCCAGGCCGCGATCCTGGCCACCGAGCTCCGCCGCCCGGGTCCGGCCGCACCCCGGGGCTGACCCCCGCGGTGGCCGAGGGTGATGCCCTCAGGGCAGCGGGGCGTGCCAGCGCACCAGCGTGCCGCCCTCGGGCAGCGGCTGGACCACCGACTCCCCACCCCGCCGCCGGGCCCGCTCGGCCAGGTCGCGCAGGCCGCTGCACGCCACGGTCGGGTCGATCCCGCGGCCGTCGTCCCGGACCTCGACGACGACGGCGTCGGCGACGTCCAGGGTGACCGTCACGTGCCGGGCGCCGGCGTGCCGGACGGCGTTGCCCACCCCCTCGCGGACGACGGCGGCCACGTCGACGGCGAGGTCGCCGGTGACCAGGCTGTCGACCGCGCCGGACGTCCGCACGGTCGCCTGCAGGTCCTCGCCGGCGGTCTCGGTGACGATGTCGAGGACCTGCCGTCGCAGGCTGCCGGCGTGCTCGCCGTCGTCGGTGGTGTGCAGGTCGAAGATCGTGGTGCGGATGTCGCGGACGGTCTCGTCGAGCTGGTCGACCACCTGGCGCAGCCGCTGCCCGACGACGTCGTCCCGCACCCGGGTGGCCGTGGCCTGCAGGCTGAGGCCGGCGGCGAACAGCCGCTGGATGACGTGGTCGTGCAGGTCGCGGGCGATCCGGTCCCGGTCGGCGTAGACGTCCAGTCGCCGGGCGACCTGCTGACGGGCCGCCATGTCCAGCGCCAGCGCCACCTGGTCGGCGAACTCGCTGACCAGCGGCCCGATGGCGGGGTCGAAGCGCGGGCTGCCGCCGCGGCGGGCTGCGATCACCACGGCGGCCTGCGCGTCGGTGCTGGGCAGCGGCACGCCGATCGCGGGGCCCCAGGGTGCGGCGTCGGGGTCCGCGCGCGGGAACCCGGTCAGGTCCACGGGGGTCAGCGCGCGCCGGTCGGGCACCGTCTGCGGGGTCGGTGCCTGCCCGAGGTGCAGGCGGTGCCCGGTGACGTCGGCCAGCCCGGCGCCGGACTGCGCCCGGACCTCGTGGGTCCCGTCGTCCGGGTCGGGGCCGGACAGCAGCCAGGCGCCGTCTGCCGCGGTCAGGGTGGCGACCCGGTCGACGACCAGCTGCAGCGCCTGTTCCGGGGGCAGGCCACCCAGCAGCGTGGCGCGGACGTCGCCGACCGCGGTCAGCCACCGGCGGCGGACCTCGCCCTCGGCGTAGAGCCGGGCGTTGTCGATCGCGATGCCGGCGGCTCCGGCCAGGGCCACCAGCACCGCCTCGTCCTCGTCGGTGAACTGGCCGCCGCCGTGCTTCTCGGTCATGTAGAGGTTGCCGAACACGGTGCCGCGGACCAGCACCGGCACCCCGAGGAAGGTGCGCATCGGGGGGTGCCCGGGCGGGAGACCCACCGCGGACGGGTGCTCGCCGAGGTCGGCGATGCGCAGCGGGCGCGGGTCGGTGATGAGCTGGCCCAGCACGCCCTTCCCCTCGGGCAGGTGACCCATCCTGGCCCGCTGCGCCTCGTCGATCCCGACGGTGAGGAACTGGCCGAGGCCGCCCTCCGGGCGCAGCACGCCCAGCGCGCCGTACTCGGCGTCGACCAGCCGCGCCGCGGCCTCGACGATCCGGCGCAGCGTCGCGTCCAGGTCCAGCCCGGCCGAGACGCCGAGGAAGGCGTCCAGGAGGTCCTGCACCCGGGCCTGGGTGCGGGCCACCGTGGAGAGCCGGTCCTGCACCTCCTCGAGCAGCTCGGTCAGCCGCATCGCCGCCAGGGGGGACTCGGCGTCGGTGCCCTCCGGCCCGGCCGCCGGCCGGGGCGTCGTCCCGTCCTCGCTCATCCCGTCCAGCTCGGCACCCCCGCCCCGTCCGTCGACAGGTCCGCCGGGGCGTCCGGCACGGCCGGGCGGGGCCCGATCCGCCGGCCGCGGACGAGGCGCACCTGCACGCCGACGTAGCAGTGCCCTGCCGGGGGGACCGACGTGCTGGTCCCCAGGCCGTCGAGACGGCGCACCTCGGCCGGGTCGGTGATCAGCCGGGAGGGGCCGACCACGGTGACCGCCCACCCGGTGCGGGCACCGACGTCGACCTCGTCGACCTCGAACGCGACCACCGCACCCCGGCTCGCCGCGGCGACCGCGCTGTCGGGGTGCGTGGGGACGTAGATCTCCCCGTCGCCCCGGGTGAAGGTCACCGGCTGGACGGCGGGCAGTGCGCCCTGGGTGAAGGCGATCCGGCCGATCGGTGCGGTGTCCAGCAGGCGCAGGCACTCGGCCTCGTCCAGGGACGGCGCGTCGCGTCCGTCGTCCAGGGTGTCCACCGGGTCTCCTCGGGGTGGTGCTGAGGGGCCCGCGCGGCCGCCGTCCCCCATCGTCGGCGAGCCGGGTGGGTCCGTGCCGGTGTCCTTGGTCCTCTCCTGGCGTCCGCGGGTCGCGCGGCGCGTCGTCGACTCCACCAGGCGCGGCGGGTCCGCGGGGACGGTGCTTGTGAGCCGGCCCACATCGTGGCTAGCCTGTGGCGGACTTCGAACAGAGCGCTCGATCATCGAGCTGCGGTCAAAGGAGACCTCATGGGACGAAGGACCGCGACGACGCGTACCGCTGCACTCCTCGCAGCGATGACCCTCAGCCTGGCGGCCTGCGCCGAGTCCGACGACGGCGGTGGCGGCGGCGGCGGGGCCGGCGCCGACGAGACCGGCCCGATCAAGATCGGCGCGGTCCTCGACATCACCGGTGCCGGAGCGTCCCTCGGTGTCCCCGAGCGCCAGGCCCTCGAGCTGCTCGCCGGGCAGCTGGAGGAGGAGGGCGGCATCGACGGCCGCGAGGTCGAGCTGATCATCGAGGACAACCAGTCCACCGAGGACGGCGCCGCCAAGGCGATGAACAAGCTGGTGAACGAGGACGAGGTCGACATCGTCCTGGGCGCCAGCCGCACCGGTCCGAGCCTGGCGATGCGGCCGATCGCGGAGTCCACCGAGACGCCGATGATCTCCCTGGCCGCGAACCAGGCGATCGTCGAGGGCTCGGAGTGGGTCTTCAAGACCGCGCAGAACGACCGGGTCGTGATCGAGCGCATGATCGACTACATGGCCGAGCAGGGCTGGACGACCGTCGGCCTGGCCCGGGACGCCTCCGGCTTCGGCGAGGGCGTCGCGGAGATGTTCGACGAGATCGGCGCCGAGCAGGGCATCTCCGTCGTCGCGACGGAGAAGTTCGCCCCGGACGCCACCGACTTCACCGCACAGATGGTCAACCTGCGTGACGCCGGTGCCGACGTGAACGTGATCTGGGGTATCCCGCCGGCCGCCGGTCTGGCGCAGCGGGCCTACGACCAGCTGGGCATCGAGACGCCGGTGATGCAGAGCCACGGCATCGGCAACCAGGTCTTCCTGGACACCGCCGGGGACGCCGCCGAGGGCATGGTCGCGCCGCTGGGCCGCCTCGTCGTCGCCGACCAGCTGCCCGCCGACGACCCGCAGAAGGAGATCATCACCTCCTTCATCGACGACTACACCGCCGAGTACGGCGCCGGGCCCTCCACCTTCTCCGGGCACGCCTACGACGCCTGGCAGCTGGCCATCGACGCCCTGAGCGAGGAGGGGACCGACCCCCAGGCCATCCGCGAGCACCTGGAGGGCGTCACCGACTTCACCGGGATCAGCGGCATCTTCACGATGACCCCGGAGGACCACGCGGGGCTGCCGAAGGAGGCGCTCGCGCTGGTCACCGTGGAGGGCGGTCAGTGGAAGCTCGTCCCGGACGAGGGCAACTGACGGCGCCGTGAGCGTCGCCGTCTGTTCCTGCACGGGGGCCCTGCTCCCGGTCCGGCCGGCGGACGGGTGCGAGGTGGGTCGGTGACCGACCTGCTGCAGCTGCTGTTCGCCGGGCTCAGCCAGGGTGCGGTCTACGCACTCGTCGCCATCGGCTTCGTCGCGATCTTCACCGTCAGCGGGGTCATCAACCTCGCCCAGGGCGAGTTCGCGGCGCTGGCCGGGCTGGTGGCCATCTCCGCGGTGGGCAGCGGGCTCCCGCTGCTCGCCGCGGTGGTCCTCGCCGTGGTGTCGGTCGCGCTGGTCGCCGTGATCATGGAGCGGCTGGTCATCTTCCCGGTCAAGCGGATGACGACCCTCGTGTCGCTGATCCTCACGCTGGGTGTCTCCACCGGGCTCAAGGCCCTGATGCTGCTGGTCTACGGCCCCAACGCGGAGGGGCTGACCCCGCTCACCCCGGGCGGCTTCTCCGTCGCCGGGGTCAGCATCCGGTACCAGGAGCTGTGGATCCTGCTGATCGCCGGGCTGGTCTCGCTGGCGGTCTACTGGTTCTACGAGCGGACCCTGGCCGGCAAGTCGCTGCGCGCCTGCGCGGAGCAGCCGGTGGCCGCCCGGCTGGTCGGCATCTCGCTGACCAAGGCCTCGCTGATCAGCTTCCTGATCGCCGGGACCGTGGGCGCGATCGCCGGCGTGCTGGCCAGCCCGATCTACTTCACCTCCTGGGAGTCCGGGCTCACCCTCGGGCTCAAGGGCTTCGTCGCGGCCACCCTGGGCGGGCTGATCTCGGTGCGGGGCGCCGTGCTCGGCGGCCTCCTGCTGGGCGTGCTCGAGACGCTCACCGCCGGCTACATCAGCACCGGCCTGCGCGACGCGGTGGCCTTCCTGCTCCTGATCATCGTGCTCGTCGCCCGGCCCGCCGGGATCTTCGGGCGTACCGCGGAAGCGAGGGTCTGACCCATGGCCGGTCGACCGGTCCGTCGACTGCCCCGGATCGGGGCCCGCAGCCGCCGCAGTCGCCGCGGCGACGTCATCGGCATCGCCGTCGTGGCGCTGCTGATGCTGGCGCTGCCCCTGGTCGCCTCCTCCAGCGTCATCAACGTCGGGGTCTACGCGCTCATCTACGCCCTCGCCGCGCTCGGGCTCTCCCTGCTGATGGGCCTGGCCGGCCAGGTCAGCCTGGGCCAGGCCGGCTTCTTCGCGATCGGGGCCTACACGCAGGCGGTGCTCGTCACCCGCTACGAGTGGAGCGGGCTGCCGGCGTCGGTGCTGGCGGTCGCGGTGACGATGCTGGCGGCCCTGCTGGTGGGGCTCCCGCTGCTGCGGCTGCGCGGCCACTACCTCGCCCTGGCCACCCTCGGCTTCGGCGTGATCGTCACCGTGCTGGCCACCGAGTCCGACTTCCTGGGCGCCACCTCCGGCATCTACGGCATCACCAAGCCGGAGATGAACGGCCGCACCTACAACTCCCCGACCGAGTACTACCTGCTGCTGGTCCCGGTCGTGCTGCTGGGCCTGTGGCTGGCCCGCAACATCGTGGAGAGCCGCATCGGCCGCGCGCTGGGCGCGGTCAACGACTCGGAGGTCGCCGCCGAGTCCCTCGGCGTGGACACCTTCCGGCTGCGGGTGCAGGTCTTCGTGCTCTCGGCCGCCTACGCCAGCGTCGCCGGGACGGCGTTCGCCCACTGGCTGGGGGTCATCAACCCGAACGCGGCCAACTTCCCGCTGTCGGTGAAGTTCCTGCTGATGGCCGTGCTCGGCGGCGTGGGCAGCGTCTACGGCGCGGTCGTCGGGGCCTTCGCCGTCGAGGGCCTGGACGACGGCCTGCGCCGGCTGATCCCCGAGCTGCTGCCCGGTGCGGTCGGTGAGGTGCAGCTGATCGGCTTCGGCATCCTGCTGACCACGATCATGATCTTCCTGCCCGGCGGGCTGCACCAGCTGTGGACCGGGGCACGGCGTCGCCTGGCCGGCAGCGCTCCCGAGCCCGCCGACGACGAGGAGGAGATCCACCTCGAGACGGTGGCCGACGACGTCCCGCTGCTCGCCCGGGAGGGGCGGCCGGCCGCGGGCACGCCACTGCTGGAGGTCCGCGGGCTGACCAAGCGCTTCGGCGGGGTCACCGCCGTCGACGACTTCGACCTCACCGTCTCGGCGGGGGAGATCGTGGCGCTGATCGGGCCCAACGGCGCCGGCAAGACCACCGCGTTCAACATGATCAGCGGGGCGGTCACCCCGACCGCGGGCGAGGTCACCATGGCCGGCACCCGGGTGGAGGGGCGCAAGCCGCACGTGTTCGCCCGGGCCGGGGCGACCCGGACGTTCCAGAACCTGCAGATCTTCTCCTCGGCGACCGTGCTGGGGAACGTGATGGTCGGGCGTCACCTGCGCAGCCGCGCCGGGATGCTCGGGGCGGCACTCGTGCTGCCGGCCCGGCGGGAGGAGCGCGCCGTCGAGGAGTCGGCGCGCGAGCTGCTGGACCTGCTCGGCCTGGGGGAGGACGCCGACCGCCTCGCCGCCGACCTGCCCTTCGGCCGGCAGCGGCTGGTCGAGATCGCCCGGGCCCTGGCCCTCGACCCCGACCTGCTGCTGCTGGACGAGCCCATGGCCGGCCTGTCCGGCACGGAGCGGCGCGAGCTGGCCCGGTTGCTGCGCCGGCTGCGGGCCGGCGGCATGGCGATCGTCCTGGTCGAGCACGACGTCGAGGCGGTGCTCGCCCTCGCCGACCGGGTCGCCGTGCTGGAGGACGGCGTCCGGATCGCGCTCGGCACGCCCGACGAGGTGCGGCACGACCCGGCGGTGGTGGCGGCCTACCTGGGCGTCGAGCCGGAGGACGGTGCCGCGGCCGCGGTCGCCGAGGCGGGCGCACCGTGAGCCGGTCGCGCCCGGGCGGACCGGCCGCCGGCGAGTCCGGGGAGGGACGGTCATGAGCCTGGAGGTCCGCGGACTGCACGCCGGGTACGGCCGGCTGGCCGTGCTGCACGGCATCGACCTCACCGCCGGGGAGGGCGAGCTGGTCGCCGTCATCGGCGCGAACGGGGCGGGCAAGACGACGCTGCTGCGGGCGCTGTCCGGGCTGCTGCCGGTCACCGCCGGCACGGTGCACCTGGCCGGCACCGACGTCACCGGGTACGGGCCGGAGAAGCTGGCCCGCACCGGGCTGGCGCACGTGCCGGAGAACCGGCTGGTGTTCCCGTCGCTGACCGTGGTCGACAACCTGGTGCTGGGGGGCTACACCCGCCGGCGCGGGCCGGCGGCCGACCGGGCGCAGGCCCGCGACCGGGCGATGGCGCTGTTCCCGCGGCTGGAGCCGCGGCTGGAGCAGGCCGCCGGGACGCTGTCCGGCGGTGAGCAGCAGATGCTGGCCATCGCCCGTGGGCTGATGGCCCAGCCGCGCGTGCTGGTGCTCGACGAGCCCAGCGTCGGGCTGGCGCCGCGGCTGGTGGGGGAGATCTTCTCCGCCCTCGGCAAGCTCCGCGACGACGGCCTGACCCTGGTGGTCGTGGAGCAGAACGCCCGCGCCGCCTTCGCCGTCGCCGACCGGGTCTCGGTGATGGACCGCGGCCGGGTCGTGCTCGAGGGCGACCCGGCGGCGCTGTCGACCGACCCGCGGGTGTCCGGGGGCTTCCTCGGCGGCGGCTTCGCGGCCGACGCCGACGCCGAGGCGTCTGCCGGGCCGGCGGCACCCGCGGTGCCGCGCGCCGGCAGCGGGGCGACCCGGGCGACCGAGCGGCCGTGAGCCCCGCGGAGATGGTCGCGCTGCTGCGCGTCCGGCGCCCGGAGCTGGACGGCGACCGGCGCCGGCTGGCCCGCTGCCACACGGTGGCGGACCTGCGGACCACCGCCCGCCGGCGGCTGCCGCGGGCGGTCTTCGACTACGTCGACGGCGCGGCCGAGGACGAGGTCACGATGCGCCGCAACCGGGCCGCCTTCGACGAGTGGGAGCTGGTGCCCTCGGTGCTCCGCGACGTGGGGGAGGTGGAGCTCGGCACCGAGGTGCTCGGTGCCCGCACCGCGCTGCCGATGGTGCTGGGGCCCACCGGCTTCACCCGGATGGTGCACCCGGACGGCGAGCTGGCCGTGGCCCGGGCGGCCGCGGCCCGCGGCATCCCGTACACCGCGGCCACGATGGGCACCACGTCGCTGGAGGACGTCGCAGCCGAGGTCGCTGCCGCGGCAGGCGGCCCGACGCAGTGGTTCCAGCTCTACGTGTGGCGCGACCGCGGGCTGTGCAAGGAGCTGATCAGCCGCGCCCGCGAGGCCGGCTACCGGGCCCTGGTGCTGACCGTGGACACCCCCGTGCCCGGGGCCCGCGAGCGGGACCTGCGCAACGGCCTGACGATCCCGCCGGAGCTCGGCCTGCGCACGCTGGCCGACGGCGCCCGCCGGCCGCACTGGTGGTGGGGCCTGCTCCGCTCGGAGGCGGTCACCTTCGCCAACGTGCAGCACGTGGCCGGCGGTCCGCAGGCGGTGATGGAGTTCGTGGGCCGGCAGTTCGACCCGACCGTCACCTGGGACGACATCGCGTGGATGGTCGAGGCCTGGGGCGGGCCGTTCGTGGTCAAGGGCGTGCTGACCGCGGCCGACGCGCGGCGGGCGGCGGCGGCCGGGGTGGACGCGGTCGTGGTCTCCAACCACGGCGGCCGCCAGCTCGACCACGTCGGGGCGACGCTGACCGCGCTGACCGAGGTCGTGGACGCCGTCGGCGCCGACCTGGAGGTGCTCGTCGACTCCGGGTTCCGGCGGGGCACCGACATCGCCACGGCGCTCGCGCTCGGTGCCCGCGCGGTGCTGCTGGGCCGGCCGCAGCTGTACGGCCTGGCCGTCGGCGGGCAGGCCGGCGTCGAGCGGGCGGTCGACCTGCTCGCCGCCGAGCTGCGCCGAGCGCTCCAGCTGCTCGGGGTCACCGACGTGGCCCAGCTCGACCGCTCGGTGCTGCGCCACCGCTGACCCGCCCGGGCCCCGCCGCCGGGGCCTCTGGCGCCGCCGCGCCCGGTCCCGCCGCTGGGCCTGGGGCCGCTGCCGAGGTGTGGGCTCGGCGGCGGCAGCTCAGCCGCGGGCCGCCCGCGCGGCCGGGCCGATCCGCTGCTCCAGCAGGTCCTCGGGCAGCACCACCTGCACCGTCGTCCCGCGGCCCAGCTCCCGGCCCCGGGCGTCGGTGGCGGTGCAGGCGCAGGTCAGCCGGTTGCCCGAGACCTCCGTGCAGCGGGCCACGACGGTGACGCCGTCCCCGACCCACGCCGGCCCCAGGTGCTCGACCGCCACCGACCGGCCGATCCCCGCGTGACCGGGCTGGAGGTGCTGCAGCAGCAGCTTGCGGCCGGCCTCCTCGAAGTGCTTGGCCATGCTGTAGGTCGCGTAGACCGGGTGCACGGGGCCGAGCTCGTCGAAGTGCACGGTGAGCTCGTGGGTGACCACGACGTCCAGCGTCGCGGTCGCGCCCACGGGGATGTCGAGCGGCGGGACGTCGGGCACGGTGTCCTCCTCAGGTCGCCGGCCCGGCGGGGACCGGGGAGGTCCCCGCCGGGCGGGTGGGCAGCGGTCGGCGGGTCAGAGCCGGGGGATGGCGGACGCCGGGTCCTCGATCGCGTCGGCCACCGCCCGGATGAAGCCGGAGGCGGTCCCGCCGTCGCAGACCCGGTGGTCGAAGACGAACGACATCTGGGTGATCTTCCGGACCACGATCTCGCCGTCGACCACCCACGGCCGGTCGAGGATGCGGCCGAAGCCGAGGATCGCCACCTGCGGGTGGTTGATGATCGCCGCGCTGCCGTCGACCCGGAAGCCGCCGTAGTTGTTCAGCGTGAAGGTGCCCGCGCTGAGCTCCTCGGCGCTCGCCCGGCCCTCGCGCGCCCGGGCGGTGAGCGCGCGGATCTCCCGGTCCAGCTGCTCGGTGGTCATCGTCTCCGCGCCCAGCACCGCCGGGACGACGAGCCCGCGGTCGCTCTGCACGGCCAGGCCCAGGTTGACCCGGTCGTGCTCCACGATCTCCTGACGCTCGGTGTCCAGCCGGGAGTTCAGCACCGGGTACTGGCGCAGCGCCGCGACGACGAACCGGGCCAGGTAGGCCAGCAGCCCCGGCCCGGGGTCGGTCGCGGTGCGCGCGCTCTCCCGCAGCTCGACCAGCGGGGTGGCGTCCACGTCGACCCAGACGGTCGCCTCGGGGATCTCCGACCGGCTGCGGGACAGCGCGGCCGACACCGCCCGCCGGAACCCGTTGAGCGGGATCCGGCGCTCGCCGTCGACCGGCGCGGTGGGGGGCGCGGTGGTGGGCGCGGCGGACGACGCGGCGGACGGCTCCGGCGTCGTGGCCTCGGCGTCGGCCGGCGCGCTGGAGGCCAGCTCGACGTGGGCCCGGGTGATCACCCCGCCGCCGTGGGCTGCAGCCAGCTCGTGCAGGTCCACGCCCTTCTCCCGCGCCAGCCGCCGGACCAGCGGGGAGACGACCTGCAGCACCCCGCGACGGCCACCGGGCTCCTCGGCAGCAACGGCGGCCGGTGCGTCCGCCGGTGCGGCGGCCGGTGCGGGAGCGGGAGCCGGGGGCTGGGCGGCGGTGGCCGGCGCGGCGGCGGGCTGCCCGGCCGACCGGGGGCGGCGCCGTCGTCCTGACCCGCTGCTGGCCGTCGTGCCGTAGCCGATGAGCACGTTGCCCGAGCCGGCCTGCTCCTCCTCGCGGTAGGCCGCGGCCGCGGGGGAGTCGGCGGCGTCCGGCTGGACCGGCGCCGCGGCCGGCTCGGGCGCGGACTCCGCCGCGGCCACGGTGATCAGCGGGCTGCCGGTCAGCACGGTCTCGCCCTCGCCGGCGTGCAGCGTGGCCACCCGCCCGGCGAACGGGGTGGGCACGTCGACGACCGACTTCGCCGTCTCGACCTCCACCACGATCTGGTCGACGGCCACGACGTCGCCCTCGGCCACCAGCCAGCGGACCACCTCGACGTCGGTGAGGCCCTCGCCCAGGTCGGGGAGCAGGAAGGTCTCGGTGCTCACGACAGGTCCCACTGCAGGTCGTCGACGGCGTCGAGCACCCGGTCGACCCCGGGCAGCTGGACGTGTTCGAGCTTGGGCGACGGGAAGGGGATGTCGAAGCCGACGGCCCGGCGGACCGGTGCGGCCAGGGAGTGGAAGCAGCGCTCGGTGACCCGGGCGACGATCTCGGAGGCGACGCTGGCGAAGCCGGGGGCCTCGGCGACCACGACGGCGCGCCCGGTGGACCGCACCGCGGCGCAGACCGTCTCGTCGTCGAAGGGCACGATCGAGCGGAGGTCGACGACCTGCAGGCTGCGCCCCTCCTGGGCGGCGACCTCGGCGGCCTCCAGGGCGACCGGGACGGACGGTCCGTAGGCGATCAGCGTGGCGTCGGTGCCCTCGCGGCGGACCACCGCCTGCCCGATGCCGGGCACCTCCGCGCCGAGGTCGACCTCCTCCTTGGTCCAGTAGAGCTTCTTGGGCTCCATGAACACGACCGGGTCCGGGGAGGCGATGGCCGCGCGCAGCAGCCGGTGGGCGTCCGCTGCGTTGGCCGGGGTGACGACGTGCAGGCCGGGCGTGTGCGCGTAGTAGGCCTCGGAGGAGTCGCAGTGGTGCTCGACCCCGCCGATCCCGCCGGCGTAGGGGATGCGGATGACCATCGGCAGGGTCACCGCCCCGCGGGTGCGGTTGCGCATCTTCGCCACGTGGCTGGTGATCTGCTCGAACGCGGGATAGGCGAAGGCGTCGAACTGCATCTCGACCACCGGCCGCATGCCGTTCATCGCCATCCCGACGGCCATGCCGACGATGCCGGACTCGGCCAGGGGGGTGTCGAAGCAGCGGGTGTCGCCGAACTCCGCGGTCAGCCCGTCGGTGATCCGGAAGACGCCGCCCAGGGCGCCGACGTCCTCGCCGAAGACGACCACCGAGTCGTCCTCGGCCATCGACTCCCGCAGGGCGCGGTTGAGCGCCTGCGCCATGGTCAGCTTCACGTGCCCGGTCGTCGCGGTCATCAGTGCTCGTCCTCTCGGCTCAGCTCGTCGGCCACGACCGCGGCCTGCTCGACCAGCTGCGGTGTCGGGGTGGCGTACACGTGCGCGAACAGCTCGGCCGGCTCCGGCGTGGCGTCCCGGGCCAGTTCGGTGCGCATCCGGGCGGCGAGCTGGTCGGCGTCGGCGGTGACCGCGGCCAGTGCGGCGTCGTCGAGCAGGTCGTGCCGGCGCAGCCACGTCTCCAGCCGGGTCAGCGGGTCGCGCTGCACCCAGTCCGCCACCTCGTCGTCCTGGCGGTACCGGCGGGAGTCGTCGGCGTTCGTGTGCGGCTGCATCCGGTAGGTGTGCGCCTCGACGAGCTGCGGGCCCTCGCCGGCCCGGGCCCGCGCCATGGCGGTGCCGAGCACGGTGAGCAGCGCCGCGACGTCGTTGCCGTCGACCCGCTCGCCGGGCACCCCGTAGCCGATGCCCTTGTGCGCGAGGGAGGGGGCGACCGACTGCCGGGCGAGCGGCACCGAGATCGCGTACTGGTTGTTCTGCACCAGGAACACCACCGGCGCCCGGAAGACCGCGGCAAAGTTCAGTGCCTCGTGGAAGTCGCCCTCGCTGGTCGCGCCGTCACCGCACAGCGCGAGGGCGACGGTCGGCTCGCCGCGCAGCCGGGCGGCGTGCGCGACGCCGACCGCGTGCAGCAGCTGGGTGGCCAGCGGGGTCGCCTGCGGGGCGACCTTGTGCCGGTGGGGGTCGTAGCCGGAGTGCCAGGCGCCCTGCAGGGGCAGGAAGGCCTGGGCCACGTCGACGCCCCGGATCACCACGGCGGCGGTGTCCCGGTAGGTGGGGAAGAGCCAGTCGTCGTCGGTGAGCACCTGGGCGGCGGCCACCTGGCACGCCTCCTGCCCGTGCGAGGAGGGGTAGACGGCGAGCCGGCCCTGGCGGGCGAGCGCGCCGGCCTGGTCGTTGATCCGGCGGGCGGTGGTCAACCCGGCGAAGGCGCGCAGCAGGGCGGCGTCGTCCGGCAGCTCGTGCGTGGCCTCGTCGACGGTCCGGCCGGCCGGGTCGATGAGCTCGACCGGGTGAGGTGACGGCAGGAGGAGATCCAGGTCACGTGTCATGGTGGGATCCTGGATCAGGCGTCATCTGCACGCCAGGAGCTGGCAGAACGCGAGAGGACGTCGCGTCGGACCACCCCACATCGAGCCAGATGTCCAGCGCCCGACCGTGAAACGCACCGAGGAGGAGACACGTGGCCAGTGCCCTGGACGACATCGACCGCCGCATCCTGGACGAGCTGACCGCCGACGGCCGGATGCCCATGCGGGCGCTGGCGGAGAAGCTGCACATCTCCCGCGCCAACGCCTACGCGCGGGTCGAGCGGCTGCGGACCTCGGGGGTGATCCGGGGGTTCTGCGTCGACGTCGACCCGGTCGCGGCCGGGCTGGGCACCTCCGCCTACGTCACGCTGAACACCCGGCAGGCCGACTGGCGGCACGTCCGGGAACGGCTGCGCGCCCTGCCGGGCATCGCGCACATCGGCCTCGTCGGCGGGGAGTTCGACGTCATCCTGCTCGTCCGCGCCCGGGACAACGCCGACCTGCGGCGGCTGGTGCTCGACGAGATCCAGGGCATGCCCGGGGTGCTGAACTCGCGCACGCTGCTGGTCTTCGAGGAGCCCCCGCCGCTGGCCTGCGCCCGGGTCTGAGGCGCTGGCAGTCCCGCTGCGGTCGGTGGCGACCCTGCCACTGGCAGTCCGGCGCCGGGCGGGTCATCGTGGAGACACGGCACCCCGTCCGGGGGCGCCGGTCTGGGGACGGGGGAGCCGGTGGAGCTGTTCCTGTTCCTGGCGCTGGGCGTACTGCTCTTCCGTGCCCTCGGGCGCAGCTCCCGGCCGGCGGCCCGGCCGGCCCGGCCGCGCACCGACACCTGGCTGGACGGGGTGGTCGAGGCCGTGGTGGAGCTGGCCGGCGACGTCACCCGCGGGGTGCGCACCCTGAGCCGGCTGGACGCCGACCGCAGGGGACGGCGCGGCCGGTCGCCCTGGAGCTGACCGGCCGGCGCCGGGCCCTCAGGACAGCACGCCGAGCAGCAGCGTCACCGTCCCGAAGACGAGCCCCGAGGCGATCAGCGTGACCGTCGTGTAGCCGAGGATGTCGCGCATCTTCAGCCCGGCGATGGCCAGCACCGGCAGCGCCCAGAACGGCTGGATCATGTTCGTCCACTGGTCGCCGTAGGCGATCGCCATGATCGCGACCACCGGGTCGACGCCCAGGCTCTGCGCGGCGTCGATCATCACCGGCCCCTGGACGGCGAACTGCCCGCCGCCGGAGGGGACGAAGAAGTTGACGACGCCGGCGGAGAGGAACGCCAGCAGGCCGAAGGTCGCCGGGGAGGCGATGTCGACGACGGCGTCGGAGAACACGGCGATCAGGCCGGTCGTAGACATGATCCCCATGATCCCGGCGTACAGCGGGAACTGGAGCAGGATCTCCCCGACGTTGGCGGCGGCGTTCTTCACCAGCGCGATGAGCTCGAACGGGTTGCGGACCAGCAGGAAGATCAGCGCCAGGAAGGTCCAGTTGACGATGTCCAGGCTCGCGGTGCCGCCGTCGGCGTAGTGGTGCACCAGGTAGGCGACCAGGGCCAGCCCGACCAGCGTGGTGACCACCCGGCTGCCGTCGACCCGGTCGGCCGGGGTGACCACCTCGTCGTCCAGCGCCACCCCCTCGGCGTCGCGGACGTGCGCCGGCAGCTCGACCACGCGGTCACCGCCGCGGGGCGCGACCGCGGCGAGCGCCAGGCCGACGACCAGGATGGTGACCACGGCCGCGGTGACGTTCCACCAGGTGAAGATCGTCTCCGTGATCGGGATCGTGCCGCCGAGGGCCTCGGCGAGGAACGAGCCCTCCGTCGCGGCGGTCAGCGGCCCGGAGCCGGAGTAGCCCATGTGCCAGATGACGTAGCCGGAGTACCCGGCGGCCACCAGCAGCGGGAAGTGCAGCCGCAGGCCCCGCTCCCGCCCCTGGACGGCCAGCTCGCGGGCGAGCAGCGCGCCGACGACCAGGCCCAGGCCCCAGGTGATCAGCGAGGCCAGCGCCGCGATCACGAAGACGTAGAGGTAGGCCTGCAGCGCCGTCTTGGGCACGGCGGCCAGCCGGGTGAGCAGCCGCCGCACCGGCGCGGTGTTGGCCAGCGTGTGCCCCAGCAGCAGGATCAGCGCCATCTGGGTCATGAAGGCCAGCAGCCCCGACAGCCCGTCGCCCCAGCCGTCGAGGACCTCGATCGGCCCTGAGTCGGTGAGCAGCAGCGCGAGGGCGGCGACGACGAACGTCAGCACGACGGCGAACACGAGGGCGCTGGGGATGTAGCGCTCGACGACGGAGTTGACCGGCCGCATCAGCGCGGAGAGGCCGCTCGACCGGTCCGGGGAACTGGAGCCGGCATCCGTACGGGGGGTCCTGGTCATCGACGCTCGCTTCCGGGGAGACCGGGCGGCCGGGGCCGCGCCGGGATCGGGCTGTCAGGGCAGGCGCCGCACCGACGGGAGCGCTGACGAGGAGCGCCGGCGACGGACGGCGACCCAGGGATACTGGCACCCGCGTCGCCCCCCGCGCGCGAGGGGCGGGCGGCAGACTGCGCACGTGCGGGTCACCGAGCGGGTCAGGGAGCAGGACAGGTGAGCAGCGCTCCGGGCGGGGTCCGTGCGCTGCGGGCGCGATGGGCGGCCGGTGAGGCCTGCCACGGGATCTGGAGCCAGCTGCCGGGCGCGGCGACCGCGGCGCTGCTGGCCGGCACCGGCGCGGACTTCGTCGTGCTGGACCTGCAGCACGGCGCGCTCGCCGAGGCCGAGCTGCCCGGGGTGACCGCGGCGGTGACGGCGGCCGGCTCGCTGCCGCTGGTGCGCACCCGCAGCGCGCAGTTCGCCGACGTCGGCCGGCCGCTGGACCTCGGTGCCCACGGCGTCCTCGTCCCGACCGTGTTCGGGGCCGACCACGTGCGGGAGGTCGTCGCCGCCTGCCGCTACGCGCCGCTGGGCACCCGGTCGGCCGGGCGGCTGGCCGGCGGGGCGGACGAACCGCTGGTGCTCGTCGTCCTGGAGACCGCGGAGGCGCTGGCGGAGCTGGACGACGTCCTGGCCGTCGACGGCCTCGACGGCGTCTACGTCGGGCCGGTCGACCTCGCCTCCTCGCTGGGCCTGTCCGGCGACCCGGCGCAGCTGGGCGAGGTGCTCGCCTCGGTCATCAGCCGGGCCCGGGCGGCCGGCGTGCCGGTGGGCGTGCACGCGTTCGACGGGGCCGGTGCGGCGTCCTACGCGGCGCAGGGGGCCACGATCGTCACCGCGGCCATGGACACCGTCGCGCTCACCGCCGCCCTGTCCGAGCACCTGCGGCTGGCCCGCGGCGGCTGAGGGCGGCGGGTGCCCCGCGGCCGGCCCGGCCGCGGGGCGTCGTCTGTGGGTCGGCGTCCGGCTCAGGCGGAGGAGCGGGACGCCGGGACCGCCGCGGCGGGCTCGTCGTCGGCGACCGTGTTGGCGGGGAACGCCACGTCCGGGCGGTCGCCGCGTTCCAGCTGCTGCGGTCGGGTGCCCCGTGGCGGGGTGGGCAGCGCCCCCGGGTGCGCCCGTCCCCACTCCGACTCCACGTCGCTGAGCAGCGCCTCGAGGTAGGAGCGCAGCTGCACCCGGCACGCCTGGCTGAAGGCCTTCAGGTAGGCGACCTGCTCCTTCAGCTCCTCGGACTCCGGCTGGCCGCCGCCGACCACCGGAACGCCGTTGCCCCGCATCGTCGCGGCGGCCTCCTGCGCCGCCTCGATGATCGCGCCGGCCTTCTCCCGCGCGGCCGTGAGCTGCTCCTCGTACTGGGCGCGCGCCTCGCTGGTCATCTGCCGGCTGAAGTCCTCCGCCTCGGCCACGTACTCGTCGGCGGTCAGCTGCGCGGTCGCCAGGATCCCGACGGCCTGGTCGCTGGGGGAGGGCCGGGACGCCGCGGCGTCCACCTGCTCCTGCAGGGCCTGCAGCTGCGCGCGCAGCTCGGCGTTCTCCTCGGCGAGCTGGACGTTCTCCCGCGCGAGCCGCCCGTTCTCCTCGGTGAGCTGGGCGAGCCCGTCGGCCGCCCGGGCCACGAAGGCGTCGACCTCGCGGTCGGTGTAGCCGGGGTGCAGCATGCTCGCCGGGGTGAAGTGGACGGCACGGAGGTCGTCGGCCGTGGGCGGCCCCGCCTCGTAGCCGGACCCTGAGCTGCTCGTGGTCATTCGGTCACCTTCCCGTCGAGAGTCGGGCTCGGTCGGCTGGGGGCGAACACCTCGGTGCGGATGCGCGCCATGGGCACCCCGGAGTGCAGGAGGCGGGTCACGGTGTCCTCGATCATGGCCGGGTTGCCGGCGACGTACACGTCCCGGCTGTTCCAGGGGCCGTGCCGGAGGACGACGTCCCCGATGTCCCCGTGCTCGGACGGCGAGCCCTTCTCCTGGGACACCGCCGGCGTCACCGTCAGCCACGGGTGCTCCTGCTCCAGGCGGCGCAGGTCGGCCCGGTCGTAGAACGCGTCCTCGGTCCGCGCGCCGACGAACAGGTCGACCCGCCGGGGCGGTCCGTGCCGGGCGACCTGGTCGACGATCGCCTTCACCGGTGCCAGCCCGGTGCCGCCGGCGACCAGCAGCAGGTCCCGGTCGGAGCCGGTGTCCAGGCTGAGGTGGCCGACCGGTGGCCCGAGCCGCAGCACGTCGCCCACCTGGGTCAGCCGGACCAGCGCGGAGCTGACCGGCCCGCCGTCGCGGGCCTTGACGTGCAGCTCGAGCACGCCGTCGGGGCGGGGGGCGTTGGCGGGGGAGTACCAGCGCCACAGCCGCGGGCGCTGGTCGATCTCCAGCGAGATCGCCTGCCCCGGCAGGTACTCCAGCGGCGTCCGCGGGCGCACGTGCACGACGGCGACGTCCAGCGTGCGCCGCTCGTGCGCGACCACCTCGGCCTCCCACCAGGCCGGCTGGTCGGTCACCTCGTCGGCCGCGCCGATCATGACGTCGGCGATCAGCCCGTAGGCCTCGGTCCAGGAGGCGGCCAGCTCCTCGTCCCACTCGTCGTCGAAGTGCTCGAGCGTGGCCAGCAGGCTGGCGCCGACGGCGGGGTAGTGGGCGGCGAGCGCACCGAACTTGCGGTGGTCGCGGCCCAGTTGCTGCAGGATCGGCACCAGGGCGTCGAGGTCGTCGACCCGGGACATGACCTCGCCCAGGGCGGCGAACAGCCGGTCGCGCTGGGTCGCCATGGACACCGGGAACATCTCCCGCGTCTCCGGGTGGGTCAGGAACAGGTGGGAGTAGAACCACAGCGGGACCTGGTCTCCGTGTGCGGCCGCCTTGCCGAAGCTGGCCCGCATCGCGGGGATGTCCATGCACCCTCCTGGTCGCTGGTCCGTGGCCGGCGCGGCAGCGGTACGCTCGCCGGCGGCCTCCTGGCTGGGCCACGCCCGTGGTCGGGGACCCGGACACCCTGGGGAGTCTGGTGCTCCGGGCCGGGCCATGCCACTCCGCGGGGCAGGCCACTCCGCGGGGCAGGCCACTCCGCGGGGCCGGCCACCGGGCGGTCAGCCGGGGCCGGGGCCGCCCGAGCCGGCGGGGTACTCCTCCAGCGGCACCTCGCCGGCGGCCCAGGCCCGCAGCACCGGGTCGACGAACCGCCAGGCCTCCTCGGCCTCCGCGGCGCTGACCGCGGTGCGGCTGCTGCCGGAGAGCAGGTCGGTGAGCACGGCGACGTAGGCGGTCCGCTCGCCCGGCGCCTGCACCGCCACCCCGGCACCGGCGTGCCGGGCGCCGTCCAGCGGCACCTCCAGCCGGTCGCCGGCGAGCCGCCGGACCTCCGGCGGCCACGCGTCGGGCGCGGGCGCCCGCAGGTGCAGCACCACGCGCTTGCGGTCGGCCGCCAGCGCCTTGCCGGTGCGCAGCACGAACCGGGTGCCGGCCCACCGGGGCGTGTCCACCGCGAACTCCAGCTCGGCGAAGGTCTCGGTGCACCGGGCCGGGTCGACGCCGTCCGCGTCGACGTAGGCCGGCACCGGTCCGCCGGCGGTGTAGCGCGCCCGGCGGGTGGCCGTGACCTCGGGCACCCGCACCGACCGGAGCAGGTCCAGCCGCGCGCGGTGCAGGTCGGCCTCGGCCGGGGTCGCCGGCAGCTCCATCGCGAGCACGGTGAGCACCTGGACCAGGTGGTTCTGCAGCACGTCGCGGACCGCGCCGGTCCGGTCGTAGAACCCGGCCCGCCCGCCGGCGTCCAGCGTCTCCTCCCAGACGACGTCGACCCGGGCGAGGTGCTCGGCGCTCCACCGTCCGGCCAGGACGCCGCCCGGCCGCCGGAGCCCGGCCAGGGTGGCCACGGCCGGCATGCCCAGGAAGTGGTCGACCCGGTAGGCGTCCCCGACGTCCCCGGTGGCCTGCGCGAGCAGGGCGTTCAGCGCCCGGGCGTCGGCCAGGTCCCGGCCGAAGGGCTTCTCCACCGCGATCCGGCTGCCCGGGGGGAGCCCGGCGGCCCCCAGCGCGCGGACGGCGGCGGGGAACAGCACGGGCGGCAGCGCCAGGTACACGGCGAGCGGCCCGCTGCCGCCCGATGCCGCGACCGCGTCGGCCACGGTGCCCGGCGTGGTGAGGTCGACCCGGCGGTAGCGGGCCGCGTCCACCAGCGCCTGCCGGGCGGCCGCGGGCACGTCGCCGGCGTGCTCCTGCAGGCGGGCGGCGACGTGCCCGGCGAACCGGGCGTCGTCCCAGTCCTGCTCGGCGGCCCCCACCAGCGCGAAGCCCTCGGGCAGCCGCCCCGCCGCGAGCGACGCGGCCAGGGCGGGCAGCAGGAAGCGGCCGGCGAGGTCGCCGGTGGCGCCGAGCAGGAGGAGCCGGGCGATCACCGGCCCGCGGCGTCCCGCCAGGAGTGCTCGGGGGCGAAGCCGAGCACCCGGCGGGCCTTGTCGATCGACAGCAGCGTCTCGTGCACCCCCACGTCGCCGCGGCGCGGGACGTCCGGGAACTGGTCGGCCAGCAGCTCCTCGTTCGGGCGGGCGGAGACCGTGTCGGCGTTGGCGACGATGAACACGTCGGCCCCGGGCTCGCGGTGCTCCAGGCCGCGGCGCACCGCCTGGGCGCCGTCGCGGGCGTCGATGTAGCCCCACAGGTTCCAGCGGCGCAGGGCCGGGTCGGCGTCGTAGCCGGGGAAGGCGGCGTAGTCCTCGGGGTACATGACGTTGCTGAACCGCAGCCCGGTCATCGACAGGTCCGGGTGCCACCGGCACAGCTGCCGGGCCAGCTCCTCCTCCAGCGTCTTGACCAGCGAGTAGGTGGTCGTGGGCCGGGGTGCGTACTCCTCGTCGACCGGGACGTAGGGCGGGGTCTCGTCGAAGGGCAGGCCCAGCACCGTCTCGCTGGAGGCCCACACGATCTTCCGGACGCCGGCCCGCAGCGCGGCGCTGTAGACGTTGTAGGAGGCGGTCACGTTGTTGGCGAACGTCGCCGCGTTCGGCACGAGGCCGGGCGCCGGGACGGCGGCCAGGTGCACGAGCGCGTCGATCGGCGCGCGGTGCTCGTCGAACCCGCCCAGCGCCTCGACCGCCTGGCCGGCGTCGGTCAGGTCGACGACCGAGGACTCGACGTCGGCCCGGGGGCTGGGGGTGCGGTCCAGGGCGAGGACGTCCCAGCCGTGCTCCAGGAGGTGGGTGACCACCGCCCGGCCGAGCTTGCCGCTGCTGCCGGTGACTGCTGCCCGCGCCATGGTTCTCCTCTGTCCGCCGATGTGCCCGGGACAGCCTTCCCCGTCGCGGGCGGGACCGCACACCGGGGCCGGGACACTGGACGTCATGACCGAGCAGGAGACCGGGCCCGGCCGGCCCAAACCGGTGCCCGACCTGATCGCCCCGGGGCTGGACGTGCTGTTCTGCGGGATCAACCCGTCGCTGCGCTCGGCCGAGACCGGTCAGCACTTCGCCCGGCCGGGCAACCGGTTCTGGCCGGCGCTGCACCTGGCCGGCCTCACCCCGCGCCGGCTGACCCCGGCCGAGGGGCCGGAGCTGCTCCGCTTCGGCCTCGGGGTGACCAACGTGGTCGACCGGCCGACCCGGACGGCGGCCGAGCTGGACCCCGCCGAGCTGCGCGCCGGGGCGGCGGCCCTCGAGGCGCTGGTGGCCCGGTACCGGCCGCGGGTGCTCGCCGTCCTCGGCGTCACCGCCTGGCGGCAGGCCTTCGACCGGCCGCGGGCCACGCTGGGTCGCCAGCCCGAGCGCATCGGCGGGGTCACCACGTGGGTGGCGCCGAACCCCAGCGGGCTCAACGCCCACCACCAGCTGCCCGACCTCGCCCGGCTCTACCGGGAGCTGCGCGACGCGCCGTCCGAGGTCAGCGGCTGAGCTCCCGCCCTCAGCCCAGCAGGTCCGACAGCTCCAGGACGCCGCCGGCCGCCTCGAACTCGGCTCGCGCCGCGGCCAGCACGGCCGGGTCGACCAGGGCGTCCAGCGCGGTGAGCGCCAGGCCCACCGCGCCGTCCAGCACCGCCCGGTCGCCGGCCGGGGAGGCGGCGGCGGTCGCGAAGCCGGTGGTGTGCATGGAGGTGTCCGGGTCGGCGATGGCGATCATCGGGTGGATCGAGGGCACCCGGACGCTCACGTTCCCCAGGTCGGTCGACCCGGCGAGCGACGCCGGGGTCACCCCGGGCGGGAGGGCGGTGCGGCCGCGGCGCGCCTGGTGGCGGGTCCACCGGGCGGCGAGCTCGAGGTTGGCCCGGATCGGCAGGTAGGCCGGCAGCTCGTCCCAGTGCAGCTCGTACCCGCAGCCGGTCATCGCCGCCGCGGCGGCCATGACCGCCTCCACCCGCCGGCTGAGGTCGGCCAGCGTCTCCGGGGTCGCCGAGCGCACGTAGTACAGCGCCTCGGCCGTCTCCGGGACGACGTTGGGCCGCTGGCCGCCGTCGGTGATCACGCCGTGGACCCGGTCGGTGTCCGGGATGTGCTGGCGCAGCATCGCCACGCCGGTGTAGCCGGCGACCACGGCGTCCAGGGCGTTGCGGCCCATGAACGGCTGGGCGGAGGCGTGCGCGGCGATGCCGGTGCAGGTGACCCGCAGCTGGCGGCGGCCGAGGAAGGGCTGCACCGCGGCGTCGTAGGAGAAGGGGTGCAGCATCACCACGGCGTCCACGCCGTCGAACGCCCCGGCGCGGGCCATCAGCTCCTTGCCGCCGCCGCCCTCCTCGGCCGGGGTGCCCAGCAGCAGCGCCGTCCCGGGGACCGCGCCGTCGGCGAGCACGGCGGCCAGGCCGAGGAACGCGCCGACGGCGGCGGCGCAGATGACGTTGTGGCCGCAGCCGTGGCCGATGCCGGGCAGGGCGTCGTACTCGGCCAGCACCGCCACCGTCGGACCGCCGCTGCCGGTGCTCGCCCGCAGCGCGGTCTCCAGCCCGGACACCCCGACCTCCGCCTCGATCCCGCACCGGGCAAGCAGGTCGGCGACCGCCCGGGCCGAGCGGTGCTCCTCATAGCCCTCCTCGGGGTGGGCGTGCAGGTCGTGGCTGAGCCCCAGCAGGTCCGCCGAGGCCGCCTCGATCGCCTGCTCGGCCCGCGCGAGCAGCTCCTCGGGTGCGCCGTCGTGTGCCGAGGCGAGCGGCTGGGCGGTGGCGGCCGCGCGGTCGGTGGCCGCCCGCAGCTGGTCCAGGTGGGCGGTGTCCGCCGGGCGGGGGAGCCGGGCGTCGGCGTGGTCGGTCATGCGCCGTGTCTACCCGGTCTCGGGACGCCGGGGAGGTCCGGCGGGGAACGATCGGGGTCGACCGGTGGTTGAGCGCTTGACGGACGGCGCCCCTCGTCGTCCCCGAGCCCCAGGAGGACCCCATGCACCTCGGTGTCGACAGCTTCGTCGCAGCGGTGACCGACCCCACCACGGAGCGCCTCGTCGGCCCGGAGGAGCGGATGGCGGACCTGCTCGAGGAGATCGAGCTCGCCGACCGCGTGGGGCTGTACTCCTTCGGGATCGGTGAGCACCACCGCAGCGAGTACTACGACTCCGCACCGGCGATCATCCTGGCGGCCGCCGCCGCGCGGACCTCCCGGATCCGGCTGGGCAGCGCGGTCACCGTGCTGAGCGCCGCCGACCCCGTGCGGGTCTTCCAGCAGTTCGCCACCCTCGACCTGATCGCCAAGGGCCGGATCGACCTGGTGGTCGGGCGCGGCTCGTTCACCGAGGCATTCCCGCTGTTCGGCCTCTCGCTGGGCGACTACGACACCCTCTTCACCGAGAAGCTCGACCTGCTGCTGCAGATCCGCGACTCCGAGCAGGTCACCTGGTCCGGCCGGCACCGCCCGGCGCTGACCGGGCAGGGGGTCTACCCGCGGCCGCTGCAGGACCCGCTGCCGATCTGGGTCGGCGTCGGTGGCAGCCCGGAGTCCTTCGCCCGGGCCGGTCTGCTCGGCCTGCCGCTCATGGTGGCGATCATCGGTGGCGAGCCCCGCCAGTTCGCACCGCTCATCGACCTCTACCGCCGCGCCGGTGCGCAGGCCGGGCACGCGCCCGAGAAGCTCCAGGTGGGGCTGCACGTGTTCGGCTTCGTCGCCGACAGCGACCAGGTCGCGGCGGACACGATCTACCCGGGCTGGCACGAGATGTTCGCCAAGATCTCCCGCGAGCGCGGCTTCTCCCCGCCGTCCCGGGCGCAGTTCGACGCCACGAGCGGGCCGAACGGGGCCTTCTTCATGGGCGACCCGGACACGGTGGCCGAGAAGCTGGTCCGGATCTCCGGGCAGCTCGGCGGCGTCGACCGGATCTCGCTGCAGATGACCAACCCGCGGCTGGCGCACGCCGACCTGCTGCGCGGCATCGAGCTGCTGGGCACCGAGGTCGCCCCGAAGGTCGCCTCCGCCTGACGATTCAGTTAACCCTGGCCTTATATAAGCGACAGCTGTAGCTTCGTCGACGTGCACGCGTTCGACGTCCTCGGCGACCCGGTTCGCCGGCGCATCCTGGAGCTGCTCGCCTCCGGCGAGCAGGCCTCCGGTGCGCTGGCCGCGGTCGTCCAGGAGGAGTTCGGCATCTCGCAGCCGGCGGTCTCCCAGCACCTGCGGGTGCTGCGGGACAGCGGCTTCGCCCGGGTGCGGGCCGAGGGCGCCCGGCGGTTCTACGCCGTCGACCCGACGCCGCTGCGGGAGGTCGACGTCTGGTTCGACCAGTTCCGTCGCTTCTGGGACCAGCACCTGGACGCGCTGGACACCGAGCTGCGGCGTGGGGTGCGCGCACGAGACCACGGGGACCAGGCGTCGCCGTCCCGGCAGGGGACGGCGGCCGACACCGAGGAGTGCGCATGAGGAACGTCCTGGACGAGTTGGCGGCGGCGGAGCGGGTCGTGTCACGGCGGGAGCCCGACGGCACTGAACTGGTCTCCGCGCTGGTCCGGCGCAGCTACGACGCGGCCGTGCCGGACGTGTGGAGCGCGCTGACCGACCCCGAGCGGCTGGCCCGCTGGTTCGCCCCGGTCACCGGGGACCTCCGCCCCGGGGGAGCGTTCGCCGTCGAGGGGAACGCCGAGGGCGAGGTCCAGGGCTGTGAGCCGCCGCGCCGGCTCACCGTCACCTGGGGTGGGCCGGTCAGCATCGTCGAGGTGCGGCTGTCCGAGCGCGGCGGCGGCACCCTCCTGGAGCTCGAGCACACCGTGCCGGTCGAGTTCGTCGGCAGCGGGGCCGGGGCGCTCTACGTCGGCCCCGGCTGGGACGTCGCCGTCCTGGGGCTGGCCGGTTTCCTCCGCGGGGACGTCGTCGACGACCCGGCCGCCTGGGAGAACACGCTGGCGGGGCAGCAGGCCGCTGCGCGGTCGATCGACGCCTGGGCCGAGGCGGTCCGCGCCGGCGGCACCGCGACCGAGGAGGAGGTCGACGCGGGGATCGCCGCGGCGCGGGCCCAGTTCACCCCGGACCTGGTCAGCGGGGCCTGACCGCCGGATCGGCTGCCCGCTACCGGGCGGCTGATCGGCCGGGAGAGCCGGCACGGTCCCGACGCCCGCCGCCGTCCTGAGCCGGCGTCGCGACGGGGCGCGCGACCGTGCCGGCGGCGCGTGACCGGGGCCACTCGCCCGGTCGAGACCCGACCCTGCTGTGCACGCGACAGCAGGTGACGGCCACCATGTGTGGGTGAGCGGAGGCGGGGAGTCGGGGGCGTCGCAGGCGCAGGGCCCGCCCTCCGGCGCGTCACCGACCGGCCGCCGCCGCGCTCGCCGGCGGGTGCGCAACCTGGTGCTGCGGGGCGTCCTGCTCGTCGCCGCCGGTGCGGCGGTCGTCGTCTTCCGGGACCGGATCGCCGAGTGGTGGGACGGTCTGGTCGGCATCGCCTGGTCGTGGGTGGTCCTCGCCGCCCTGAGCCAGCTGCTCTCCCTCCACTTCCTCGCCCTGCAGCAGCGCGGTCTGGTGCGCGCCGGCGGCGGTGACGTCCCGCTGCGGCACGCCACGGTCACCATCTACGCGGGCAACACCATCGCCTCGACGGTGCCGGTCGCCGGCGCCCCGGCGAGCGCGGCGTACACCTACCGCCGGCTGCACGCGCTGGGCAACAGCCCGGCACTCGTGGGCTGGGCGCTGGCGGTCTCCGGGATCGCGGCCACGGCGACGCTGGCGGTCGTCCTGGCCGTGGGGTCCGCGGCGACCGGGTCGTTGTGGGGTGCGCTCGGCGCCTTCTTCGCCACCGCGGCCGGGGTCGTGCCGGTGCTGGGCCTGGTGCTGGTGCTCCGGCACGAGCGGTCGCGCACCGTCGTCGTCCGGTTCGCCACCGGCGTCGTCACGGCGCTCGCCCGATGGGTCCGGTCGCTGCGCGAACGGGACGTCGGCCGGCGGATCGACGAGCTGCTGACCTCGCTGGGCGCCTTCCGGCTGTCCTTCGGCACCGCGACCGCCGCCGGCCTGTTCGCGCTCGCCAACTGGGTGCTGGACGTCGCGGGCCTGGCACTGGCCCTCGTGGCCGTCGGCGCGCCGATCCCGTGGCAGGGGCTGCTGCTCGCCTGGGCCGCCGGCGCGCTGGTCTCCTCCGCGCGGCTCACCCCGGGCGGCATCGGTGTGGTCGAGGCGGCGCTCGCCTCGGCGCTGGTCGCCGCCGGCCTGCCGGCCAGCCAGGCGGTGCCGGCCGTGCTGGTCTACCGGTTGGTCAGCCTGTGGCTGCCCGTCGGCATCGGCGCGCTGCTCCTCCTGGCGGACCCGGGTTCGACGGCGCGCGGGGGCCGGCGCCGGCACGCCGGCACCCGCGGGAGCTGACCGCCGCCGGCGACCGGCCGGGCCGTCGTGGCTGCCGTGCGAGTCCAGCCGGTCGCGGGTGATCCGTCGGCGGGGGCGCCGCGATCCGCCGGGGCCTGGGTGGTCCGTCAGCGGGACGCCGTGCCACTCCGCCTGGTCCCGGGCGGGCCGTCGACGGGGACGTCTCGTTTCGCCTGGTCCCCGGCGGGCACACCGGCTGGCGTGCGTGACCTCTCCGAACACCCCTCGTCCGGCCCGGCCACCGCACCCAGCGGCCGGGCGCCGGGCGTCCCGCCCACCTTCGTCGACGGCACCCGGTGGTGGGTCGACGCCCGCCTGCGCGCGCTGGTCCAGGCCCGCATCGAGGCCCGGCTGCTGCGGCGGCTCGGCGGCCCCGTGCTCGACGGCCGGGTGCTGGAGCTGGGCACCGGCCGGCGCGGCACCGGGCTGCGGTCGGCGGTGGACACCTTCGGTGCCGCGCACGCCGACGGGATCGAGCTCTTCCCCGCCAGCGTGGCCGACTGCCGCGCGGCGGTGCGCGACCTCGGCGGCCGGGTGCAGGTCGACCAGGGCGACGCGACCCGGCTGAGCGCCGCGGACGCCTCCTACGACGCGGTGTTCGGTTACCACGTGCTGCACCACACCGAGGACTGGCGGGCGGTGGTGGCCGAGGTCGCGCGGGTGCTGCGGCCCGGCGGCCGGTTCTACTCCTGCGAGATGACCGCCCGGTTCATCGACAGCCGGCCGCTCCGCGCCGTCTCCCGGCACCCGGCCGACGGCGACCGGCCCACCCCGGAGGCACTCGCCGCGGCCTGCCGGGCCGCCGGGCTGACCGTCACCGCCCAGGAGGACCGGCTGGCCGGCTGCTGGACCGGCCTCGTCGCCACCCGGTCGTGACCGGGGACAGCCCAGCACCGGGGACGGTCGGCACCCTCCGCACGGCGCTGCGGCTGCTGCGCCGGCACGCCCCGGCGGCCTTCCTCGCCGCCGCGGCCGCCGCTGCGGTCAACGCCGTCCCCGACGTGCTGCGCCAGGTGGCGGTCTGGGACGACCCGCGGCTGAGCGCCGCGCTGGTCGTCGACGTCCTCGGCTTCCTCACCGGTCTGGTCGCCCAGCTCTGGGTCACCGGGGCGGTGGCGGGCCTGCTCGACGGCGGGCGGCTGAGCCCGTCCGGTGCACTGCGGCGTGGCTCCGCGCTGGCGGTGCGGGCGGTGCGGCGCGCGCCGGGCACGGTGCTGGCCGGGGTGGTCACCGGGGGAGCGGTCTCGGCGCTGCTGACGATCCCGGCGTCGGTCGCCGCCCTGGGCGCCGACCGGGTGCTCGGGCCGCTGGACTCACCCGACGTCGGTGCCTTCGCCGTCGCCACCGTCAGCGACTTCGTGGCCAGCACGGCCACGCTGCCGTACCTGGCGTTCGTGGTGGTCCTGGTGGCGACCGGTTGGCGGGCCGGGCAGCCGGGCACCAGCCGGTCATGACGTGGAACTGGGACGTGACCCGCAAGAGCATCGGGACGCTGTCGATCTGGCTGGGCACCGGTGCCCTCTTCGCCCCGCGGGCGATCACCCGGGTGCTGGGGGTCGACGAGCGCGCCACGCGCACCGACGTCGCCCTGCCGCTGCTGGTCCGGCTGATCGCCGCCCGGAACATCGCGATGGGCGCGGCGCTGCTGGTCACCCCCGTGCCCCAGGCCCGGCGCACCACGGAGGTCACCCTGCTGCTCACCGCGCTGGACGGGGCCGCCGTCCTGGTCGGTCGGCGCGGCGGGGACGTGGCGGACCGGAGCGCCGGGCTGTCGATGCTCGTCCTCGCGCTGTCCGCTGCCGGCGCCGTCCACTGGCACCGCCGCTGACCGCGCCCCCGGCGGACCGGGCCGGTCAGTCGGCCGTCGGCCCACCGGCGAGCAGCGCCCGCACCGCGTCGATCGTGTCGGCCTCCGCCGGGGACTTGTCCGGGCGGTAGCGCAGCACCCGGGCGAACCGCAGGGCCACGCCGCCGGGGTAGCGGGTGCTGCGCTGGGCGCCGTCCACCGCGATCTCGACCACCAGATCGGGACGCAGCAGCACGCCCCAGTCGGGGTGCTCGGCGGCGTGCCCGGGGAACGTCCGGGTCTGCCAGGCCAGCAGCTCGTCGGTCATCCCCTTGAACGTCTTGCCGACCATCACCGGCCCGCCGCCGTCGGGGTCCCGGGCTCCCAGGTGGATGTTGGACAGCGATCCCGCGCGCCGTCCGTAGCCCCACTCGGCGCCGAGCACGACCAGGTCGAGGGTGTGCACCGGCTTGACCTTCTGCCACGCCTTGCCGCGTCGGCCGGCGGCGTAGGGCGCGTCCAGCGCCTTCACCACCACGCCCTCGTGGCCGGCGGTCAGCGCGTCGTCGAGGACGCCGGCCGCCTGCTCCGGGGTCGGCCGGCGCACCCCGGGCATCCGCAGCGCCGCGTGCGCGTCGTCGGCCAGCAGCCCGGCCAGCGCGTCCAGCCGCACCGCCAGCGGCTCGTCCAGCAGGTCCCGGCCCTCCAGGTGGAGCACGTCGAACAGGAACGGGCTGAGCAGCACGCCGGCGTCGGCGCTGTCGCTGCCGAAGCGGCTCATCGTGTCCTGGAAGGCGCGCGGCCGGCCGTCGTCGTCCAGCGCGAGGGTCTCCCCGTCGAGCACGGCGGTGTCACAGGGCAGCGCCCGGACCCGCTCCACCAGCTCCGGCACACCGTCGGTCACCTCCCGCAGCGACCGGGTCCACACCCGGACGACGTCGCCGTCCCGGTGCACCTGGATCCGGGCACCGTCCAGCTTGAACTCCACGGTCACCTCGGCGCCGAGGTCGGCGAGCGCCGCGTCCAGCGACGACCCGGGGCTCGCCAGCATCGGCCGCACCGGGCGGCCCACCTCCAGCCGCACCGCCTCCAGCGCCGCCACCCCGCCGGTCAGCGCGAGCGCGGCCGTCTCCGGCAGCCGGCCGGAGAGCATGAACGCCCGGCGGACGACGGCGGCCGGGACCTCCGCCGCGGCGGCGACCGCATCGAGCACGACGCCCTCCAGCGCGCCCTGCCGGAGCTCGCCGGTGAGCAGCCGGACCAGGAACCGCTGCTCCTCCGGGGTGGCCGCGTCGAGCAGCGCGCCCAGCACGGCGTCGCGCCGCGCCGCGGACCCGGCCCCCGTCGTCCCGGCCAGCTCGGTCAGCGCCGAGTCGACGGCCGGGACGGTCAGCGTCGGCGCCTCCGCGGTGCCGCCGCCCAGCCGGGACAGGGTGCGCCAGCCGACCCCGAGCCGCCCCTGGCGGGGTTCCCCGGCCAGCCACCCGGTGACCGGCACGACCTGCTCCGGCCCGGCGGCCCGCAGCAGCCCGGCGATGGCCGCGGCCTTGGCGGTCCGGGACCGGGTGGCCGTGACCGCGGTGGACACGGTGAGGACGTCGGCGAGCAGCACCCGGTCATGTTCCCAGCCCGTCGCGCCCGAGGGCTCCCGCTCCGGGCCGCCGCAGGCCAGGATGCGGGCATGGACGTCGACGCACGGCTCCGCGACCTCGGGATCGAGCTGCCCACCCCGATGGGGCCGGGCGGCAACTACCTGCCGGCCATGGCCGCCGGGGACCTGCTCTTCCTCTCCGGCACCGGCCCGGTCCGGCCCGACGGCACGCTGGTCACCGGCAAGGTCGGCGACGGCGGGCTCGACCTGGACACCGCCCGGGAGGCCGCCCGGCTCACCGGCCTGCAGCTGCTCGCCGCGCTGCGCGCCGAGCTGGGCGACCTCGGCCGGGTGCGGCAGGTGGTCAAGCTCTTCGGGATGGTCAACTGCCGGCCCGGCTTCAACCGCACGCCCGCCGTGATCGACGGCTGCTCGGACCTCCTCGTCGACGTGCTGGGCGACGCCGGCCGGGGCGCCCGGTCGGCGGTCGGCATGGCCGAGCTCCCGTTCGACATCGCGGTGGAGATCGAGGCCGTCGTCCAGGTCACCGCGTGAGCCCGTTCCCGACGAGACCCCAGGAGACGACGTGCTGCTCGAGACGATGACCTTCGAAGAGGTGCAGGCCGCGCTCGCGGACGGGCGGTGCGACGTCATCGTGCCGTGCGGTGCGGTGGAGCAGCACGGCCCGCACCTGCCGCTGGACGTGGACGCGGTGCACGCCGACCGGCTGGCGGTCGAGCTGGCACAGCGACTGGGGACGGCGCTGGTCGCCCCCACCATCCGGGTGGGCGTCTCGCCGCACCACATGGGCTTCGCCGGCACGATCAGCCTGCGCCCGGAGACCTTCGAGGCCGTCTACACCGACTACTGCCAGAGCCTCGCCGCGCACGGCTTCCGGTCGATCCTCTGCTTCTCCGCCCACGGCGGGAACTTCGCGCCGCTGGCCGAGATGGCCCAGCGGCTGGACGCCGCCGTGGGGCCGGACTGCCGGGTGGTCGTCTACTCCGACCTCCTCGGCCTGGTCGACATCTGGCGGTCCGCCGTCGCCGACGCCGGCGGGGACCCCGACGGGGTGGGCGGTCATGCCGACGTCGCGGAGTCCTCCGTCTACGCGCACCTGCGCCCCGGGCAGGTGCGCACCGAGCGGCTGGTCCGCGGGTACAGCGGGCCGGTCGACGACGCCTTCCTGCAGCGGATGTTCACCGGCGGCGTCCGGGCCATCTCCGAGACCGGGATCATGGGCGACCCGCACGGGCTGTCGACGGCCATCGGCGAGCTGTGCGTGCAGCGGGTCGCCGACGCGCTGGCCACCCACTTCACCCAGCGGCTGGAGGCCGTGCGGACGCTGCCCTGACCCCGGGAGCGCTGCTGTCACGGTGCGCGCACGACGACCTCCGTCAGGTGGCCGCCGCGCGTGCCACCATGAGGTCGTGGCCACCACCTCCGCCTCCGCCAGCGCGCTGCTGCACCACGTGCGCACCGGACGGGCACGGAGCCGTGCCGAGCTGGTCGCGCTGACCGGCTCGTCGCGGAACACGGTCAGCGCCCGGGTCGACCAGCTGATCGCGGCCAACCTGCTCGAGGAGGGCGGCCGCGGCTGGAGCACCGGGGGGCGGCCGCCGACGCTGCTGCGGTTCAACAGCCGGGCCGGGTGCGTGCTCGCCGTCGACCTGGGGGTGACCAGCGTCGACGTCGCGGTCACCGACCTGTCGGCGGAGATCCTGGCCACCGTCGGCCACCCGATCGACATCGCCGACGGGCCCGAGGCGGTGCTGGCCGAGGTCGACCGGCTGGCCCAGGTGGTGCTGGCCGAGGCGGGCCTGACCCCGGCCGACGTGTGCGCCGTCGGGGTCGGCGTCCCCGGTCCGGTGGAGTTCTCCACCGGCCGGCCGGTGCACCCGCCGATCATGCCCGGCTGGCACGACCACCCGATCCCCAGCGCGTTCGGCCGGTACGACTGCCCGGTCTTCGCCGACAACGACGTGAACGTCATGGCGCTGGGCGAGATGGGCATCGCCGGGTCGACCGAGGACGTCCTGGTGATCAAGGTCGGCACCGGCATCGGCTGCGGCATCGTCGTCGACGGCCAGGTGTACCGCGGCGCGCAGGGGAGCGCCGGCGACATCGGGCACATCTCCGTGCCGCCGCCGCACGGGGTGCCGGTGCTCTGCCGGTGCGGCAACGAGAACTGCCTGGAGGCGATCGCCGGTGGCGGCGCCCTGCTCCGCGACGCGCTGGCGGCCGGGCTGCCGGTGACGACGACGCGCGAGCTGGTGCAGCTGGCCGCGCACGGTGACGGGCCGGCCCTGGAGCTCGTCCGCAACGCCGGGCGGACCATCGGCACCGTCCTCGCCAGCCTGGTGAACTTCTTCAACCCGCACCGGATCGTGATGACCGGGGGGGTCGCCCAGGCCGGGCCGCCGCTGCTGGCCGGCATCCGGGAGGCCGTCTACGGCCGGTCTCTCCCGCTGGCCGCGCGCGCCCTGGACATCTCGGTGAGCGCTGCCCCCGACCTGTCCGGGCGGCTGGGTGCGGCCCTGATGGCGATCGAGGGCTTCCTGGACGAGGACGCCGCCTACCAGGTGGCGCGCGCCGGTGCAGGGGCCCCGACCGCCCGCTGATCTGCGGGTCCGTCCCCCGGGCAGTCCGTCGCCATGCGGACGTGCCGGGCTCCCGGCTGCCCTGCCGCGATTGCGGTTCGGTAACGCTGCGGCGGCCCCTTGACCCCTCTGTGACGCCGGACATAGTGTGCCGCCTGACGTACTTCTGTTCAGAGCTGAGCATAAGTCTGGAGTTGGTGGCATGACCGGCGTCCCGACCGCCTGGCACGAGGGCTCCGCGTGAGCGCGCCGTCGGCGGCACCGCTGCTGGAGATGCACGGCATCGTCAAGCAGTTCCCCGGCGTCCGGGCCCTCGACGGCGTCGACCTCGACGTCCGGGCCGGCGAGGTGCACTGCCTGCTCGGCCAGAACGGCGCGGGCAAGTCGACCCTGATCAAGGTGCTGGCCGGCGCGCACCAGCCCGACGAGGGCCGGATCAGCTGGGACGGCCAGCAGGTGACCCTCGGCGATCCGCAGGCGGCGATGTCGCTGGGCATCGCGACCATCTACCAGGAGCTCGACCTGGTGGCCGGGCTGACCGTCTCGGACAACGTGTTCCTGGGCCGGGAGCGGTCCCACCTCGGGATCACCCGCCCGGCGCAGGCGAACCGGGCCGCCGGGGAGCTGCTGGCCCGGCTGGGGCACCCGGAGATCCGGCCCACCGCCGAGGTCGGCTCGTTGTCGGCGGCCAGTCAGCAGATGGTCAGCATGGCCCGGGCGCTGTCCCAGGACGCCCGCCTGATCGTGATGGACGAGCCCTCGGCGGTGCTCGACAGCGAGGAGGTGGAGCACCTCTTCCAGGTCATCCGCGACCTCACCGCCGAGGGGGTCGCCGTCGTCTACATCTCCCACCGGCTGGAGGAGATCCGCGAGGTCGGTGACCGGATCACGGTGCTCAAGGACGGCCGGACGGTCGCCACCGGGCTGCCGGCGGCCGACACCTCCACCCGGGAGGTCATCACGCTGATGACCGGCCGGACGATCGAGTACGTCTTCCCGACCCGCCGTGAGTTCCCCGGCCAGGCCGCCGAGCCGGTGCTGGAGGTGCAGGACCTCTCCCTGGCCGGCACGTTCAGCGACGTCTCCTTCGTCGTCCGGCCGGGGGAGGTGCTCGGCCTGGCCGGGCTCGTCGGCTCCGGCCGGTCGGAGATCCTCGAGACCGTCTACGGCGCCCGCAAGGCCACCACCGGCACGGTGCAGATCGCCGGACGCCGGTTGCGGCCGGGGAACGTGGCCGCCGCCGTCGACGCCGGGATCGGCCTGGCGCCGGAGGAGCGCAAGAGCCAGGGCCTGCTGCTGACCGAGCCGATCTACCGCAACATCACGCTCTCCAGCCTGGCCCGGTTCGCCCGCGGTGGCCTGCTGTCCGGCGGGGCGGAGAAGCAGGCCGCCCGGGACCAGGCCGAGGCGCTGGACCTTCGGCCGGTCGACGTCGAGCGCGAGGTCCGCACCCTGTCCGGTGGCAACCAGCAGAAGGTCGTGCTGGCCCGGTGGCTGCTGCGCGACTGCCGGGTGCTGCTGCTCGACGAGCCCACCCGGGGCGTGGACGTGGGCGCCCGATCGGAGATCTACGCACTGATCCGGGAGCTGGCCGACCGCGGCGTCGCCGTCGTCGTCGTCTCCAGCGAGATCCCGGAGGTCCTCGGCCTGGCCGACCACGTGCTGGTGGTCGCCGACGGCGCGATCGTCGCCCGCGGCCGGGCCGACGAGCTCGACGAGCACCGGGTGCTCGACCTGGTCATGGAAGGCGCGGCCCCGGTCCCGGGCGCCGCCCGTGAAGGGGACGTGGCGTGATGAGCGAGACCACCACTGCGACACCACCGGCGGGCAGCGCCAGCGGCACCTCCGACGGGGGCGGCAAGGGCCCCGGCCTGCTGGCCGGACCGCTGGGCCGCAACCTCGGGCTGGTCGTGGCCCTGCTGCTGCTCTGCGTCGTCGGCGCCCTCACCGCGCCCGGCCGCTTCGTCGACGTGGACAACGTCCTGACGATCCTGCGGCTGGCCGCCGTCGTCGGCGTGGTCAGCGTCGGGATGACGTTCGTGATCATCGGCGGCGGGATCGACCTGTCGGTGGGAGCGCTGGTCGCGCTCTCCTCGGTCTGGGCGACCACCCTGGCCACCCAGCAGATGGCCGCGGACTTCCACTGGATCGTCATGGTGTTCACCGCGATCGCGGTGGGCGCCGGGGCCGGGCTGATCAACGGGGTCGTCATCGCCTACGGGAAGCTGGTCGCCTTCATCGCCACCCTGGCGATGCTCGCGGCCGCCCGGGGCCTGGCGGAGATCCTCGCCAACCGGCGGACCCAGATCGTCCAGGACCGGAGCTTCATCGAGTTCTTCGGCGGCGACGTCCTCGGCATCCCGACCCTGGTGATCATCTTCGCGCTGGTCGCCGCGGCCGGCTGGGTGCTGCTCAACCGCACCACCTTCGGCCGCCGCACCTTCGCCGTCGGCGGCAACGCCGAGGCCGCCCGGCTGGCCGGCATCCGGGTGCAGCGGCACACCGTCTGGCTCTACGTGCTCTCCGGGGTCACCTGCGGCATCGCCGCGGTCATGCTGATGGCCCGGACGACGACCGGCAGCTCCACCCACGGCACCCTGCTGGAGCTGGACGCGATCGCCGCCGTCGTCATCGGCGGGACGCTGCTGGTCGGTGGGCGCGGCACCATCGTCGGCACGGTGCTCGGCGTGCTGATCTTCACCACGCTCGGCAACGTCTTCACGCTGAACAACCTGTCCAGCTCGGCGCAGGCCGTGGCCCGCGGCGTGATCATCGTGCTCGCCGTCCTGCTGCAGCAGCGGCTGGCCGCCGGCGGTGCCCGGCCGCGGAAGAAGGCCCGCGGGGGCGGGGGCAGCGGTGCCGCCGCCCCCGGCAACCCGACCGGTGCCCTGCCCGGCGGGTCGGCCGCCGCCGGCGGTCCGGCCGGGGCCCGCCCCGGTGACTCCGGCGGTCGCCCGCCGGCGTGAGCCCCTCCCGACCTGAGCCTGCAGCGGCGTCCCGCCGCGCCGCGGGATCAGCACCACCGTCGGCCAGCCCGTCCGGCCGGCGGCGCACCACACCGAACACCCCGACTCCTGGCTGTGCGGCCAGGACGGCGATCTGCGAGGAGAGAACATGTCTGCAACGAGGCAGCGTCCGTACGGTCGCCTGCTGTCCACCGCCGTCTGCGTGGTCGGGGCCGGTGCCCTGGTGACCGGCTGCACCAGCAACACCCCGGAGAGCTCGGGCTCCGACGAGGGCGGCGACGTCGTCGCCAGCTCCAACGACGAGACCGGTGAGACGGTGCGGATCGGCTTCTCCGCACCGGCCGCCGACCACGGCTGGATGGCCGGCATCAGCAACGCCGCCCAGGCCGAGGCGGACCGCCACGAGGACGTCGAGCTGGTCGTCGCCGAGGGCACCAACGACGTCAGCACCCAGATCGCCCAGGTGGAGACCTTCATCAACGAGGGCGTCGACGCGATCGTCCTGCTGCCCTTCGACGGCGCCGCGCTGACCCCGGTGGCGCTGCGGGCGATGGAGGCCGGCATCCCGGTGATCAACGTGGACCGCGAGTTCTCCAGCCCCTTCGCCGCCCGGGCCACCGTCCTGGGCGACAACTACGGGATGGGCGTCTCCGCCGGCACCTACGTCTGCTCGCGGCTGGGCGACCAGCCCGACGCCGTCGTCGCCGAGATCGCCGGCATCGACTCGCTGCCGCTGACCCAGGAGCGCAGCCAGGGCTTCGCCGACGCCCTGGCCGACTGCGGCCTGGACGTCGACAACCGGGTGGCCGCGGAGTTCACCGTCGAGTCCGGTGAGGAGGCGGCGGCGAACCTGCTGCAGGCCGCGCCGCAGATCGACGCGCTGTGGAACCACGACGACGACCAGGGCGTCGGCGTCCTGGCCGCGATCAACAACGCCGGTCGCGACGAGTTCTTCATGGTCGGCGGGGCCGGCTCGGCCAACGCCATGCGGGACATCCAGTCCGGCGAGTCGGTGCTCGAGGCGACCGTCATCTACCCGGCGACGCAGGCCGCCGACGGCATCGCGCTCGCCCGCCTGGTCGCCCAGGGCAAGAGCATGTCGGACCTGGTGTCCCAGGAGGTCCCGCGGGAGATCGTGCTGAACGCGCCGGTCGTCACGGCCGAGAACGTCGACCAGTACATCGACGACGCGTTCGAGTCCTGACCGCACGCCCGGTGCCGCCGCTGACCCCCTCCGGTCAGCGGCGGCACCGGTCCCACCCCTGGAGCCTGCGATGACCCTCCCTGCCCGGCCGGCGCTGCGCGTCGGAATGATCGGCCACGCCTTCATGGGCGCGGCGCACTCCCACGCCTGGCGCACCGCGCCGCGGTTCTTCGACCTGCCGCTCACCCCGGAGCTCACCGTGCTCGCCGGCCGCGACCCCGCCGGGGTCACCGCCGCGGCCGCCCGGCTCGGCTGGGCCGACACCGAGACCGACTGGCGCCGGGTCCTGGAGCGGCCCGACGTCGACCTGGTCGACATCTGCACCCCCGGCCACACCCACGCCGAGATGGCGATCGCCGCCCTGGCGGCCGGCAAGCACGTGCTGTGCGAGAAGCCGATGGCCAACTCCGTGGCCGAGGCCGAGGCGATGGCCGAGGCCGCCGAGCGGGCCGCCGACTCCGGGGTGCGGGCGATGGTCGGCTTCACCTACCGGCGGGTGCCGGCCATCACCCTCGCCCGGCAGCTGGTCGCCGAGGGGCGGCTGGGCCAGATCCGGCACGTGCGCGCCCAGTACCTGCAGGACTGGATCGCCGACCCCGCGTCGCCGATGTCCTGGCGGCTGGAGAAGGACAAGGCCGGGTCCGGCGCGCTGGGCGACATCGGCGCGCACATCGTCGACCTGACCCAGTTCATCACCGGGCAGACGCTCACCGGCGTCAGCGCGCTGCTGGAGACGTTCGTGGCCAAGCGGCCGCTGCCGGCCAGCAGCGGCAAGCTCGGCGGGGTCGGCGGCGAGGGGATGGGCGAGGTCACCGTCGACGACGCCGCCGTCTTCCTGGGCCGGTTCACCGGGGGAGCGCTGGGCACCTTCGAGGCCACCCGGTTCGCGCTCGGCCGGAAGAACGCCATCCGGATCGAGGTGAACGGCTCGGCCGGCAGCCTGGCCTTCGACTTCGAGGACATGAACGTCCTGCACTTCTTCGACGGCGGGGAACCCGCGGCCACGGCCGGCTTCCGCCGGATCGTCGTCACCGAGCCCGAGCACCCCTACGTCGGCGCCTGGTGGCCGGCCGGTCACGGGCTGGGCTACGAGCACGGCTTCACCCACCAGGTCGTCGACCTGGTCACCGCGCTGGCCGCGGGGGAGCAGCCGACGCCGTCCTTCGCCGACGGCCTGCAGGTGCAGCGGGTGCTGGACGCCGTGGAGCGCAGCGCCGCCGACCGCTCGACCTGGACCGAGATCCCCACCCACGCCGCTCAGGACGAAGGACCTCGTCCTCCCCACCACTCGCAGGCTCGCGGCGGTCCCCTGGACGAGGCCGAAGAGCCGAACGAACGAAAGGACCTCTCCTGATGCCCCGTCCCGTCACGCTGTTCACCGGCCAGTGGGCCGACCTGCCGTTCGAGGAGGTGTGCCGGCTGGCCTCCGGGTGGGGCTACGACGGCCTGGAGATCGCCTGCTGGGGCGACCACCTCGACGTCGTCCGGGCCGCCGAGGACCCGGCCTACGTCAAGGAGAAGCTGGACCAGCTGGAACGGCACGGGCTGCAGGTGTTCGCCATCTCCAACCACCTCAACGGCCAGGCGGTCTGCGACGACCCGATCGACGAGCGGCACCGCGGCATGGTGCACCCGCGCGTCTGGGGCGACGGTGACCCGGAGGGTGTGCGGCAGCGGGCCGCGGAGGAGATGAAGGCGACCGCGCGGGCCGCCCGGGCACTGGGCGTCGACGTCGTCGTCGGCTTCACCGGCTCGAAGATCTGGAAGACGGTGGCGATGTTCCCGCCGGTGCCCGAGTCGATGATCGACGAGGGCTACGCCGACTTCGCCGCCCGCTGGAACCCGGTCCTGGACGTCTTCGACTCCGTCGGCGTGCGGTTCGCGCACGAGGTGCACCCGTCGGAGATCGCCTACGACTACTGGACGACGGTGCGCACCCTGGAGGCGATCGGACACCGGGAGGCCTTCGGGCTCAACTGGGACCCCAGCCACTTCGTCTGGCAGGACCTGGACCCGGTCGGCTTCCTCTGGGACTTCAAGGACCGGATCTACCACGTCGACTGCAAGGACGCGAAGCGCCAGGTCGGCAACGGGCGCAACGGCCGGATGGGGTCGCACCTGCCCTGGGCCGACCCGCGGCGCGGCTGGGACTTCGTCTCCACCGGCCACGGCGACGTCCCGTGGGAGGCCTGCTTCCGGATGCTGAACACCATCGGCTACACCGGCCCGATCTCGGTCGAGTGGGAGGACGCCGGGATGGACCGGCTGGTGGGGGCACCCGAGGCGCTGGAGTTCGTCCGGCGGCTGGCCTTCGACCCGCCGGCCGCCGCCTTCGACAGCGCCTTCGCCAGCGGGAACTGAGGGCAGCACCCCTCCGGTGCCCGCGCACGGGGGCGGGCACCGGATGGGGCGTTCGCCCGATGTGCCGGCCGGTCCCGGCGAGCACCCTCGGCTGCACCACACCGAGGGAGGACCCGATGACCGCCACCATCAGCGACACCGAGCTCAAGGCACGCCACCGCGCCATGTGGGCCACCGGGGACTACCCCCGGATGGTCGACACCTTCCTGACCCCGCTCGGCCACCGGCTGGTCGACGCCTGCCGGGTGACCGACCGGGACCGGGTGCTCGACGTCGCCGCCGGCACCGGGAACGCGGCGCTGCCGGCGGCCGCGCGCGGGGCCCGGGTCACCGCCAGCGACCTCACGCCCGAGCTGCTCGACGACGGCCGCCGGCGGGCCGAGGCCGCCGGGCTGCAGCTGGAGTGGACCGAGGCCGACGCCGAGCACCTGCCCTTCGACGACGCCTCCTTCGACGTCGTGATGTCCACGATCGGGGTCATGTTCGCCCCGCACCACCAGGAGTCGGCCGACGAGCTGGTGCGGGTCTGCCGGCCCGGCGGCCGGATCGGCCTGCTCTGCTGGACGCCGGAGGGGATGCTCGGCGGGCTCTTCGCCACCATGAAGCCGTTCATGCCGCCCCCGCCGCCCGGCGCGCAGCCACCGCCGCTGTGGGGGAGCGAGGAGCACCTGCGGGGGCTGTTCGGCGGCCGGGTCGAGTGGACGACGCTGGACCGGGACACGCTGGAGGTCGCCGCCTTCCCGGAGGCGCACGGGTACGCCCGGCACTTCACCCGGTTCTACGGTCCGACGATCGCGGCGCGGGCCAACGCGGTCAGGAACGGCGCGGAGCAGGAGTTCGACGCCGCGCTGGACGCCTTCTGCGAGCAGTGGGACCTGGGCACCCCGGGTGCGGCCCGCTACGAGATGCAGTACCTGCTCGCCGTCGGCACCCGGCGCTGAGGCCGCAGGGGGTCCTCACCGGGTCCCGTGCGTGGGACGCTCGTCCCGTGCAGGGGCCCGGCGGGGCTGCGCTGACGGGGGCAGGCAGGCAGGCGCTGGAGCGGGCGGACTGGGCGTCCGCCCGCTCCGCCTTCGCCGCTGCCCTCACCGCAGGTGGGTCGGCCGACGCCCGCGACGGGCTGGCCCAGGCCCTGTGGTTCCTCGGCCGGGTCCCCGAGGCGATCGCCGTGCGCGAGCAGGCGTTCGAGGAGCACCTGCGCGCCGGCCGCTGCGCGGAGGCCGCCCGGAGTGCGGTGTGGGTCGCCCACCAGCACCTGCTCAGCGGCCGCGGCTCTGCGGCGCGCGGCTGGCTGGCCCGGTCCGAGCGGTCGATGGCCGGCCAGCCGCTGTGCGCCGGGCACGGCTGGGTGGCCGTCGAGGCCGCCCGCCAGGCGGCGACGGTAGCCGAGCAGGCCACGGCTGCGGCACACGCCCTGGAGGTCGCCCGGGTGACCGGGGACGGCGACCTGGAGGTGCTCGCGATCAGCCTCCTGGGACGCGCCGAGGTGCGGGCCGGGCGGTGGCGACCCGGGATGCGACTGCTGGAGGAGGCCATGGCGGCGGCGACGGCCGGCCGGGTGGCCGACCTGCACACGCTGGGCGAGGCCTACTGCAACCTGGTGCTCGGCTGCTCCTGCGCCGGGGAGTGGACGCAGGCCGCGGAGTGGTGCGCGCACGTGGAGTCCTTCGCCCGCGGCGCCGCGATCGCGCCGCTGTTCGGCGCCTGTCGCACGGTGCACGCCGACCTGCTGATCGCCGGCGGCCGGTGGTCGGACGCGGAGACGGCCCTGCAGGAGGCGCTGGCCGTGCCCGCCGGGCAGCTGCTGGAGGTGAGCGCCCCGACGGTCGCCTCGCTGGCCGAGCTGCGGGTCCACCAGGGGCGGCTGCGCGAGGCCGCGCAGCTGCTGGCGGGCCGGGAGGAGCACCCGGCGGCGCTGCGCCCGCTGGCGCTGCTGCGGCTGGCCGGCGGGCACCCCCGGCCGGCGGCCGTCCTGCTCGAGCGCGGCCTGCGGGCGGCGCCGGACGACGCGGTCGTGGCCGGCGGCCTGCTCTCCCCGCTGGTGCACGCCCGGCTCGCCCTCGGCGACGTGCCCGGCGCCCGGACGGCGGCCGACGAGCTCGCGACCCTCGGCGCGGCGACCGGCATCCGGCTGCTGGCCGCCCGTGCCGCGCTCGCCGCAGCCGGGATCGAGCTCGCCGCCGGGCAGGCTCCCGCGGCGGCTGGGCCGGCCCGCCGCGCACTCCGCGACTTCACCGGGCTGGTCATGCCCTTCGACGCCGCGCTCGCGCGGCTGGCACTGGCCCGGGCGGTGGCCCGCGACGATCCCGGCGCCGCGGTGGACGAGGCCGGTGCCGCGCTGGCCGCCCTCCAGGGGCTGGGCGCCGCGCCGGCGGTCGCCGTGGCCACGGCCCTGCTCCGCGAGTTGCGTGCGCCGGTGCGGCGCTCGGCGCGGGGCGCGGGGGCGCTGTCCGCCCGGGAGGAGGAGGTGCTGGCGCTGGTCGCCCGGGGCCTGTCGAACGCCGCCATCGGCCGGGCCCTGGTCATCAGCGAGAAGACCGCCGGGCACCACGTCAGCCACATCCTGACCAAGCTGGGGGCGCACAACCGGGCCGAGGCGGCCGCCGAGGCCGTCCGTCGCGGGGTCCCGGCCGGGTGAGCCGGGCCGGGTGAGCTGGGCCGGGTGAGCGGGGCCGGAGCCGGACCAGGGGTCGCCCGGCCCGAGGAGCACCGCTTGCCCCCGGACGGCGGGGAAGTGATGCTCCTCACATGGTCACCGCACCGGGTCCGACGTCGTCGGTCGAGGAGACGCCCGCGTCCACCGGCAAGGTGGACCGGAAGTACTACGAGAAGGAGCTCGCCCGGCTGCAGGCGGAGCTGGTGAAGCAGCAGGAGCACGTCCGCGCGCGGGGCCTGCGGGTCGTCGTCCTGTTCGAGGGCCGCGACGCCGCCGGCAAGGGCGGGGCGATCCAGCGCATCACCGAGAGCCTCAACCCCCGGCACGCGCACGTCGTCGCCCTCCCCGCGCCGACGGAGCGGGAGAAGGGGCAGTGGTACTTCCAGCGCTACGTGGCGCACCTGCCCGGCCCCGGCGAGATGGTCCTGTTCGACCGGTCCTGGTACAACCGCGCCGGCGTCGAGCGGGTGATGGGCTTCTGCACCGACGAGGAGTACGAGGAGTTCCTGCGCTCCTGCCCGGAGTTCGAGCGGATGCTCGTGCGCAGCGGCATCACGGTCCTGAAGTACTGGTTCTCGGTGAGCGACACCGAGCAGGAAAAGCGCTTCCAGAAGCGGCTGGAGGACCCGACCAAGCGCTGGAAGCTCAGCCCGATGGACCTGGAGGCACGCAACCGCTGGGTCGACTTCTCCCGGGCCAAGGACGCGATGTTCGCCGCGACCGACATCCCCGAGGCCCCCTGGTGGGTCGTCGAGGCCGAGGTGAAGAAGCGGGCCCGGCTCAACGTGATCGCCCACCTGCTGTCCCAGGTCCCCTACGACGACCTCACCCCGCCCGCGCCGGAGCTGCCGCCCCGGCCGCCGGTGCAGGACGACTACGTGCGCCCGCCCAAGGAGAGCCAGCACATCGTGCCCGACGTCGTCCCCTGAGGTCCCGGGGTCGCCGGGCGCCCGTGGTCGGGGCCCGGCGCCGGTGGCTGCCGACGCCGGGACCCGGCGGTCAGGTCACTGCCCGGCGCCGGCGACCTCCGGCTGCCGGTCCCGTCCGGCGAGCGAGGCGTACCAGGCCGTCTCGAACTCCAGGTAGCTGCCGAACGACGTCGCATCGCCGAAGGGCAGGATCTGCGTCGCCCAGAAGCCGGCGACCCCGTTGTCGCGGTCGATCCAGTAGAAGAGGTTGGCCAGACCGGCCCAGCTGAGTGCGCCCGCGGGCCGTCCCGTCGGCGCCTGCTCGTCGTTGATCATGAACGGCAGCGACCAGGACTTCGGCATCCCCGGGAAGAACTCCGCGTCGTTGGACAGCGACGGGATCACCCCGGGCAGCCCGGTCACCTTGAGGTCACCGAGGTGGTTCTGCACGGCCATCCGCACCGTCTCGGGCCGGAGGACGGTGCCGTGCTCGCCCTGCCCGTCGTTGAGCCACATCCGGAGGAAGCGCAGGTAGTCACCGACCGTGCCGTAGAGGCCGTGACCGCCCATGTCGACCTCCGGCGGCGAGGGCAGCTCGAAGTCCATCGGCGTCAGCGACCCGTCCGCGCCGCGGGAGTGCATCGAGGCCAGCCGGCTGCGCAGCCGGTCGTCCAGCACGAACGACGTGTCGGTCATCCCGAGGGGCCCGAACACCCGCTCGGCGAACACGTCGCCGAGGCGCTGCCCGGTGATCCCCTCCACCACCTGCCCGACCCAGTCCAGGTTGCTGCCGTACTCCCACCGCTCGCCCGGGTCGAACAGCAGCGGGGTGGTCAGCGCGGCCTTCGTGGCGGTGATGACGCTGGGCTGCCCGTGTTCCTCGGCCAGCCGGTTGTAGTGCTCGTTGAAGAAGTCGTACCCGAAGCCGCCGGTGTGGGTCAGCAGCATCCGGGTGGTCACCTCCCGCCGCGGGTCGCGCAGCCGCGGGCTGCCGTCGTCGCCGAAGCCGTCGAGCACCTTCAGCTCGCCGATCGCGGGGGCGTGGGTGCGGGCCGGGGCGTCCAGGTCCAGCCGCCCCTCCTCGACCAGCTGCAGCGCGGCCGTGGCGGTGACGGCCTTGGTGGTCGAGAACAGGGCGAAGACGGTGTCGGGGGTCATCGGCTGGTCCCCGCCGAGACGGCGCACCCCGGCGGTGCCGGTGTAGACGGTCTCCGTGCGGTCGGTGACCATCGCGACGACCCCGGCGACGGGGGCCTCCGCCCGGGTGGCGCGGTCGAGCACCGCGTCGGCGGCGGCGCTGAACGGGTGGGTCATGGCAGTCCTCCAGGTGGGTGGGGTGGGGGTCAGCGGATGTCGAAGCCGGGGTAGCCGGACGAGGCCGCCTCGGCGCACTTGTCCCGGTAGGCGCCGACACCGCCGGTGTAGGACAGGACGCGGCGGGGCTTGCCGGGCACGTTCGCCCCGAGGTACCAGGACGACGTCCGGGAGATGAGGTTCACGCCGGCCGTCTCGTCGTGGTGCGCGACCCAGGCGTCCTCGACGGCCTTCGTCGGCTCGATGACCGTCTTGTCGGCGGCCCGCAGGTGGGCGATCAGGTCGCTGATCCACTCCGTCTGCTGCTGCAGGCAGGTGGTCATGTTGCACAGCGCCGCCGAGGGCGCCAGCGGGACGGCGGTGGTGAGCAGGTTGGGGTACCCGTGGACCATCAGCCCCATCGTGGTGCGGATGTCCCGGCTCCAGTCCTCGGTCAGGGAGCGGCCGCCGCGCCCGCGGATGTCGATCCGGGTCAGCGCCCCCGTCCCGGCGTCGAAGCCGGTGGCCAGGATCAGCACGTCCAGCTCGTGCACCGTCCCGTCGGCCAGCACCAGCCCCTCGGGGACGACGTGGGAGATGGGGTTCTCGCGCACGCCCACCAGCTCGACGTCCGGGCGGTGGTAGACCTCCAGGTAGTCGGTCTCCAGCGGCACCCGGTGGGTGCCGAAGCCGTAGTCGGTGGGGATCAGCACGTCGTGCAGCCGCGGGTCCCGCAGCCGCTCGCGCATCTTGTCCCGGACGAACTCCGAGATCTCCTCGTTGACGTCGGCGTCGAAGAACATCTCCGCGAACGAGGCGAGCCACAGCTTCAGCGAGCCGTTGGCGTGGATCTCCTCCAGCTCCGCCCGCCGTTGCTCCGGGGTCAGCTCGGCCCAGGCGTGCGCCCACTCGTACTCGAAGCCGGTGAAGGTGCGGGGCAGGGTGTCGCGCAGCTCGGGGAACCGCGCCTTGTAGCCCGCGACGTCGTCCGGACCGAAGCGCGGGTTCTTCATCGGCAGCACGTACTGGGGGGTGCGGGCGAAGACGGTCAGGTGCCCCACCCGACCGGCGATCGTCTGGATCACCTGGATGCCGGTGGCGCCGATGCCGACCACCCCGACCCGCCTGCCGTCGAGCTCGACGCCCTCGGCCGGCCAGCGGGAGGTGTGCACGACCGTGCCCCGGAAGGTGTCCTGCCCGGGGAAGACCTCGGTCAGCGGCGCCGACAGCATCCCGGCGCAGGTGACGAGGAACTGGGTGTCGATCGTCTCGCCGCGGTCGGTCGTGACCGTCCACCGGCCGCGCTCCTCGTCGAACCGGGCGGCGGTGACCGTGGTCCCGAACTCGATGTCGCGGCGGAGGTCCAGCCGGTCGGTGACGTAGTGCATCCACCGCTCGATCTCGGGCTGGTCGGGGAACCGCTGGCTCCAGCTCCAGTCCTTGTACAGGTCCTCGTCGAACAGGTACTGGTAGATGTAGGCCTCGGAGTCGAACCGCGCACCGGGGTAGCGGTTCCAGAACCAGGTGCCACCGACGTCGTCCGCGGCGTCGTAGGCGCGCACCTGCAGCCCCTGCTGGCGCAGCTGGTGGAGCTGGTAGAGGCCGGCCACCCCGGCGCCGATGATCAGGGCGTCGAGCTCGCGGGTCGCGGAGGCCCCGTGGGTGCCGGTGTCCGGGGCTGCCTGCACGGTCATCTGATGCCCTACCCTTCGATGTGGTCTGGATCACGTTCGCGATCACATCGTCGGGGCTCCCCGACCGGGCGGACCGTCCCAGATTGGGACACTGCGTGGCCGGTCCGCGGCTGGGGCGGACCGGCCGGCGGGCACACCGTGGAGGTGACCGTGCACCAGGGGCGCGACGATCTCCGGCACGTGGCCGCTGCCCGGGCGGAGTTCCTCGAGCGTGGGGTGGCCGGGGCGACCGGCGTCCGGGACCTGGTCGTGGCCTCCTGGCGGCGCAGCCGCTCGGCCGGCGTCGACGCCGCCGAGTACCGGATCAGCTACCACGAGGACGTCGACCTGGACTCCCGGCTGGTCCGCAGCGCACGGCCGGTGATCGACCGGCTGGCCGCCGAGATGGTCGACGTGCCGGTCGCGATCGCCCTGTCCGACGCGCAGGGGCGCATCGTGCACCGGCTCGACTGCTCGACCGCGGTCGGCCGCCAGCTCGACCGGGTCGACTTCCACGCCGGCTTCGACTTCGGCGAGGGCGGCGTGGGCACCAACGGCATCGGGACCGTCCTGGAGGCGGGGGCGTCGGTCAGCGTCGTCGGTGCCGAGCACTTCACCGAGGCGCTCGTGCGGTTCGCCTGCACCGGGGCCCCGATCACCGACCCGGTGACCGGCCGGGTCCACGGGGTGCTGGACGTCAGCTCGCTCGCCGAGACCTGGACGCCGCTGATGCACACGCTCGTCCGGCGGGCAGCCGTCGACATCGGCCGCAACCTGCTGCAGGACCGCAGTGAGGCCAAGCGGGCGCTCTTCGAGACGTTCCTCCGCGCCGACGCCCGGCCCCGGCAGGCCGTCATGGCCGTCGGCGACTCGTTGACGGTGAACCGGCGGGCCCAGCAGCTCTACTCCGCCGCCGAGCAGGTCGTGGTCCACCAGCACGCGCTGTTCCTGATGAGCCGGCGGGACCGGGTCACCGACTCCGTCACGCTGGAGTCCGGCCGCACCGTCCGGCTGCGCGGGACCCGCATCCTGGTCGGCGAGGAGGTCGCCGGCATCGTGCTGCTGCTCGACGACGAACCCGGCCGGCCGCGGCCGGCCGCGGCGTCCCCGGTGGGCCATACCCGGGTGGTCGCGGGCACGGACGGACCGGCGCCGCAGGTCCCGTCGCCCGCGGGCCGGTCCCCGGGGTGGCGGACGGCGTGCGCGCAGGTCGGCGCCGGCCTCGCTCGGGGCGACCGGCTGCTCGTCCTGGGGGAGCCGGGGACGGGCCGGCGGACGCTCGTCGTCGAGCTCTTCGGCCGCCTGCACCCGACGGGGCCGGTGGTGGTGGGGGAGGTGGACCAGGTGGTCGCGGACGGGGTGCCCGCCGCGGGGCCCGGCGCCGGGCCGACCCTCGTCGTCCTCCGGCACCTGGACCGGATCGGTCCGGACGCGGCCCGCCGGCTCCCCGCCCTCCTCGACTCGCTGCCGCCGGACCGGTACGTCGTGGCGGCGACGCTGGACGACGGGCGCACGGACGCCGACCTGCCGTTCCAGGTGGTGCTGCGGGAGTTCGCCCAGGCGGTCCGGGTGCCACCGCTGCGCTACCGCACCGAGGACCTGCCACAGGTCGTCGAGCGGCTGCTCGCCGAGCTGGCCCCCGGCCGCGGGGTGCGACTGCACCCCGCGGCGAGCCGGCTCGTCGAGCACCACCCCTGGCCGGGGAACCTGGTCCAGCTGCGGGAGGCGCTGGCCGCCGCCCTGCAGCGGCGGCCGGTGGGCGAGCTGCAGCCCGATGACCTGCCGGCCTGGTGCCGCACGGGGGGCAGCAGCCGGACCCTGACCCCACTCGAGTCGGCCGAGCGGGACGCGATCGTCACCGCGCTGCACGACTGCCGGGGCAACCGCGTGCGCGCGGCGGCGTCGCTCGGGATGGCCCGCAGCTCCCTGTACCGCAAGATCAAGAGCTACGCGATCACCGACGCGTGAGCGGTCCTCCGGGAGTGCGCCGGACCGACCGGCGCGCCCAGGTGCCCGCGGGGACTACCCGACGTCGTCGAGGACGTGCCGGGAGAGCCAGTCGTTGCCGAAGGCGCCCCGCGAGTCCAGCCGGTCGACCAGGGCACGGAAGTCGGCGTGACGGGGGTACCGGGGCGCCAGCGTGGCCGCGTCGGCGAGGAAGAGCTTGCCCCAGTGCGGGCGGGCGCCCAGCGGCAGCAACCGGGCCTCCAGCTCGACCAGCAGCTCCTCGACCTCGGCCTGAGCGGGCAGCCAGGTGAAGTGCAGCCCGAGGGCGGGCTCGCCGTACGCGGTGCTCATCCAGAGCTGGTCGGCGGCGATGGTGCGGACCTCGCAGATCTGCAGCAGCGGCCGGATCCGGTCGCCCAGCGAACGCAGCTCCTCCAGCGCCTGCACCGCTGAGCTCAGGGGCACCAGGTATTCGGACTGGATCTCGTTGCCGTTGCTGGGCGTGAAGCCCATCCGGAAGTGCGGCAGCCGATCCGACCAGAGCCCCGGGCTGCCCAGCTGAGCGGTGGTCGGCGCCGGGTCGATGCCGGGCAGCGGGTGCCGCTCGGCGGTGGCCTCGACGGCGCCGAACAGGTCCCCGGCGGCTGCGCCGGGGACGTCGGTGCGGGACTTGACCCAGACCATGTCGACGTCGGCGCCCAGCAGCGTGAACAGGCTGACGCTGTAGCCCCAGGCGAGCACCTCGTCCAGGTTCGCGTACAGCGACTCCCAGGCCAGCCGCTCGAACACCCGCTGCTGCACGTCGAAGGCGGGCTCGACGTCGAGGGTCACCCGGGTGACCGCGCCGAGCGCGCCGAGCCCGACCACCAGGCCCTCGAAGTCCGCGTCGCCGCGAGCGCTCCGCACCAGCTCCCCGCCGGAGGTCACCAGCTCCAGGCCGGCGACGGCGGTCGCCAGGTTCCCGTTGCCCACCCCGGAGCCGTGGGTGGCCGTGGCCACCGCCCCGGCGATGGAGATGTGCGGGAGCGAGGCCAGGTTGTGCAGCGCCAGGCCCTCCCGCTGCAGGGCGGTGGCCAGCTCGCCGTACCGGAGGCCGGCGTCGACGGTGACCGTGCGCCGGTCCCCGCTCACCTCGACCCGCTCCGAGGTCATCGCCTCCAGCGACACCAGCTCCGCGCTGTCGCCGATCGCGGTGAAGGAGTGCCGGGAGCCCAGCACCCGGACCTGCCGCGCGTTCGCGATGGTCTCCTGCAGCTCGGCCAGCGACCCCGGCCGGTGCAGCTGTGTCGCGCGGTAGGTGTGGTTGCCTGCCCAGTTCGTGGTCGCCAGTGCCACGGGTGCCTCGGTCACGGGCCCAGTCTCTCCCAGGACACCGCTGCCGGTGCGGGACGTCCGGGGCCGCGTGGCCGCGTGGGTCAGAGCAGCCGGTCCAGGTCGTCGGGGCCCGGACCGGTGCCCCCGGAGTCGCGGACGGGGGAGGACTCGGGGACGTCGTCGTCCGGTGGTTCGTCGGCGACCGGCCCCTCCGCGTAGAGGGTGCTGGGGTCCTTGGGGTCCATCTCACGCACGGCGGGTGCCTACCCGGGCCTGCCCGGGCGAACCGCCGTGCCGGGTCACCAGGGGCCCTCGCCGCCACCGAAGAAGACCGTGATGAACATCCAGCCGAAGACCACCAGCAGGGCCAGGAACTCCAGCGCGTAGAGCTGCCAGCCGCCGTTGGCGATCTGCTTGCGCAGACCTCCGTCGTCCGAGCGACCGGGTTCGTCCGAGTCGGCCATGGGGTGCTCCTCCCAGGTCGGGAGCCACACCGCGGCGCGCGCGTGGCCGGGGCCACGCCGCGCCGGCGGACGGGCTCGGGTCCCGGGCTCGGCTCGCCCGGGTCGACCAGCACCATGCCCAGCCGGGCCGGGGTCCAGACGTGGATCCGGCCGTTCGTTCCCGGGCGGCGCCTCGGGTGCCACTTGAAGTTGCCATTGACACCCTTCCGCCGCCCTCCCTACGGTCAGCCCGTTCCACCGGACTGATCGAGGGCTCGACCCCGTTCGCCGTTCCTGGTGCTGAGGGGGAAGGCCCGCTGCCACCGTGCGATGACGCCGGTGGCCCGCCACGGACACCGGAGTCCCGCATGCCTGGACGCGCCACCCTGCCCTCCTCCTGCCCGCCGGCCGCCGCCACGGCGTCCAGGCGGCACCGACGGCGTCACTGGCCACTCGTCGCGACGATCAGCACCGGGCTGCTCGTCGGCAGCGCGGCGGCGCCGGCCGGCGCTACCGAGGGCGACTCCGAGCGGGGTCGCGGCTCCGACCGCGGTTCCGCCAGCACGACCGTCGAGCCCTTCGGCACCGCGCCCGACGGCACCCCGGTCGAGCGCTGGACGCTGAGCAACGGCGACATGACGGTCCGGGTGCTCACCTACGGCGGCGTCATCCAGACCCTGGAGGTGCCCGACGCGAACGGGGACGTGGAGAACGTCGTCCTCGGCTTCCCCGACGTGGCCGGCTACGCCTCCGACGCCGACCCGTACTTCGGGTCGCTCATCGGCCGCTACGGCAACCGCATCGCCGGTGGGACCTTCGACCTGGCCGGCGAGACCTACCAGCTGCCGCTCAATGACGGGCCGAACACCCTGCACGGCGGACCCGACGGGTTCGACGACCGGGTGTGGACGGCGACCCCCATCGGCAACCGGCACGTCGCGGCGCTGCGGCTGGACCTGGTCAGCCCGGCCGGCGACCAGGGCTTCCCCGGCACGCTCACCACCTCGGTCGTCTACGCCCTGGACTCCCACGAGCGCCTGGCGGTCCGGTACGAGGCCACCACCGACGCGCCGACCGTCGTCAACCTCACCCAGCACACCTACTGGAACCTCGGCGGCGAGGGGTCGGGCACCATCTACGACCACGAGCTGGAGATCGACGCCGACGCGTACACGCCGGTCGACGAGACGCTCATCCCGACCGGGGAAATCGCGCCGGTCGAGGGCACGCCGTTCGACTTCCGCGAGTCCACCGCGATCGGTGAGCGGATCCGGGTGGCCGACCAGCAGCTGCTGTACGGGCAGGGCTACGACCACAACTGGGTGCTCAACCGCGAGGACGACGGCGCGCGCGAGGGCTCGGACAGCGAGGACGGCCTGGAGGAGGCCGCCGTGCTGCACGACCCGGACAGCGGCCGGACCCTGAAGATGCTCACCACCGAGCCGGGGCTGCAGTTCTACTCCGGCAACTTCCTCGACGGCACGATCGTGGGCACCGGCGGCAGCGTCTACCGGCAGAGTGACGGGCTGGCGCTGGAGACCCAGCACTTCCCGGACTCCCCGAACCAGCCGGAGTTCCCCTCGACCGAGCTGCAGCCGGGGGAGACCTACCAGAGCACCACGGTGTTCATGCTCTCGAACTGAGGCCGCGCGGCCGGCTGCGGGCGGGGCTCCCCGCCCGCAGCCGGCTCACCTCAGCCGTCGGTGACGCCGGCCGCCGGCGGCTCAGGCGTCGTAGTCGACGGTGACCTCGTCGGTCAGCGGCAGCGACTGGCAGGTGAGCACGTAACCGGCGTCCACCTCGCCAGGGTCCAGCGCGTAGTTGCGGCGCATCTCCACGTCGCCGTCGGTGACCCGGGCCCGGCAGGTGCCGCACACCCCGCCCTTGCACGCGAACGGCAGGTCGCCCCGCACCTGCTGCGCCGAGTCGAGCACCGGCACCCCGCGCGGCAGCGTCAGCGTCGTGGTGCGGCCGTCCAGCACGATCGTCACCGAGCTGCTGGGGCCCTCGACGGTCTGGTCGTCGCCGCGGACCGGCTCCGGCGGCAGGTCGTCGACGTAGAACAGCTCCTGGTGCACCCGCTCGGCCGGCACGCCCAGCTCGGCGAGCAGCTCCCGGGCGTCGGTGACCATCCCGTGCGGCCCGCACAGCCACCAGTGGTCGACGTGCGGTGCGTCGGTGAGGGCGCCGACCAGGGTGCGCAGCCGGTCGCCGTCCAGCCGGCCACTGGTCAGCTCGGCGTCCCGCGGCTCGCGGGAGAGCACGTGCACCAGCTGCAGCCGGGTGCCGTAACGGTCCTTCAGGTCGGCGAGCTCGTCGGCGAACATGACGGTGTTCGTGCGGCGGTTGCCGTAGAAGACGGTGACCGTCGACTCGCCGTCCCGCAGGACGGTGGCGGCCAGCGACAGCACCGGGGTGACCCCGGAGCCGGCGACGACGAAGACGTGGTCCCCGGGCGCCGAGAGATCGGCGGTGAAGGTGCCCGACGGTGGCAGCACCTCGATCTCGTCGCCGGGGCGCACCTCGTTGACCAGGTAGGCGGAGAAGAAGCCGCCGGGCACCTCGCGGACCCCGACCCGCGGCGCGGCACCGACCGGCGCGCAGATCGAGTAGGAGCGCCGCTCGTCCCGGTCGCCGTCCACCCGGCGCAGCGTCAGCGCCTGACCGGGGCGGAACCGGTAGTCCTCGGCCAGCTCCGGTGGGACGTCGAAGGTCACCGCGACGGCGTCGTCGGTGAGCCGCTCGACCTTCGCGACCTTCAGCGGGTGGAACTGCGGTCTGCGGCGGGTGCTCGCCGTCATCAGAATTCCTTCAGGTGCTCGAAGGGCTCCAGGCAGACCCGGCAGCGACGCATCGCCTTGCACGCCGTCCCGCTGAACTCGCTGATCTCCTCGGTGTCGGCCGACCCGCACTGCGGGCAGGCCGCCACCCGCCGGGACGGGCCGAGCTGCAGGGGCACCGGACCGGTGGCGCGCACCGGCGCGTCCCCGGGCGGCGCGATCCCGCCGGCGGCCAGCTTGCGACGGCCCTCGGCGCTGATCCAGTCGGTGCTCCAGGCGGGGGAGAGGACCGTCCGGACGTCGACGTCGGCGAACCCGGCGCGGTGCAGGGCGTGCACCAGGTCCGCGCGCATCACGCCCATCGCCGGGCAGCCGGAGTAGGTGGGGGTGATCTCCACGACCACGGTGCCGTCCTCGTCCCGGACGTCGCGCAGCACGCCGAGGTCGGCCAGCGTGAGCATCGGCAGCTCCGGGTCGGTGACCGTCTCCGCCACCGCCCGCGCGTCATCCCTCCCGACAGAAATGGCCATTTCTGCCCTCACCAGGTCGCGGCCGGGTGCTCGCGGGCGGTGGCCTGCAGCTCGGTCAGCAGGGTGGTGAACTCCGGGTCGTGGTCACCGGCGCGGCCGTGGCTGGGCTGCGGGGCCGGCCACTCGGGCACGGTGAGGGTCGCCCGCTCGAGCACGAGGGTGAGCACGTCCCGCACCTCGTCGGCGAGCTCGGCCGGGTCGACGGCCACGCCGGCCGCGGTCAGCCGGGTCTCGACGTCGGTGGCGGTGAAGAGGTCGGCGAGCAGCGGCCAGACGGTGTCGACCCCGGCCTGGGTGCGGCGGTGGGACTCCGGGGTGCCGTCCCCGAGCCGGAGCACCCAGCGGGCGGCGTGGTCGCGGTGGTAGGTCAGCTCGGGCACGCCCTTGGCGGCGATCGCGGCGAGCACCGGGTCGCGGGACTCGCGCAGCCGGGCGAAGAGCGCCAGCCGCCAGGCCGAGGCGGCCAGCAGCCGGACGACGGTCTGCCCGAAGTCGCCGTTGGGGGCCTCGACCAGCCCGGAGTGGCGGAACTCGTCGGGGTCGCGGAAGTAGGCGAGCGCGTCCTCGTCGGGGATGCTCGCCGTCGCCCGCTCCCGGCTGCGGCCGAGCACGCCGACCGAACCCGCCCGGGCGAGCAGCAGCCGGGCCTGGCCGAGCAGGTCCAGCCCGCAGTTGGCCAGGGCGACCTCCTCCTCCAGCTCGGGGGCGTTGGTCACCCACTGGGTGAGCCGCTGGCACAGCACCAGCGCGTCGTCGCCGAGCATCAGGCAGTAGGCGCCCAGGTCGGCGGGGTCGATGCCCTCGGGCACGGTGGTGTCGACCCCGGCCAGCGGTTCGTCGAAGCCGGTGCCGAAGGCCCACTGCCCCTCGCCCCCGTGCGCGTGGTCCAACGCCTCGTACACGGTCTCTTCGTGAGCCATGCGGAACCTCTCTTCCGGGCACGGAGTGCACGGCCATCGGCCCCCTCGCAGGGGCCCGCTCGCCGAGGAACGAGGCGAGTGGGGGGGCGAGGGGGTCCTTCACATGTGGGGGACGTTCTCCGGGATCTCGTAGAACGTCGGGTGCCGGTAGACCTTGTCGCCGCTGGGGGCGAACAGCGGGTCCTTCTCGTCGGGGCTGGAGGCGGTGATGTCGCTGGCCCGCACCACCCAGATGCTCACGCCCTCGTTGCGCCGGGTGTAGAGGTCACGCGCGGCGTGCACGGCCATCTCGTCGTCCGGGGCGTGCAGCGAGCCGACGTGCACGTGGTTCAGCCCGCGCTTCCCGCGGACGAAGACCTCGTACAGCGGCCAGTCGCGCCGGGCGGTGGCCGGCGAGGCCTCCACCGGGACCTGCGGACCGGTGGGGACGGCGCCGTGCCCGCCCTCGGCGGTGACGTCGCCGGTGCCCGGCTCGCTCATCAGGCGTTCACCGCGTGCACGGCGGCGGCGTGCTTCTCGGCGTAGGCGGTCGCGGCCTCGGTGACCCAGGCGTTGTCGTCGCGGGCGGCCCGGCGGCGGGCGATCCGCTCGTCGTTGCACGGGCCGTTGCCGGCCAGCACCTGCTTGAACTCCGACCAGTCGATCGGGCCGAAGCGGTAGCGGCCGGTCTCGGGGTCCAGCGCGAGCTCCGGGTCGGGGAGGGTCACGCCGAGCACCTCGGCCTGGGGCACGGTCATGTCGACGAAGCGCTGGCGCAGCTCGTCGTTGCTGTGCCGCTTGACCCCCCACGCCATCGACTGCGCCGAGTTGGGGCTGTCGTCGTCCGGCGGGCCGAACATCATCAGCGAGGGCCACCACCAGCGGTCGACGGCGTCCTGCACCATTGCCTGCTGCTCGGGAGTGCCGCCCATCATGGTCATCAGCAGCTCGTAGCCCTGCCGCTGGTGGAAGGACTCCTCCTTGCAGACCCGGATCATCGCCCGGGCGTAGGGCCCGTAGGAGCTGCGGCACAGCGGCACCTGGTTGCAGATCGCCGCACCGTCGACCAGCCAGCCGATGACGCCGACGTCGGCGTAGGTGAGCGTGGGGTAGTTGAAGATCGAGCTGTACTTCTGCTTGCGCTCGATGAGCTTGTCGGTGAGGTCGGCCCGGTCGGCGCCGAGGGTCTCGGCGGCCGAGTAGAGGTACAGCCCGTGGCCGGCCTCGTCCTGCACCTTGGCCAGCAGGATCGCCTTGCGCCTCAGGCTGGGGGCGGCGAGCAGCCAGTCGCCCTCGGGCTGCATGCCGATGATCTCCGAGTGTGCGTGCTGGGCGATCTGCCGGATCAGGCCCTTGCGGTAGCCCTCGGGCATCCAGTCGCGCGGCTCGATGCGGTGGTCGGCCGCGATCGTGGCGTTGAACTGCTCCTGCAGCGCTGCGGTGTCGACTTCGTCAGGGTCGGGTGCGGCCGGGCGGTCCAGCGTGGGCGCAGACATGTCGTCCCCTCGTCGGGCGATCATTTACTGACCATGCGGTCGGTATTCAGTCTCCACCACGCGCCGCCGGGGCACAACCCGTCCCGACCGGACGGCGCGCCGCGGGTTGACAGCCGACCGGGCGAGGAGTTGGTTACTGACCACCTGGACGGTATTTGGGCGCCCTCGTGCGCCCGGCCGGCCGGCCGGCAACGACGCTCGGCGACCGCGGAGGCAGCAGCGCATGACCACAGCGACCGGGAACACGGGCACGGACGAGGGCATCCGCCGGCTGGGCTCGGCGCCCGACCCGGCGCTGCTCGACCCGGCCGAGCGGATGGGCGTCGACGAGCTGCGCGCGCTGCAGCTGGAGCGACTGCAGTGGACCCTGCGGCACGTCTACGCCAACGTGCCGCACTACCGGACGGCGTTCGACGCCGCCGGCGTGCACCCCGACGACTGCCGTGAGCTGGCCGACCTCGCGCGGTTCCCGACCACGAGCAAGGCCGACCTGCGGGAGAACTACCCGTTCGGCATGTTCGCCGTCCCGCAGGAGCAGGTCCGCCGGGTGCACGCCTCCTCGGGCACGACCGGGCGGCCGACCGTGGTCGGCTACACCGAGGACGACATCGAGACCTGGGCGACCGTCATGGCCCGCTCCATCCGGGCGGCCGGCGGCCGGGCCGGGGACAAGCTGCACAACGCCTACGGCTACGGCCTGTTCACCGGCGGCCTGGGCGCGCACTACGGCGCGGAGAAGCTGGGCTGCACGGTCATCCCGGTCTCCGGTGGCATGACCCCGCGCCAGGTGCAGCTGATCCAGGACTTCCAGCCGCGGGTGATCATGGTGACGCCGTCCTACCTGCTCACGATCATCGACGAGTTCGAGAAGCAGGGCCTGGACCCCCGCGCCTGCTCGCTGCAGATCGGCATCTTCGGCGCCGAGCCGTGGACCGAGGAGATGCGCCGGGAGATGGAGGAGCGCCTGGACATCGAGGCGATCGACATCTACGGCCTGTCGGAGGTGATGGGGCCCGGCATCGCGCAGGAGTGCGTCGAGACCAAGGACGGCCTGCACATCTGGGAGGACCACTTCTACCCGGAGGTCATCGACCCCGACACCGGCGAGGTGCTCCCGGAGGGCGAGCGGGGCGAGCTGGTGTTCACCTCGCTGACCAAGCAGGCGATGCCGGTCATCCGCTACCGCACCCGTGACCTCACCCGGCTGCTCCCGGGCACCGCCCGGCCGGGCATGCGCCGGATGGAGAAGGTCACCGGCCGGACCGACGACATGATCATCCTGCGTGGGGTCAACGTCTTCCCGACCCAGATCGAGGAGGTCGTGCTCCGCACCCCCGGGCTGTCCCCGCACTTCTCCCTCGAGCTGACCACCCGCGGCCGGATGGACCACCTGACCGTGCACGTGGAGGCCCGACCGGACTGCCCGACCGACCGCCGCGCCGCCGCGGCCGGCGAGGTCGGCCAGGCCGTGAAGGACACGATCGGGATCACGGTGGACGTCTCGGTCGTCGACCCCGAGACGCTGGCCCGCTCGGTGGGCAAGCTGCAACGGCTCACCGACCGCCGCGAGCGGAGCGGGGCGTGAGCACCGCCGGGGCGACCGCCGGCGCCGGGGAGCGCGGATGACCGTGATCCCGGCCCGGCGCGGGCGGCCCGGGCACTCCCTGGACTCGCTGCTGGACACCGCGGTGGCCGTGTTCATCGAGCGCGGGTACGAGGCGACGAGCATGGACGAGCTGGCCGCCCGGCTCGGCGTCACCAAGTCGGCGATCTACCACCACGTGCCCAGCAAGGTGGAGCTGCTGCGGCTGGCCCTCGACCGTGCGCTGAACGCGCTGTTCGCCGTCCTGGACGAACCCGGGGCGCTCGACGGTCCGGCCATCGACCGGCTGGAGCACGTCGTCCGCGGCTCGGTGCGGGTGCTGGCCACCCACCTGCCGTTCGTCACCCTGCTGCTGCGGGTGCGCGGGAACTCCGCGGTCGAGTCCGAGGCGCTGGGCCGGCGCCGCGAGTTCGACCGGGTCGTCACCGACCTGGTCCGCCTGGCCGAGGAGGAGGGCGACGTGCGACCCGACGTCGACCCCGCGGTCACCAGCCGGCTGCTGTTCGGCACCGTCAACTCCCTCACCGAGTGGTACCGCCCCGGCCGCGGCCTGGACGCCGACGCGCTGGCCGACGCGCTGGTCACCACCACCTTCAGCGGCCTGCGCACCGCCCCCGCCGCACCCGTCCCCCCGGAGGCACCGCGATGACCGCACCGATGCTGCCCAGCTACGTCGCCGGCCGCTGGTACACCGCCCCCGACGAGGGGACGCCGGTCGCCGACGCCGTCACCGGCGAGACCGTCGTCCGGGTCTCCAGCACCGGGCTGGACGTGCCGGCGATGCTCGACCACGCCCGCTCGGTCGGCGGCCCGGCGCTGCGCGAGCTGACCTTCCACCAGCGCGGCGCCCTGCTCAAGCAGCTGGGGCTGCGGCTGATGGCGGACAAGGACGCGTTCTACGCGCTGTCCCGGCGCACCGGCTGCACCGACCGGGACACCGCCGTGGACGTCGACGGCGGCTTCGGCACCCTGCTGTCCTACGCCAGCAAGGCCCGCCGGGAACTGCCCGACGACACCGTCGTGCTCGACGGCGCCCCCGAGCCGCTGGGCCGGGGCGGCACTTTCCTCGGCCAGCACCTGTACACGCCGCTGCGCGGGGTCGCCGTGCAGGTCAACGCGTTCAACTTCCCGGTCTGGGGCTTCCTGGAGAAGTTCGCGCCCGCCTTTCTCGCCGGCGTGCCGACCGTGGTGAAGCCGGGCAGCCAGACCGCCTACCTGACCGAGGCCGTCGTCCGGTCGATCGTCGACAGCGGCCTGCTGCCCGAGGGCAGCCTGCAGCTGCTCGCCGGCAGCGCCGCCGGCGTCCTCGACGGGCTGGCCGGGCAGGACCTGGTCTTCTTCACCGGCTCGGCGTCCACCGCCCGCAAGCTGCGCAGCCACCCCGCGGTGGTGGCGAACTCGGTGCGGTTCAACGCCGAGGCCGACTCGCTCAACTGCGCGGTGCTCGGCCCCGACGCCACCCCGGACACGCCCGAGTTCGGGCTGTTCGTCGACCAGCTGGTCACCGAGATGACGGTCAAGGCCGGGCAGAAGTGCACGGCCATCCGCCGGGCGCTGGTGCCCCGCGAGCTCGTGGACGACGTCGTGGAGGCGACCCGCGCGGCGCTGGCCGAGGTCGTCGTCGGTGCGCCGGGCGCCGAGGGCGTCACGATGGGCGCGCTGGCGAGCCTGGACCAGCGGCAGGAGGTGCTCCGGGCGGTGAAGGCGCTGCGCGGGGTCGCCGACCTGGTCGCCGGGGACCCCGACGACTTCTCCGTGGTCGGCGCCGACCGCGACCGCGGCGCCTTCCTGCCGCCGATGCTGCTGCGCTGCGACGACCTCTCCGCCGGCGAGCCGCACGACGTCGAGGCGTTCGGGCCGGTGAGCACGGTGCTGCCGTACGACGGCGTGGCGCACGCGGTGGAGCTGGCCGCCCGCGGGCAGGGCAGCCTGGTCGGCTCGATCGTCACCCACGACCCGGCGGTCGCCCGGGAGTTCGTGCTCGGCGCCGCGCACTCCCACGGCCGGGTGCTGGTGCTGGACCGGGACGACGCCGGGGAGAACACCGGGCACGGCTCCCCGCTGCCGGTGCTGGTGCACGGCGGGCCGGGGCGGGCCGGCGGTGGCGAGGAGCTCGGCGGCATCCGCGGGGTGCTGCACCACATGCAGCGCACCGCCGTGCAGGGCTCGCCGGACATGCTGACCACCATCGGTGGGCGCTGGGTGACCGGCGCCCAGCGGCGCGACGACGGCGTGCACCCGTTCCGGAAGTCGCTGGCCGAGCTGCGGATCGGCGACTCGGTCACCGCCGGGCCGCGGGCGGTCACCCTGGCCGACATCGAGCACTTCGCCGAGTTCACCGGCGACACCTTCTACGCCCACATGGACGAGGCGGCCGCGGCGGCCAACCCGCTGTTCGGCGGGCGGGTCGCGCACGGCTACCTGATCGTCTCCTGGGCCGCCGGGCTGTTCGTCGACCCCGACCCCGGCCCGGTGCTGGCCAACTACGGCGTGGACGCCCTGCGGTTCCTCACCCCGGTCAAGCCGGGCGCGGAGCTGACGGTCACGCTGACCTGCAAGCAGATCACCCCCCGGGGCGGCGCCGAGCACGGCGAGGTGCGCTGGGACGCCGTCGTCGTCGACGGCGACGGGAAGCCGGTGGCCACCTACGACGTGCTGACCATGGTGGCGAAGACCTGGCCCCCGGCGGCCGACCCGAGCTGAACCCGGCCGGGCACGCGGCCCGGGTCAGCCGGCGGCGGTGGAGCCGTCCGGCCGGCGGGTGACCTCGACGTGCGGCCGGGTCTGCCACAGCGCCCACTCGGCGCTGATGTCCCCCGCGGTGCGCAGCAACCGGGGGAGGTGTTCGGTGAGCAACCGGTCGGTGGAGGTCTCGGCGGCGTGCACCGTCACGTTCATCGCGGCGCGGACGGCTCCGGTGCCGTCCCGGACCGGCACCGCGACCGAGCGGACGCCCGGCGCCAGCTCCTCGTCGGCCAGGGCCCAGCCGCGGGCGCGGACCTCGGTCAGCTCGGTCTGCAGCTGGTCGGCGGAGCGGCCGATGTAGGTGGGCAGCCCGGCCCGGCTCGGCTCGGCGAGGGTGGCCTCCAGCTCGGCGGGGGAGAGGGCGGCGAGCAGCACCTTGCCCTGCGAGGTCTGCGCGGCGGGGAAGCGCGTGCCGATCTCCACCCGCAGGGTGATCAGCTTCGGGACGGCGACCCGGGCGACGTAGACGATGTCCGAGCCGTCCAGCTGGGCCATCGAGGAGGACTCTCCGGTCTGCGCGACCAGGGTCTCCAGGTGCGGGCGGGCGATCTCCCACAGCCCAAGCGCCCCGACGTAGGCCATGCCGAGGGTGAGCACCTTCGGGGTCAGCCGGAAGGCGCCGGCGGAGGACCGGACGAAGCCCAGCTCCTCCAGGGTCAGCAGCAGCCGGCGTGCCGTGGGGCGGGCCAGCCCGGCGGCGGTGGCGACGTCGCTGAGCGACATCACCGGGTGGTCGGCGTCGAAGCAGGCCAGCACGTCGAGCCCGCGCGCGAGCGCCTCCACGAAGTCCGGCCCGGTACCCCGTCCAGCCACTGCGTCCCCCTCCCCGTGCGTCGTCGTCCTGCGCTGCACCGGGCCCGGTGGGGCCCGGCGCAGCGCGGGGTGCTCAGTGTGCGGTGTGCTGGTCCAGCGAGGGCTCACCGAAGACGTTGCCCCGTGCGCCGTGCGTGGAGTGGGACTTGTACTCGGTGTAGGTGTACGGGTTGTCCAGCACGTCGTCGTCCGGCAGGTCCGGGTTCATGCCGGCCGCCCACGCCTCCGGGCCGAGGGTCGACTGCAGGTGCTCGACCGTCGCCTCGACGGTCCGCCGCACCGACGCCAGGTCGGCGCCGACGAGCTGGTGCTCGTGCTTCACCACCCGGCCGCCGACGAGCACGGTGTGCACGTCGCCGCGCTGTGCCTGGAAGGCCACGTGCCCGTAGGGGTTGAGCACCGGGAAGGAGACCGGCGACCGGTCGTTCTTGATCAGCACGACGTCGCCCTGCTTGCCCGGCTCCAGGCTGCCCAGGTCGTCCCGGCCCAGCGCCAGCGCGCCGCCCCGGGTGGCCCAGTCGACGACCTGCTCGGCCCGCAGGTGCACCTGGGTGACCGTCTGCCCCTGGGCGTGCGCCTCGAGGTGCTCGCGGGAGCGGTCGGCGCCCAGGGTGCTGCGCATCGCGGAGAACAGGTCGCTGCTCCACCACACGCTGGTGTCCATCGACAGCGAGACCGGGATGCCGTGCCGGCGCACCTGCCAGGTGGGCGGGTAGCCCTGCCCGGCGCTCTGCTCGGACTCCGTGGACACCGAGATCGAGCCGCCGGTCGCGGCGATCCGGTGGTAGGAGTCGGTGGTCAGCGTGGCGGCGTGCACGTAGACCGTCTCGGGGGTCATGAACCCGTTCTCGTGCATCAGCCGGATGCCGTCGTCGTTGGTGGCGCCCCAGACGCCGGCGTGCGTGGTGACCGGCAGCCCGAGCTCGCGCGCCGCCTCGAAGGCGGGCTTCTCCGGGAACGCCGGGTCGCCGGTGACGTCGAAGGCCAGCTGCAGCCCGAGCTTCCCCTCGTCCTGGCGGCGCTTCAGGAACGCCTGCACGGCCGGGTCGGTGGCCCACTCCCACGGGCCGGCCTGGATGTTGCCGTAAGCCAGCAGGAACCGGCCGGGGACGGCGAGCAGGGCGTCGGCGGCGGCCTCGGCGTGGTCGACGGTCTGCAGCCCGTGCGACCAGTCGACCGTGGTGGTCACCCCGGCCTCGACGGCGTCCCAGGCCGAGAGCAGGTTGCCGGCGTACACGTCCTCGGGGCGGAAGGCCTTGCCGTGCTCGAGGTAGTACCAGACGAAGTACTGGGTGAGGGTCCAGTCGGCGCCGTAGCCGCGCATCGCGGTCTGCCACATGTGCCGGTGGGTGTCGATCATGCCGGGCATGACGACGCCGCCCTGCGCGTCGATCTCCAGGGTCCCGGCCGGCACCTCCAGCTGCGGGCCGACGGCGGCGATCCGGCCGTCGACGACGAGCACGTCGGCGTCGGGCAGCACCGTGTGCGCGTCGTCCATGGTCAGCACGGTGCCGTTGCGCAGCACGACCGGGCGGTCGGTCGCCTGCCCCGCGACGTCGGTGTCGGGCTGGGACATCGTCTTCCTCCAGGCCGTCACCGGGACTGTTGCGGACGGGTGTCCGCACAACGGTCAGCCTGGCGACGGCCCTACTGTCGGGGTGATCGCGACCACATGTCAAGGCGAACCAGGCCGCGAGCCGTCCCGGTTGACAGCGGAACGGCGCGGTGGCGAGACTCGGTAGCACTCCGGACGCCCGTCCGCTTGACGGCGCTGCACCGCTCGAGGGGCGACACCCGATGACTGGACACCCACTGCCACCCGGCTCCTCGGCAGGCCCAGGACCGCTCTCCGGCCTGCTGGTGGCCGACTTCTCCCGGGTCCTGGCCGGGCCCTACGCCACCATGCTGCTGGCCGACATGGGCGCCGAGGTGGTCAAGGTCGAGAGCCCCGGCGGCGACGACACCCGCAGCTGGCAGCCGCCGGTGCGCGAGGGCGTGTCGACCTACTACCTGGGCGTCAACCGCAACAAGCGCTCCATCGCCCTGGACCTCAAGGACCCGGCCGACGCCGCCGCCGCGCAGGAGCTGGCCCGCCGGGCCGACATCGTCATCGAGAACTTCAAGACCGGCGGGCTGGGCCGCTTCGGCCTGGACTATGCGACGGTCAGCGCGACGAACCCCGGCGTCGTCTACGCCTCGATCACCGGCTTCGGCCCGCAGCCCGGTGGCGCGCAGCTGCCCGGCTACGACCTGATCGTGCAGGCCATCTCCGGCCTGATGAGCCTCACCGGCGACCCCGAGGGCGAGCCGTTCCGGGCCGGGATCTCGGTCTTCGACGTGATGGCCGGCCTGCACGCCACCATCGGCGTGCTGTCGGCGCTCAACGTGCGGCACGAGACCGGGCGCGGCCAGCACGTCGAGGTCAACCTGCTCTCCTCGGCGCTGTCCGGGCTGGTCAACCACGCCAGCGCCGTCGTCGCCGGCGGCGTCGTCCCGTTCCGGATGGGCAACAGCCACCCCAGCCTGTTCCCATACGAGCCGCTGCCCTGCGCCGACGGGGACCTGATCATCACCGCCGGCAACAACGGCCAGTTCCGCCGGCTGGTCGAGGTGCTCGGCGTGCCGGAGCTGGCCGACGACCCGCGCTTCGCCCGCAACGAGGACCGCACGGCCAACCGGGACGAACTGCGCCCGCTGCTGGTGGAGCGGCTGCGCACCCGCACCAAGCAGGACTGGTTCACCGACATCATCGCCGCCGGCGTGCCCTGCGGGCCGATCAACACCGTCGACCAGGGCGTCGCCTTCGCCGAGTCGATCGGCCTGGACCCGGTGGTGACCGTGGGGGAGGGGACGGCGGCGGTGCCCTCGGTGCGCCACCCGATCACCTTCTCCGAGACCCCGGCCGACTACCGACTGCCGCCGCCGGCCCTGGACGAGCACGGCGCCGAGCTGCGACGGTGGCTGGCCACCGAGGAGGACGCGTGACCACCCCCGAGTACCCGACCGCGCTGGGCGCCTCCAGCCGTGAGTCGATCACGCTGCTGGGCACCGACCTGGCCCGTGACGTCATGGGCACCGTCGGCTTCGGCGAGCTGGCCTTCTGGCTGGCCACCCAGCGGCGGCCCACGCCGGGGGAGACCCGGGTCTTCGAGGCGGTGCTGGCCGCGCTCGCCGACCACGGCTTCACCCCCACCGCGATCGTCACCCGGCTCACCTACCTGTCGGCGCCGGACTCGGTGCAGGGCGCGCTCGCCGCCGGCCTGCTCGGTGGCGGCTCACGCTTCCTCGGCGTCACCGAGGACTCCGGCCGGTTCCTCGACGACGTGCTGACCGGCGTGGACGGCGAGCTGCCGACCGACGACGCCGGCTGGGACGCCCTGGCCCTGGAGACGGTGACCGCCCAGCGGGCGGCGCGGCGCTTCGTGCCCGGGCTCGGCCACCACGTGCACAAGGACGGCGACCCGCGCACCCCGCGGCTGTTCCAGATCGCCACCGAGGAGGGGCTGTTCGGCCCGCACCTCTCGCTGTTCGCCGCGATCGGCCGGGTGCACCCCCAGGTGCTCGGCAAGACCCTGCCGCTCAACGGCGCCGGCGTGTGCGGTGCTGTGCTCGCCGACCTGGGCCTGCCGCTGGAGCTGCTGCGCGGCTTCGCCCTGCTGGCCCGCACCGCCGGGCTGATCGGGCAGCTGGCCGAGGAGCTGCGGCACCCGGTGGCCAACGACGTCTTCCTGTCCGTGGACCTCAACAACCGGTCCGTCGCCCCCGACCCGTACGTCCCTGACCTCAACGGAGACAGTCATGGCTGAACTGGCCGCGGTCATCGCGTCCACCCACCACCCCTTCTACTACCGGGCCAGCACCGCCACCGGTGCCGACCGGCCGCCGTTCGCCGACGAGTGGGTGGCGAAGATCGAGGCGTTCCGCGAGACGCTGACCCGCGCCGAGCCCGACGTCCTGGTGATGGTGGGCAGCGACCACTTCCACCAGCTGTGGCTGGACAACATGCCGCAGTTCCTCGTGGGCAAGGCGCCGTTCTTCGACGCCAACTTCCACAACGAGGAGCGCGAGTTCGGGCTGCCGAAGATGACGCTGCGCGGCGAGGAGGACCTCGCGGCGCACCTGCTGCGCGACGGGCTGGACCGCGACTTCGACCTGGCGTTCAGCAACGAGCTGCGGATCGACCACAGCATCACCTGCCCGATCATCACCCTCCGCCCGCAGGCGGACCTGCCGATCGTGCCGGTCTACACCAACATCTTCGCCCCGCCGCTGCCCCAGCCGAAGCGCTTCGTCGCACTCGGCCGGGCGATCCGGGAGATGGTCGAGTCCTGGGAGAGCGACAAGCGGGTGGCGGTGATCGGCACCGGGCACCTGTCCCTGGAGCTGGGCGGGCCCCGCCAGTTCGGGGAGCACGGGCCAGACCCGGAGTTCGACCGCAAGGCCGTCGAGTGGATCGCCAGCGGGGACATCGAGGGCTGCCTGGCCGAGGTGTCCCTGGAGTCCCTGCACCACCCGGGCAACGCCACCCACGGGTTCATGGACTTCATGCTGATGATGGGCGTGGCCGGCGAGGGCGCGAAGGCCGACCACGTCGACACCCTCGACCTGTTCCACACCATGGAGGCCTACTTCACCTGGTACCCCAACGGGGTCCCGAGCGGCAGCGGGGTGTCGGCATGAGCAAGTACCTGCTGGACAAGTTCCTGTTCACCGTCGACCGCGACCCCGAGCTGACCGAGCGGTACCGGGAGGACCCGGCCGGCACGGTCACCTGGTGGGAGCAGGAGATGGCCAACACCATGCTCAACTGCATCCCCGCCGAGAAGACCACCTGGCTGGCCTTCACCGACGATGAGCGCCGCGCGCTGGCCGAGCACGACCACGTCGCGCTGTTCCAGATGGGCGCGCACCCCTTCCTGACGCTCACGCTGTTCATCGCGATGTTCGAGCGCGACCACGGGCCGATGGAGTACCAGCGCGCCTACGGCAGGGCGATGGAGCACATCTCCATGCCGTACCCCGACATCGCGACCTGAGCCGGTGCGCGCCGCCGTCCTGACCGAGCCGGGTGCGCCGCCGACCCTGGCGGAGCACCCGGACCCGGTGCCCGGGAAGGGGCAGACCCTGGTCCGGGTGACCGCCGCCCCGGTCGTGCCGCTGGACCTGCTCTGCGCCTCCGGGACGTCGTACTTCGGCCGCCCGGCTGTGCCCTACGTCCCCGGGGTGCAGGGGGTCGGGGTCGTGGTGTCGTCGGGGCTGCTGGCCCCCGGGACCCGGGTCTGGTTCGCCACCTCGGCGGGGATGAGCCCGGGCGACGGCAGCCTGGGTGAGCTCTGCGCCGTGCCGGACGCCGACGTCGTCCCGCTCGCCGGGGACCTGCCCGACCCGGTCGTGGCGGCACTGGGTCTCTCGGCGGTGGCCGGCTGGATGGCGCTGACCTGGCGGGGGCGCCTCCGGCCGGGGGAGCGGGTGCTGGTGCTCGGTGCCGGCGGCGCGGTCGGCCAGGCCGCGCTGGGGGCCGCCCGCGCGCTCGGGGCCTCGCGGGTGGTCGGGGTCTGCCGGTCGGCCTCCGCGGCCGACCGGGCTCGCCGGGCCGGCGCCGAGGACGTCGTCCTGACCGGGGACGGCGACGACCTGGCCGCGCGGATCCGGCAGGCGGTCGGCTCCGACGTCGACCTCGTCGTCGACCCGGTGTTCGGTGCCGTGGCCGCGGCGGCCTGCTCGGTACTGGCGCCCGGGGGGCGGCTGGTCAACCTGGGTGGCGCGGCCGGGGACGCCGCCGAGTTCTCCTCCGCCGTGCTGCGCAGCCGCAGCATCGACGTCCTCGGCTACACGAACAACGCGCTCACCGGCGAGCAGCGGGCCGCCGCGCTCACCGCGGTGCTGCGGCACGCCGCGGCCGGGCAGCTCCGGGTGGAGCACGCCGTCCTGCCGCTGGCGCGGGTCCAGGAGGCCTGGGCGGCCACGGCGGCGGGCAGCGGGAGCCGGTCGGTCGTGGACCTGTCCGAGCCCTGACCGGACGCGCCGGTGGAGACGTACGGGACGGGTGTGACCGGTGGGCAACGCGAGGAGCATCACCCGATGAACTGCCCGGGGCGGATTGTCACGATTCGATCACGCAGCTACGTTGGCTCGGTCCAGTCGGTCGCCACGTCCCCGCCCGGGGAGCCCGACCGGACGCCGCCGAGTCGCCCTCCGGGGCGAGCCGGGGACCCACCGCACCACTGGGGTGAATCCCGCCTCCGGGCAACCGTCCGGAGCGGGTAGGGCTGCTTCCCGCCCGAACCCGTCAGCTGACCTGGTAGGCGGCCATCGGAAGACACCTGTACGGAGCACTCCTGCCCATGCGCGCCCGCACCACCACCTCCCGCTCCGCCAGCCACCGGCGTTCGCCGGCCGGCATCCGCCGCCCCGGGCTCTACCTGGGTGTCGCGGCGGCCGGGGCCGTCCTGGTCAACGTCGTCGTCGGAGTCGGTCCGGCGGCCCAGGCGGACCCCGTGGCGTCCGAGCCGGTCAGCGTCGCCGAGCAGCTGGGCCTGGCCGCCGGGTCCAACGCCGTGGACGGGGTCGAGGACCTCCGGCCGCTCGAGGAGCTCGCGGCCAGCCGGGCCACCCGGGAGGCCGAGCAGACCGCCGCCCAGCAGGCGCAGGTGGCAGCCGACCAGGCCGTGCTCGACCAGCAGGCCGCGGAGGCCGAGGCCGCCCGCGTGGCCGCCGAGGCCGAGGCCGCAGCCGCCGCGGAGGCAGAGGCGGCTCGCGTCGCCGCCGAGGCCGCGGCCGCCGCCGAGGCCCAGGCGGCCGCCGCGAAGCCGGCTCCGGCGCGGGCCAGTGCCGCGGCCCAGCCCGCAGCCGCAGCGGCCGGTACCGCGGTGTCCACGATCGCGAAGATCAACAACACCGCCGGCCCGATCAAGCCGCAGGCGCAGGCCGCCGCGAACGCCGTGGTCAGCAACGTGCCCGGCGCCGGCTCGATCACTCTGGGCGGCACCCGGCCCAGCGCCGCCGACCCGCACGGTCACCCGTCGGGGCTGGCGGTGGACTACATGGTCATGTCCGACTCCGCGCTCGGCGACGCGATCGTCGCCTACCACATCGCGAACTGGGCCGAGCTCGGCGTGGACTACATCATCTGGGAGCAGCGGATGCTCTCCTCGCCCGGCGGCTCCTGGAAGCAGATGGAGGACCGGGGCAGCGTGACGGCGAACCACTTCGACCACCCGCACGTCAACTACCGCTAGGCGACCTTGGCGCTGGCCGGGGCGGCCCAGGACGACGACGATGGGGTCGTGTTGCGGTCGGTGCTCCGGGCCGCGCTCATCGGTGTCATCGTCCTGGTCGTGGTGGTCGGCCTGCTCTGGACGTTCCAGCGCCGCCTGATCTACCTGCCCGACGACGGTCCCGTCCCGGCCGCCGCCGACGCCGTCCCCGGTAGTCGGGACGTCGAGCTGACCACCGCCGACGGGCTGGCCCTCGGTGCCTGGTTCGTGCCCGGCCCGACGGCCGACGCCCCCGCGGTGCTGGTGGCCAACGGCAACGGCGGTCACCGCGCTGTCCGGGCACCGCTGGCTCGGGCTCTGTCGGCCGCTGGACTGGCGGTGCTGCTGTTCGACTACCGCGGGTACGGCGGCAACCCGGGCAGCCCGACCGAGGCCGGGCTGGCGCTGGACGTCCGTGCGGCGCGGGACTGGCTGCTGGCCGAGGGCGGGGTCTCTGCGAACCGGCTGCTCTACTACGGGGAGAGCCTGGGCGCCGCCGTCGTCACCGAGCTGGCCGTGGCGCACCCGCCGGCCGGACTGGTCCTGCGCTCGCCGTTCGTCGACCTGGCCGCGGTCGGCCGCGAGCACTATCCGTTCCTGCCGGTCCGGCTGCTGCTGCGCGACCGCTACCCGGTGGCCGAGCAGGTCGCCCGGGTCGAGGTGCCCACCACCGTCGTCCTCGGCACCGCCGACTCGATCGTGCCGCCGGAGCAGAGCAAAGCGGTGGCCGCTGCCGCCGGGCAGCTGCACCGCACGGTCGAGGCACGCGGCGCCGACCACAACGACGCCGTCCTGCTGGACGGCGACCAACTGGTCGCCGCCGTCGTCGAACTCGCCCGGCTGACGACCGGCACCTGACCACCAAAATGGCCATTTTGGTGGTGGGGGGTGGGGGGTCAGGTGCCGCAGAAGGTCTGGTAGGTGGCGCCGAAGTCGGCGGGGGCGGGGGCGGCGTACCGCGCCAGGTCCGGTCGCTCGGTGTACGGGTGGGTCACGGCGTCCAGCAGGGGGCCCAGCGGCGCCAGGTCGCCCGCGGTCGCCGCGCTGAGCGCCTCCTCGACGAGGTGGTTGCGCGGGACGTACACCGGGTTCACCCGGTCCATGCCGTCGGCGTCCGGGGCCAGCGCGCGCCAGCGCTCCGCCCACGCGTCGAAGGTGGCCAGGTCGAGGAACAGGTTGCGCACCGGGTCGACGTCACCGCGGGCGGCGGCGCCGAGCAGGCGGAACGCGGACGTGTGGTCGACGTGGCCGGCCTGCAGCAGCGCGAGGAACTCCTCGACCAGCGGCGCGGCCACCGCGTCCTCCAGGCCGTCGGGGAGGCCCAGCTTGGCCCGCATCCCGGCCGACCAGGCCGCGTCGTACTGCGGCCGGAAGCGCCCCAGCGCCTCGACCGCGAGCTCGATCGCCCGCTCCTGCTCCTCGGCGAACAGCGGCAGCATCGCCTCGGCGAGCCGGGCCAGGTCCCACTCGGCGACGATCGGCTGGTTGCCGTAGGCGTAGCGCCCGCCGGTGTCGATGGAGCTGTAGACCGTGGCCGGGTCGTGGGCCTCCAGGAAGGCGCACGGCCCGTAGTCGATGGTCTCGCCGGAGATGGTCATGTTGTCGGTGTTCATCACCCCGTGCACGAAGCCCACCTGCATCCACCGGGCCACCAGCTCCGCCTGCGCGGTGACCACCGCGGCGAACAGCGCGAGGTACGGGTCCTCGGCCTGCGCGCCCTCGGGGTGGTGCCGGCTGATCGCGTGGTCGGCCAGCCGGCGCAGCAGCTCGGGCTCGCCGCTGACCCGGGCGTACTGGAAGCTGCCCACGCGCAGGTGGCTGCTCGCCACCCGGGCGAGGACGGCGCCGGGCAGCAGGGTCTCCCGGCGCACCGCGCGCCCGGTGGAGACGACGGCGAGCGAACGGGTGGTGGGGATGCCGAGGGCGTGCATCGCCTCGCTGATCACGTACTCGCGCAGCATCGGGCCGACCGCGGCCAGCCCGTCGCCGCCGCGGGCGAACGGCGTGCGCCCGGAGCCCTTGAGGTGCAGGTCGCGCAGCCGGCCGTCGGCGTCGGTCAGCTCACCGAGCAGCAGCGCCCGGCCGTCGCCGAGCCGCGGGACGAAACCGCCGAACTGGTGCCCGGCGTAGCCCTGGGCCACGGGGGTGGCCCCGGCCGGGACGGCGGTGCCGACCAGCAGCTGCAGCCCCTCGGGGGTCCGCAAGGCGGCCGGGTCGAGACCGAGCTCGGCCGCCAGCGGCTCGTTGAGCGCGAGCAGCTGCGGCTCGGGGGCTTCGTCGGCCTGCCAGGCGACGGCCATCTCCGGCAGCTCACGGGCGAAGCGGTGGTCCAGGCTGAGGGCCGGTGCCGGTGCGAGACTCACCCGACCGAGGCTACGTCGGATCCCGGGAGCGGCGGCCAGGTCGGATCTGGCCACCGGCCAGTCGCCGCGGCTCGGGGCACCAGGTGCACCGCCGCGGAACGGTCCGGCAGACGGTCGAGATGTGAGGACGGTGCGACATGGGTGCGGACGGACGGCGTGCGGGCCTGGCCGGGCTCGTCTTCCCGGCGCTGCTGCTGGCCGGCTGCACGGACGGCGGGCCGGAGGAGGCGATCCGCTCCTACGAGGTCGACCTGGTCGCCGCCGAAGACGGCTCGCTGCAGGTCGAGGAGACGATCGCCTACGACTTCGCCGACTCCGAACGCCACGGGATCGAGCGCCTCATCCCGGAGCGGGCCCCGTACGAGCAGACCCGCGACCGGCTGTACCCGATCAGCGACGTCACGGTGCAGAGCCCCACGGGCGCGCCCGCCGACACGGAGGTCACCAGCGAGGACGGCGTGCTGACCGTCCGGGTCGGCGACGAGGACACCGAGGTCACCGGCCGGCACACCTACGTGCTGAGCTACCGGGTCGACGGGGTCGCCGACCCGGGGGACGACGGCGACCGGCTGGCCTGGAACGCCGTCGGGACCGGCTGGGACGTGCCGATCGACGAGGTCGACGTCCAGCTGTCCGCTCCCGCAGGGCCCGTCGGCGGCGACTGCGCGGTCGGCGCGGACGACTCCCGGACCGCGTGCCCGGTGGATCGCACCGCGAGCGGGGACCTGCGCGCCCAGGCCACCGGGCTGGCGCCGGGGGAGGGCGTGACGGTGAGCGGCACCTACCCGGCGGGCACCTTCGCCGGTGCGGAGCCGGTGCTGGAGGAGACGTTCAGCCCGGCGCAGGCCTTCCGCGCCACCCCGACGACCGCGGGCCTGGCCGTCGGCGCGCTCCTCGCCCTCGTCGTCCCCGCCCTGCTCCGCGCCCGCCGCGGCCGACCGGCGCGGGCGCCCGGGCCGGGCGCGCCTCAGCTCACCCCGCCGCACGACGCCCGCCCGGCCGAGCTGGGCACCGTGCTGGACGGCCGCGCCCAGCGGCACGAGGTCATCGCCACGCTGCTGGACCTGGCGGTCCGCGGGCAGCTGCGGATCGAGGAGACCGACCCGGACGACCCGGACGACGCCGAGCAGGGTGACGGCGGACAGGACGACGACGGGCCGGACGACGACGGGGTCCCGTCGGACTGGCGGCTGGTCCGCACACCGGCCGACCCGCGAGGTCTGCGGCCCTACGAGCGGCAGCTGCTCGACGACGTCTTCGCCGACGGTGCGGTCGTGCGGCTGTCGGACCTGCAGTCGCGGTTCACGGCCGTGGAGAGCCGAGCCTGTGCGGCGATGTACCAGGACGTGGTGGAGCGTGGCTGGTTCCGCGCCGACCCCGCCGCGGTCCGGCGCCGCTGGTACGTCCTCGGCGCCGGGGTGCTCGTCGCCGGCGTCGTGCTGACCGTCGTCCTGGCCGCCACCAGCACCTGGGCGCTGGCCGGCAGCGGCGTCGTCCTCGCCGGGCTGGTCCTGCTCGGGCTGGCCGGGCGGATGCCGCAGCGCACCCCCGAGGGCGCCGAGGTGCACGAGCGGGCGGCCGCGTTCCGGGACCACCTCGCCGCCTCGGACGCCCCATGGGTGGCCGACCTCGAGCAACTCGCTGGCCCCGCGCGCACCGACCTGCGGCTCCGGCACCTGCCGCACGCGGTGGCCCTCGGCGTCGCGGAAGAGTGGACGGCCCGGGCCCAGGCGGCCGGTCCCGGCACCACCCCGACCTGGTACCGGCCGGCCGACGGCGCCGGACACGTGGCCGTGTGGCCGGCGCTGCTGGCGTTCTCCTCCCCGCAGAACCCGGCGCTCTCCCCGCCGGCGAGCGCGGGCAGTGGCACGGGTGCGACCTACGTGGGCGGCGCGGCCGGGGGAGGCGGCGGCGGCAGCTGGTGAGCCGCCGTCACAGCGGCTCGACCACCGCCGCCTCCTCGGGCACACCCAGCTCGACGGTGACCGGCGGACCGCCGTCCCGGGGCCAGCACCGGTGGTCGCGGAAGGCCAGCGGCAGCCCGCGCGCGGTGAACGGGTCGGCGGCGTCCATGGCCTGGACGTGCACGTGCGGCTGGGTCGAGTTACCCGAGTTGCCGCACTCGGCCAGCTGCTGGCCGGTCGCGACCCGGTCGCCGGCGCGCACCCGCAGCGACCCGGCGCGCAGGTGGGCCAGCACGACGTGGGCGCCCTGGTCCGGCAGCTCGAGGACCACGTGGTTGCCGGCCAGGGCCCCGGCACCGTCGCGGGCCCGGCTCGCCTGGGTCACGGCGTAGGGCACCCGGGCGGCGGGCGAGCGGCGGGCCACGCCGTCCGGCTCGCCGTCGTGCACCGCCACCACCCGCCCGGACGCCGGGGCGAGGACGGGCTGCCCGAAGGCGACGAACCGGTCGACCGGCTCGGTGCCCAGCAGCGACCGCCAGTCCCGGGTGGTCGCCGTCCGCCGGCCCTGCACGGCGGTGAAGTCGATGGCGTACGTCGTGGCGAACAGGTGCGTGCCGTGGCTCGGCACCCGCCGCGCCGGGCTGTTCTCCACCCGCCAGGTGCCCCGGAACGGCAGCGCGAGCACGACCGGTCCGGGGCCGGCCATCAGAGGTCGCGGCGGACGAAGGACATCGCGGCCAGGGCCCACACCATGACCACCCAGAGCACGGCCCAGCCGAGGTACGTGGCGGTCAGCGGCGCCGTGCTGAGGAACGGGAACGCCCCGGCCCCCTCGTCGGCGCCGCCGAACTGGACGATCGCGGACGGGTCCTGGAAGGCGTTCATCGCCCCGCGCCACAGCCCGTCGGTGGGCAGCAGCACCCTGGAGACGCTGCCGACCCGGCCGACGGCGTCGTTGCCCAGCGCCTCGCCGATCGCGCCCACCACCCCGGCCACCCAGGTCGTGCAGAACAGGCCGACGGCCACCACGCCCGAGGCCATCGGCGAGATGACCGTCGCCAGCAGCACCGTGAGGGTCAGCAGCACCACCGTCTGGGCGGCGAGCAGCGCCAGCGCGGTCGCCGGCGCCGGCGGCCAGTAGTCGACGGTGACCCGGACGACGAGGACCTGGGCCAGCCCGGCCAGGACGACGAAGCCGCTGCCGAAGGCCACCAGGCCCAGCCACTTGCCGAGCAGGAACGCCGAGCGGCGGATCGGCCGGGCCAGCATCGACAGCGCGATGCCGGACTCCGTCTCCCCGGACAGCGTGGGGCCGGCCAGGAACGCGGTGCCCAGGGCGGCGACCAGGCTGTAGCCGAACATCACCAGGTTCAGCAGGATCGACGCGGTCAGCCGGGCCTCGCCGCTGGTCAGCGACTCGGCGGCCAGCCGGGAGAAGCCCCAGCTGCTCAGCCCGAGCAGCCCGACGGTGAGCGCGACGAGCGCGAACAGCACCCGCCGCCGGGAGGCCTCGCGCAGGGTGAGCGCGGCGATGGTGAGCACCGTGCGGGTCGTGGTCACGACGGGCCCGCCGCCCGGGTGGCGGCGCCGTCCCGCAGGATGCCGAGCAGGCGCTCCTCCAGGCTGATCCGCACCGGCTCGACCGCGTGCACCCGGACGCCGAGGGCGACCAGGTCGCGCACCAGGTCGGGCACCGCCGTCCCGTCGTCGTCGGCGGAGAGGGCCACGGTGGACCACTCGCCCTCCCGGTCGACCCGGCCCACCGCGGTGAGCCGCTGCTGGGCGGCGGGGGAGAGGTCGGTCAGGTGCAGCCGCACCTCGCGCTGACCGAGCAGCTCGGCGAGGGTGCCGGAGGCGGCGACCCGGCCGCGGTCCAGGACGACGACCCGGTCGCAGACCCGCTCGACCTCACCGATCAGGTGGGAGTTGAGCAGCACCGCGACCCCGCGGGACCGCAGCTCCAGCACGATGTCGCGGACGTCGGCGCGGCCCAGCGGGTCCAGCGCGCTGGTCGGCTCGTCCAGCACCACGAACTCCGGCCGGCCCACCAGGGCGACGGCCAGGCCCAGCCGCTGCTGCATGCCCTTGGAGAAGCCGCCCACCCGGTCGTCGCCGCGGCGGGAGAGGCCCACCAGCGCCAGGCACTCGCGTTGCTCGGCGGCGGGCACCCCGGCGCCGGAGAGCCGGGCGTGCAGGGCCAGCACCTCGGCCGCGGTCAGCCAGGGCTGGTAGCGGAAGAGCTCGGGCAGGTAGCCGACCCGGGCGCGGGCGGCCGGGTCGGCGGACCGCTGCCCGAGCAGCATCGCCTCGCCGGAGTCGGGGCGGACCAGCCCGAGCAGCATCTTGATCACGGTGGTCTTGCCCGCGCCGTTGGGCCCGAGCAGCCCGACGATCTCCCCGCGGCCGACCTGCAGCGAGACGTCCTCCACGGCCAGGTGCTTGCGGTACTGCTTGCGCAGCCCGGTGCACCAGGCCGCCGGTGCCGGGGGCAGGCCCGCCACCAGGTCGGCGGCGTCCTGCACCCCGGCACCGCTGTCCACGGTGCTCATCCTCAGCGCAGGTCCCGGGCGACCGACAGCAGCTCCTCGGTGTCCAGCGAACCGGCCACCGCGGTGACCACGCCGTCGGAGACCCACACCACGGCCGCCATCGCGCCGTCGTTGCCGGTCAGCACCGTGGCCTCCTCGCCGTCGACCTCGGCCGTCGAGCTGGTCGCCAGCTCGGCGGGCACGGGGATCGGGAGGGTCGAGCCGTCGGCGGTGAAGCTCCGCAGCTGCGCGGCGACGTCCTCGGGCAGGCCGGGCAGCGACAGCAGGTGGTCGCGGACGGTCTCGAAGGGGACGCCGGAGGAGTACGCCGACGGGGCGACGGCGCGCCCCACGACGAGCGCGGGGAGCCCGGACTCGGACGACCAGACCTGGGCGACGCCCGGGCCGGCGACCAGCCGCACCGAGCTCCCGTCCAGCCCAGGCGGGGGCGGCGGCAGCACCTCACCGGCCGCGGCGGCGGCCTGGGCGGCGCGGTCGGCCGAGTAGGTGAAGGTGGCGCTGAGCTGTCCGCCCACCGAGATCATCGGCTCGCCGGTGACGCCGCCGGGCAGGTCGGCGACCTCGGGGACGTCCAGCCCGGACTCCTCGGCGGCGGTCGCCGCGTCGGGGACCTCGTGCACCTCCGGGTCGCCGGTGAGCTCGACGTCGCCGTAGGCGCTCAGGTCCGGCAGCGCGACGAGGTCGCTGCTGGTGAGGGTGAGCGGGGCGACCTCCTCGGTGCGGAAGACCTGCAGCCAGTCGTTCGCGGCCGCGGTGCCGGCACCCGCCAGCACGACGCCGAACGCCAGGACGGCGGCGGCCGGTCGCCGGAACCCGCGGGACCGGCCGGGGCGGGCCCGCTCGGGGCGGGCGGTGGACCCGGTAGCGGGTACGGCGGCGGGCAGGGCCGCGGTGAGCCGCCGCCAGCCGGCGTCGACGTCGGTGCTGCCCTCGGTCGCCAGCGCGGCGCCGACGAGGTCGGCGTCCCGGCGGGTGGCGGACAGTGCACTCAGGCACTGCGGGCACCCGGCGACGTGCGCCCGGTCGGGGTCGGAGACGCCGGCCGGCTCGTCGAGCAGGCGGCGCAGCGTGCCTTCAGTCGGATGACGCATGACGGGTCAGCTCCTTGCGCAGTGCGGATTCGGCGCGTCGGACGGTGGTGCCGACGCTGCCGGGGGACATGTCGAGTGCCGCGGCGACCTCGGCGTAGCTGAGGCCGCTGTGCCGGAGCACCAGGGCCACGGCCTGCTTGCGGGGGAGCCCGCCGAGCGCGGCCCGGACGCGGCTGCGGTCCTCGCGGGTGACCACCGTCTCGGCGACGTCAGGGGTGACGACGTCGCCGAGGCGGTGGACGGTCTCCTCCCGGGACGCGCGGCGGCGCCCGGAGCGGATCAGGTTGAGGGCGGTGTGGACGGCGGCGACGGACAACCAGCCGGGCGCCTCCGCGGCCGGCACGGTGGACCGGCCGAAGGCCAGGAAGACCTCCTGGGCGACGTCCTCGGCCTCGTCCCGGGAGCCGAGCACCCGGGCGGCCACCGCCACGACCTGCGGATAGTCGCGCCGGAACACCTCGCCGAGGTCGGACCGCACGGCACCTGCCACCGTCCCGCCCTTCCTCCCGACCCGGGCCGCCGTGCGCCCCGGCACGGGCAGCTGCAGCGCCGCCGGGGGTCCGTACCGAACGAGGTCCATGCCCCTACAGCACCGCCGCGGCCGGAGATGTGACACCCGCTCGCCACGAGCATGCCCGGCTCAGGCGGCGACCCAGCGGATCGGCAGACGCTTGACCCCGCGCTGGAAGCTCGACCGGAGCAGCGCCGGCGGCCCGTCCAGCTCCAGCACGCTGGTGCGCCGCAGCAGTTCGGCGAACAGCGCGCGCATCTGCACCCGGGCCAGCTGGGCGCCGAGGCAGAAGTGCGGCCCGTGGCCGAAGGACAGCTGCGGGTTGGGCGACCGGCGGACGTCGAAGCGGTCGGGCTCGGGGAACACCCGCTCGTCCCGGTTGGCCGAGGTGAAGGAGACGACGACCTTGTCCCCGGCCCGCACCCGGGCGTCGCCGATCGTGACGTCGCGGGTCGCCGTCCGGCGGAAGACCATCACCGGCGTCCACCAGCGCAGCATCTCCTCCACCGCGCCGGGCAGCAGCCCCGGGTCGGCCCGCAGCTGGGCCAGCGCCTCCGGGTGCGAGAGCAGGGCGATGAGGCCGCCGGGCAGCCCGTTGCGCAACGTCTCGTTGCCGGCCACCGCGAACAGCCAGAACATGTTCTCGAACTCCGCGTCGCTGACCGGTGCGTCGTCCCCGCCGGTCTGCGCGAGCAGGATGGACATGACGTCCCGGCCGGGGGCGCGGCGCTTCTCCTCGGCCAGCAGCCGCGCGTAGGCGTAGAGGTCCGGCATGCCGGCGCGGGTGCGCGGGTCGGGCAGCCGCCCGTCGGCGTCCGGTGCCGGGCGCAGCGCCACCGCCTGCCGGGCCATCGCCGTCCCGCTGCGGGCGTCGAAGACGGCGGAGGAGGCGTAGTCGGGGTCCTGCCAGCCGATCACCCGGTTCGACCAGTCGAACATCAGCCAGCGGTCCTCGGTGGGGACGCCGAGCACGTCGGCCAGGGTGACCAAGGGCAGGTCGGCGGCGACGTCCTTGGCGAAGTCGCACCGGCCCTCGCGGCGCCCGGCGACCATCCGGTCGACCAGTGCGGCCGCGGTCGCCTCGATCGAGGCGGTCAGCGCCGCCACCGCGCGCGGGGTGAACGACCGGGTCAGCAGCCGGCGCAGCCGGGAGTGGTCCGGCGGGTCGGTGTTCAGCATCATCCGGCGGACCCAGGCCAGGTCACCGGCGTCGCGGACCTGGGTGGCGCCGAGCCAGGAGGAGAAGGTGGCCGGGTCCGTGAGCACCCGCTCGACCTCGGCGTGCCGGAGGACCAGCCAGAGACCGGGGCCGTCCGGTTCGTCGACCCAGGTGACCGGGCCCGCGGCGCGCAGCCGGGCCAGCTCCGCCAGCGGTGGGCCGGTCTCGTAGGTCGCGGGGTCCAGGACGGCGGCGGTGTCCGCGGCCGGCGCCGGGGTCACAGGTCGTCCAGGAAGCGCTCCACGGTGCTCAGCAGCGCCACGGGCGTCTCGTACATCGCGTAGTGGCCGGCGTTGGGCAGCACCTCCAGCGAGGCGTTGGGGTAGTGCTGCAGGAACGTCTGCTCCATGACCGCGGCGCTCAGCGCCGGGTCGTGCTCGCCCACCACGACCCGGACCGGGACCGGGTGGCCCTGCACCTCGGCGGAGAAGTCGGTGCCCGCCCAGGCGTCCAGGTACGCCCGGAAGGCCGCGGGGTCGGACTGGTCGAGGGAGAACTGCACCATGCGCTCCAGCCAGGTGCGGCTCAGCCGGCCACCGGTGGTGAGGTCGAGGATGGCGTACCGGTTGCCCCGGTCCTCGGCGGCGCCGCGGAACAGCGGCCCGGACTGCTCGTCGAACGGGACGCCGGTGGCGGGCACCGGGCTCACGCCGAGCAGCCCGTCGACCCGGCCGCCGGCGTCGAGGAGCACGCGCTGCATCGCGCTGCCGCCCATCGAGTGCCCGACCACGGCGAAGGAGGACCAGCCCTGGGCGTCGACGGCGGCGAGGGCGTCGGCGGAGATCTCGGCGAGGCTGTACTCGCCGGCCTCGCCGCGCCGGGCGCCGTAGCCGCGGTAGTCGAGGAACAGCCAGCTGTACCGGTCGCCGTCGACCAGGTCGGGGAGGTGGCCCCAGCCGGTCGCGGAGCCGAACCAGCCGTGCAGGGCCAGGACCTTGCGCGGGCCGGTGCCGATCACGAGGGGTGCGTTCGCCATCCCGGGAGTGTCGTGGGCCACATCCGGGGAGGCAAGAGGCCCGTCAGCCCCGCCGCCGGAGCTCCAGCGACAGCCAGCCGGCGAGGGCGAGCGGCACGGCGAGGAAGCCGGTCATCGCCGGGACCGTGCCGAACGTCGAGCCCAGCCAGGCCAGCAGCAGCGGGGTGCCGAAGCCGGCGTAGGCGAAGGCGTAGAAGGCGCTGTTCATCGCGCCCCGGGCGTGCGGGGGTGCCAGCTGGGCGGTGAGGGTCAGCCCGGCGGTGAGGCAGAGGCCGCCCGCCCCGCCGAGCAGCGCCGCCGCGGGCAGCAGCAGCGCCTCGGACTCCCCGACGATCGCCGCGATGCCGAGCGAGTGCCCGACCCCGGCGAGCACCATGCCCAGCGGTGCGGCACCCCGCGGCGAGCGCCGGCCCAGCCGGGCGGCGACCGCGCTCGCGCCCAGCGCCAGCCCGGCGACCAGCCCGGCGTAGGCGACGCCGACCCCGTCGGGGACCACCAGCAGCGGCAGCAGGGTCGCGGCGATGGTCGGGAAGGCGAACACCCCGACGGCGGTGGGGGCCAGCACCGCCCAGAACGGCCGGCGGGCCTCCGGGGGCAGGCCCAGCGTCATCAGCTTGCCGCCCTGGCGTGCCTGCACCGTCTCCGGCACGGTGGCCAGCGCGCCGAGCCCGATGACCAGGACGGCGACGTGCACCAGGTAGGGCAGCGTGGTCGGGGCCGGGCCGTACTGGGCGAGCAGCCCGCTCATCGCCGGTGCCACGGCGAAGCCCAGCGACGTCGACACCGCGCCCCGGGTGGCCGCCGACTGCTGGCCGTCCGGGCCGGCGAGTTCCTGCAGCCAGGCGTTGGCCACCGAGAACACCACCCCGGAGACGACGCCCTGCAGCAGCCGCCCGGCGTAGAGCAGCGGCAGGTGGTCGACGGCGGGCAGGAACAGCAGCGAGACCAGGCCGGCGAGGACGGCGAACGGCAGGACCAGGGCCCGCCGGCCGAACCGGTCCGAGGCCGGCCCGGACAGCGTCAGCGCCGCGATGAGGCCGAGGGCGTAGCAGCCGAAGACGGCGGTGACGTCGGCGTCGGAGAGACCCAGGGTGCGCCGGTAGACCAGCAGCAGCGGCGTGGGGATGTTGGTGCCCAGGGCGACGGTGAACAGCCCGAAGGTCAGCGCGTCCAGCCGCCGCCGCACCGGGTCCCGCTGGAGCGTGTCCGCCGACATCCCCGGCACGCTACCGGCCGGTGGAGTCCTGCCCCGCCCGGACGAGCCGCGGCTCGGGTACGGCGGCCGCCGGCGGGCAGGGGCGGTCGCCCGGTGGGTCGCAGCGGACCGTCCGGAGGATGCCGACATGCTGGCTGATCGATTGACTCTCGATCGGTTACAGTCGATGATCGGCGTATGTCGACCGATCCGCGCCCGTTCGCGCGAGCCCAGGTCGCCGCGTCCCGCCGTCCGGCGGCCGGCTCCCTGGGGGCGGCGCGCTCCGAGGCGGTCGACGTCCTGGTCGTCGGTGCCGGGCTGGCCGGGCTGCACGCCGCCACGCTGCTCGCCCGGCGGGGCCACGACGTGCTGCTGGCCGAGCGACGTCCGCGCCTCGACTGCGCGATCCGGACCACCGGCATCTTCGTCCGCAAGACCCTCGACGACTTCCCGCTGCCACCCGACCGCCTCGGGCCGCCGATCCGGCGGGTGGTGCTCTACCCGCCGTCGCTGCGCCGCCCGGTGACGCTGGACAGCGCCCGCGACGAGTACCGGGTGGGGGACATGGGCGGGCTGTACCTGGCCGCCGCCCGCGCCGCGACCGACGCCGGTGTGCGCCTGGTGTTGGCCACCAGGTACGCCGGTCGGGGGGAGGGGCACTGGCTGCTGACCGGCCCGGACGGCCCGGTGCGGGTGCGCGCCCGGTTCGTCGTCGGTGCCGACGGCGCCCGCTCGGGGGTCGCCCGGGACCTGGGGCTGGACCGCAACCGGCACCTGCTGGTCGGTGGCGAGGAGGTGTTCGCCGTGCCGGGCAGCACCGACCCCCCGGCCTTCCACTGCGTCCTCGACCCCTCCCTGGCGCCCGGCTACCTGGCCTGGGTGGTCAACGACGGGGAGCACGCCCACGTGGGCGTGGCCGGGTACCCCGACCGCTTCCCCGACGGCCTGCGCCGGGCCGTGCAGCGGTTCGGGGCGAGTGCACCCGGGCTGTCCGGCGTGGTCCGGCCGGACGACGTCGAGCTGCGCGGGGGTCCCATCCCGGTGGGCGGCCTGCTGCGCCGGATCGGCTGCGCGGACGGGCTGCTCGTGGGCGACGCCGCGGGCGCGGTCTCCCCGCTCACCGCCGGTGGGCTCGACCCCTGCCTGCGGCTGTCCGAGCACGCCGCCGACGTGCTCGACGAGGCGCTGCGGACCGGCCGGCCGGGGGCGCTGGACCGCTACGACGGCGCCGCGCTGCGCCGGAGCTTCCGCGGGCGGCTGCTGCTGCGCCGGGCGCTGGCCCAGGTCCGCACCCCGGCCATGGCGGCGGCGGCGTCCACCGCGCTGCACACCCCGCTCGGCCGGGCGGTGGCGCGGCACGTCCTCTTCGGCGACCGGTCCTTCCCGACCCCCGGCTGACCGCCCCCGGAGCTCAGACCGCTGGTCAGACGGCGATGGCGGTGACGAACACGCAGACCCCCTCGCCGTCCGCGGGGTGTGCCCGCAGGCCGACGAGCCGGAGCAGCGCGAGCTCCACCCGGTGGGCCAGCCGGCGGAGCCCGTGGTACTCCATCGAGCCCGCGGTCCGGACCTCCAGCTGGTCGAACCCGGCCTGCCGGACGTGCTCGGTCAGCATCCAGTCGGGGAGCAGCGTGATGTGCCCCGGCTGGTAGTAGTGCCCGGGCCCGAAGAACACCGGGGCGCCGCGCAGCACCGTCTTCAGCAGCGAGTGCGGGTGCGTGACGTTCGGGGTGCTGACCAGCAGCCGGTCCCCGACCCGCAGCATCGACCGGATCGACCGGAGCACCTGCCGCGGGTTCTCCACGTGCTCCAGCGTCTCGACGCAGACGACGATGTCGAAGGGGCCCCGGGTCTCCTCGGTGAGCTCGGGGTGGTCCAGGTCCAGCCGGGTGATCCAGTCGTGCGGCGGCTCGAGGTCGGTGGGCACCACGTCGAAGCCGGCGTCCTTCAGCCGCATCGCCAGCGCACCGCACCCGGCCCCGACCTCCAGCACCCGGCCCCCGGCCGGGAGGGCGGCCTGCACGAGGGTCACCGCGTACTCGTGGACCCCCGGGGCCGCGTGCACGGAGTGGCCGGCGTAGGACCGGACGCTCGCGGTCCGCTGGACGGTCTGGCGCTCCACCCGGGTCACCGGCACAGGGTGCCAGGACCCCGCCCGGACGGCGATCCGAAGCCCGAGCGGGCCCCTGCGGGGGCAGCACCCGGCGCCCTGCCGCCCGCCGGAGGCGCGGGCGATACGTTGGGCGCATGTCGAACAGCTCGTCGCGGGACGTGCCCGGGAGCACCGTCCGCGAGCTGGGCCTGCCCGCCCGCGCGGTGACCGCGCTGCACCGGGCCGGGGTCGACACCGTGGCCGACCTGGCCGCGCTCACCCGGGCGGAGCTGTCCGGGATCGCCGGGCTGGGCCCGGGGTCGATCGCCGCGATCCGCGCCGTCGTGCCCGAACCGTCCACCGGCACCGCCCGCCCGGCGCAGACCCGGCCGGCGCAGCCCCGGCCGGCGCAGCCCCGGCCGGCGCAGCCCCGGACCGAGCCGGAGCCGGTCGAGGAGGAGTCGCCGGACGCGCCGGCGATCCCGTCGTTCGACTCGTTGCGCGACCCGCGGCGGCGGACGGCGTTCGACCTGCTCGTGCCGGCGACCTCGCCGGAGCCCACCCCGCCTGCCGAGCCCACCCCGCCTGCCGAGCTCGCCCCGCCAGCCGAGCCCGCACCGTCGGCCGAGCCCGCACCGTCGGCCGAGCCCGCCCGGGTGCAGGGCCCCGCCCGGAGGCAGGACCCCGCCCGGAGGCAGGACCCCGCCCCGGCGGCCACGCCGCGGCCGGCGACGCCGCCCCCGGCCGAGTACGCCGACCTGCTGCGGTGGGCCGCCCACCTGACGGTCGCGGCGGCGGCCGTCCCGCTGCGGGTGGCCCGGTGGTCGGTCCGGGAGTCACTGCGCCGGCTGAGCGGCGCCTGACCACAGCCCGTCCGACCGGCGGGGGCAGCCTGCCCCGCCGGCTCAGAACTGGAAGACGATCCGGGCGGGCACGTGCCCGGCGAGCACGTCGTCCATCGCCTCGTTGACGTCGTCGAGCTTGCGGTCGGCAGTGACGACGCGGGTGCGGCCGGCGGCGTGCAGGGCGAAGACGTCGGCGAGGTCGTTGCGGGTGCCGACGATCGACCCGATCACCGTCTTGCCGGCCAGCACGGTGTCGAAGATCGGGAGCTGCATGGTCCCGTCGGCCGGCAGCGCCACGCAGACCAGCCGGCCGCCGCGCCGCAGCGACCGGTAGGCCTGGTCGAAGGAGGCCGGCGCGGCGGCGAGCGCGACGGCGACGTCGGCGCCACCGAGGGCCTGGATCGCGGCGACGGGGTCGGTGGTGGCCGCGTTGACCACCTCGTCGGCGCCGAGCTCGCGGGCCATCTGCAGCTTGTCGTCCTGGACGTCGACGGCGACGACGAAGCCGCCGGCGATCCGGGCGTACTGCAGGGCCAGGTGGCCCAGCCCGCCGATGCCGAAGACGGCGACGGTCTCGGCCGGGGCGACCCGGGCGACCCTGATCGCCTTGTAGGTGGTGACGCCAGCGCAGGTGAGCGGGGCGGCGTCGGTGCTGGAGACGCCGTCGGGGACGGGTGTGGCGAAGTCGGCGGCGACGACGGCGTACTCGGCGAGGGCGCCGTCGACGGAGTAGCCGGAGTTCTGCTGGGACTCGCAGAGCGTCTCCCAGCCCCCGATGCAGTGCCGGCACTGCCCGCAGGCCGACCCCAGCCAGGCGATCGCGACCCGGTCGCCGATCGCCCGGGTGGTGACGCCCTCGCCCAGCTCCTCGACGAGGCCGATGCCCTCGTGCCCGGGCGTGAAGGGTGGCGTGGGCTTGACCGGCCAGTCGCCGCGCGCGGCGTGGATGTCGGTGTGGCAGAGCCCGCTCGCCTGCATCCGGACCAGCACCTGCCCGGGCCCCGGCCGGGGGGCGGGCACGTCCTGGACCTGGAGGGGTGCACCGAGTGAGGTGACGACGGCGGCCTTCATGGGCTTCTCCGTTTCGGCAGGGGGGCGTCCCGGTGGTGGGGCGCCGCGACGTCGACGATCACGGCAGCCGGCGGCCCCGGGCAGGGGCCAACGTCCCCGGCCGGCGGGACGAGGGCCTCCTGCGCCGGTCGCCTGGGACGGCGACCGTCGAGGGTGCCTGGAACCGTCCGGGCCGGGAGCCCCGAGCACCGCGCCGGGGTCGCCGCGCCCGCCCGCACCGGGACCCCCACCGCACTGGAACGGAGCACCTCGTGGAGACCGTCGTCTACGTCGCCGTCGTCATCGCCCTCTGGGTCCTCACCGGCCTCGCCGCCGTGGTCGTGCTGCTCGCCCGGCAGGGCCACCGCGCGGGGGCGTGGTACCTGATGGGCGCCGTCCTGGGGCCGCTGTTCGTCCCGATCGCCGCCGAGCGTGCCCGCCGGGACGTCGCGGTGCTGGAGCGCGCGGACGGCGGGCGCCCGGGCGGTGACCCGGGCCGGCTGACCGTCGTCGTCGGGGTGGACGGCTCGACCGAGTCCGACCAGGCGGTCCGGGCGGCCGGGCAGCTGTTCGCCGGTGCGACGTTCGTCCTGGTGAGCGTGCTGGACCCGGACGAGGGCGAGTTCCCCGACGACCCCCGGCGCGCGGCCGCCCACGACCTGCTCACCGACCGGGCGAGCTGGCTGCCGGAGGGCGCCGTGGTGGAGATCGGCTGCGGGCAGCCCGCGAGGGTGCTGCAGGAGGTCGCCATCGCCGAGTCCGCCGACGTCCTCGTGCTCGGTCGTCGCGGGCGGGGCTTCTCCCGCCGGTTGATGGGCAGCGTCGCCGCGCGGCTGATGCACGAGGCCGCCGTGCCGGTGGTGGTGGCGCCCGACGCGGTCGTCCGGGAGCAGGAGGTGCCGACCGCGTCGGGTCAGGAGCGGCCGGCCCGCTGACCGGACGCGGTCAGGCCCGCGGGGCGGACGGGGCGGTGGCCCGGTCGGCCAGCAGGCCGGCCAGCTCCTCGGCGATCTCCCCGGCCCACGCCTGCACGGCCGCCCAGTCCCGGAAGTCGCCGACCGGTGCGCGCATGGCCGTGACCATGGCCCGCTCGCCGATCCCCAGGCGGTGCGGGTCCAGCCGCCCCGGCAGGACCCGGTGCCCGCGGGCGCGCACGGACGACCGGATCGGCTCGGCGTCGTGCGGCTCGTCCGGCGGGAAGGGGGGTGCGCCGATGGGCCCGCTGCTCAGCAGCCAGACCGGCCGGCCCCGCAGCGCCGGGGCGTGCGCCGCCGCGTAGTGCCGGGCGGGCTCCAGCCACCGGCCGGCGTACACGCCGCTGCCCAGCACCACCGCGTCGAAGCCGCCCGGCTCGGGGTCGCGCTCCACCGGGACGACGACGGCGACGAGCCCGCAGCTCCGGCCGGCCGCGGACTCCTGCAGGTCCCGGGCGACCGCGCCGGCGATCTCGGCCGTGGAGCCGTGCCGGCTGGCCACGGTCACCAGGACCCGCGGTGGGGATGTGCTCATCGTCGTTCCTCTCGGCGACCGACCTGACCGGTGTGCTGCCGTCAGGGTCGGCGCTCGGCGGTGTGGCGCGCCGGGGTCCCGGGTCCTGCGGGTCAGGGACCTTCGGCCCGCCCCGGACGCGGGCCCGGGTCAGCTCCGGTCGGCGCCGCCGGGGTCCGCTCCATCGGTGGAGACGCGCACCGCCACGACGCCGGGCACGGTCCGGGCCAGGGTCTCCACGGCCGCCCGGTCACCCGCGTCGGGGCTCGTGCCGGCGGGGGCGTCGTGGGAACGCCGGACGGTGGCGACGCCGTCGGCGACCGCCACGTCCCACGCGCCGGGTTCCTGCGTGTAGCCCTCCACCAGGCCGAGCAGGTCGGCGCGGATCTCCTCGTCGGGCCGGACCAGGCTGCGCAGCAGGTCCCGCCGGCTGACGATGCCGGCCAGCCGCTCCCCGTCCAGCACCGGCGCGCTGCGCACGCGGTCGTCGACGAACAGCCGGGCGACGTCGGCGACGTCCGCGGTGACGGGCACCGTCCGGACCGACGTGGTCATCACGCCCCGGACGAGCAGGGCCGGCGGCGCGTCCGGCGCCGGCGTGCGGAGCAGGTGCAGCCGGGGGTCCGGGGGCAGCCGGTCCCGCAGGACGTCGGCCTCGGCGACGATCCCGACCAGTGCACCGTCGTCGTCGACCACCGGCAGGGCGGCGAAGCCCCGCTCGGCCAGGACCTCGGCGGCGTACTTGGCGGAGGTCTCCGGCCCCACGGTGACCACCTCGCGCGTCATGACGTCCCTGACCTGCACGGCTCCTCCAGCTCCCCAGCGGTGTCCTCGGCGGTGCCCTCGACCGTAGAGCCGCCGGCACGTCCCCCGCAGGGTCCGGCGCGGGTGCCGATCGGGACCTTGGACCCCGCCGGCGGGGACGTGCGCCCGTCCCCGCCGCCCGGCCACCCGGCGAGGGTGGGGCCGAGTCCGGCGGCGCGGCCGGACCGGGACCCGAGGAGGCCGTGATGGGCGAGGCGACGGAGCGGAGCGGCCGATCGGGAGCGACCGAGGGCGCCGGCCGGCCGCGCGTGGTGGTCGGCGTCGACGGGTCGGCGGTGTCACAGGAGGCCCTGGGCTGGGCGCTGGCCGCGGCCGGCCGCCGGGGTGCGGTGCTGGAGGTGGTGTCCACCTACCCGATCGACATCTGGTGGGCCGACGCCTACCTGACGGACCGGACCTGGGTGGAGACGGTGCGGGTGGATGCCGAGGCCCGGACCCGCGCGCTGGTCGAGGAGGCACTGCGGGGGTCGGTCACCGGCGGCACCGTCCCGGTCAAGGTGGTCGTCGTGCCCGGGGCGCCGGCCGAGCACCTGGTCCGGCTCTCCGCGGGGGCGGACCTGCTGGTCGTGGGCAGCCGCGGACGGGGCGCCGTGCGCAGCACGCTGCTCGGCTCGGTGGCGCTGCACTGCTCCACCCGCGCGTCGTGCCCGGTGGTCGTCGTGCACCCGCAGGAACCGGCCGGCCACGCCCGCGTGGTGGTGGGGCTGGACGGCTCGGCGGCGTCCCGGGCCGCCCTGGCGCACGCCGCCACGATGGCAGCCGAGCTGGGCGCGGAGGTGGAGGGCGTCGCCGCCTGGCGGCTGCCGACCTACTGGAGCGACGTCTCCGTGATGCTCCTGGACTCCGCGACCGAGATCCGCGACGCGGCGGAGCGCCGGGCGCAGGAGATGGTCACCGCGGTGCTCGGCCCCGAGCCGCGGGTGCCGGTGTCGATCGTGGCCGTGGAGGGCCCGGCGGGGGACGCGCTCGTGCAGCGCGCGGCCGGTGCGGCGCTCCTGGTCGTCGGCAGCCGGAGCCGCAGCCGGCTGCCGGGGGTGCTGCTCGGCTCGATCGCCCTGCACTGCGTGGTGCACGCCCCCTGCCCGGTGATGGTCGTGCACCCCGGAGCCCCGGCCGACGCGCCGCACCCGGAGGCAGAGCTGGCCGACGCCGGCAGCTGACCCCCACGCGCGTGGGGCGACTCGCCGTCCGGGCTCGCGCGGAAGGGTGAAGCCTGCTTCACTGGTCTACGTCGTGGAGGGGAGTACCCCACGCCACCCCGTCGTCAGCACGGCCCACGTGGCCCGGCGGGGCGGGGCTCCCGGGCAGCCGTCCGGGAGCGGGGGAGACCTCCGGTCGCAACCTGACCGGGAGGTGCCCTGTGAACGTCCCCCTGTGGATCTGGCTGGCCGTGCTGGCGGTCATCCTCGTCATGCTCGCCGTCGACCTGTTCGCCCACCGGCACGCGCACGTGATCGGCGTGCGGGAGGCCGCCGCCTGGTCGGCCGTCTGGGTCGCGCTCGGCGTCGCGTTCGGCGCCGTCGTCTGGTGGCAGGCCGGCAGCGAGTTCGGCCAGCAGTACTTCGCCGGCTACCTGATCGAGAAGTCCCTCGCCGTGGACAACGTGTTCGTCTGGGCGATCGTGCTGTCGTACTTCGCCGTGCCGCGGGAGTACCAGCACCGGGTCCTGTTCCTCGGCGTCGTGGGGGCGCTGGTGTTCCGCGGGGCGTTCATCGCCGCCGGCTCGGTGCTCATCGCCAGCTTCAGCTGGGTGCTGTACCTGTTCGCGGCGTTCCTGCTGGTCACCGGCGTGAAGATGGCCCGGCAGCGCAACGAGCACCTGGACCCCGAGCGGTCGCGGGCACTGCGTGCCTTCCGCCGGTTCGTGCCGATGACCGACGCCTACCACGGCCAGCGCCTCCTGGTCCGGATCGGCGGGCGCCTGGTCGCCACGCCCCTGCTCGCCGTGCTGGTGGTCATCGAGGTCACCGACGTCGTGTTCGCCGTCGACTCGATCCCGGCGATCTTCGCGGTCACCGACGAGCCGTTCCTGGTGTTCACCGCCAACGCCTTCGCCGTCCTGGGACTGCGCGCGATGTACTTCCTGCTCGCCGACCTGATGCACCGCTTCGTGTACCTGAAGACGGGCCTGGCGCTGGTGCTGATCTGGGTCGGGGTGAAGATGATGCTGAAGGTCGACCTGTTCTACATCCCGACGACGATCTCGCTGGCCGTCGTGGCCACGATCATCGGGGTGTCGGTGGTGGCGAGCCTGCGGGCGACCCGCGGCCAGGGCCGGGCGCCGGTGACCGGCGGAGCCGCGGCGCCCTTCCGGGTCGCCTCGGCCGAGGAGACGGCGGCGCTGGAGCCGACCTGGCGGCGGCGGGCCGGGACGACGGAGGAGGTGCACGTCGGGCGATGACCGGTGAGCGGCGGTGGACGTTCCTGACCAACCACGGGCACGTCCTGCTGGCCGTCGCCGGCGCCCCCGACCTGCGGGTCGCGGAGATCGCCGCGCAGGTGGGCATCACGCCCCGCGCTGCGCTGGCGATCCTCCGCGACCTGGAGGACACCGGGTACGTGCGGCGGACGCGGGTCGGCCGGCGCACCCACTACACCGTGCAGCCGCACCAGCCGTTCCGGCACCCCGCCGCGGCGGCGCACGAGGTGGACGAGCTGCTGGCCATCCTCGGGAGCCCATCGCCGCCGGGCTGACACCGGACGGCCGAGGCACGTCCACCGGGGCCGATGACGGCTCACGGGAAGCGCATGGGAATCGCTCAGCAGCTCACCAGATCCGCATAGCACGCTCACTGACATGAGAACAAGCCGCCCCCAGCGCATGATCGTCGCCGGAGTCCTCGCCTCCCTGCTGTTCGGGACGGCGGCCTGCGGTGCCAGCACGGAGTCCACCGCGAGCGCCGCGGCGACGTCCTCCGTCTCGGCCGCGGCGACCGGCACGACCGACGCCGCCAGCACCGCCACGGACAGCACCACCACGAGCCCGACCCTGGAGAGCCTGGTGGCGGAGGTGGCGGGCCAGTTCCAGCAGTTCGCCTACACCGATCCCGAGACCGGGACGACGATGTCCTACAACCTGTACCTGCCCGAGGACTACGACCCCTCGCAGACCTACCCCCTGGTCACCTACATCGCCGACTCCAGCCAGGTGGGCGACGACGCGACGATCCCGCTGTCGCAGTACGGGGCGCTGATCTGGGCGAGTGCCGAGGAGCAGGCGAAGCAGCAGAGCATCGTGCTGGTGCCCGCCTATCCGGAGACGATCCTGGACGACCACGGCAGCTACACGACCACGGAGTACGTGGAGATGACCGCCCGGCTGATCGAGTCGGTGACCAGTGAGTACAGCGTGGACGCCGACCGCGTGTACGGGACCGGTCAGTCGATGGGCGCCATGACGACCATGCTGCTGGCCGCGGAGCACCCGGACCTGTTCGCCGCCGAGCTGATCGTCTCCGGGCAGTGGGACGTGAGCGCGCTGGCGAACCTGGCGGGGGAGGACTTCGTCTACACCGCCGCCGCCGGGGACGAGAACGCCTCCGGTGGTCAGGTCGACGTCGAGGCGATGCTGGACGCGGCCGGCGTCGACTACAGCGCCGCCACCGAGTGGGACGCGACCTGGTCGGCCGAGGAGCTGGATGCGGCGGCCACCGAACTGCTCGCCGAGGGCAACAGCATCAACTTCGCCACCTTCGCCGAGGGCACCGTCCTGGAGGCGAACAGCTCGGCCGCCGGCGCGATGAACAGCGAGCACATGGCCTCCTTCCAGCCCGCCTACGAGATCGAGGCCCTGCGCGACTGGCTGCTCGCGCAGACCGCCGGCTGACGCAGACCGCCGGCTGACGCAGGGCGCCCGGCACCGTCCGGGCGCCCTCACCGGCGCAGCTCGACCACCTCGTCGAGCCGGCCGAGCTTCTCCGGGTTGCGGACGGCGTACATGCGGGCGATCCGGCCGTCCTCGACGACGAAGGTGACCGCGGTGTCGAACTCGCCGCCCGGGTCGATCCGGGCGGCGACCGCGCCGTTGACCAGCGGTGTGGTGATCGGCACCCCGGGCGCGACCTCCGCGAACCGGGACAGCGCCGCGGCCACCCGCTCCCGGCCCGCGAACGGGCGCCGGGCAGCGGGCGCCAGGCCTCCGCCGTCCGCGACCACCACGACGTCGGGCGCCAGCACGTCCAGCAGGGCCGCCACGTCACCGCCGGCGAGGGCGGCGAGGAACCGGTCGACGACCTGCTGCTGCTCCGGCCGGCTCACCGCCATCCGGGGACGGCGGGCGGCCACGTGCTGGCGGGCGCGGTGCGCGATCTGCCGGACCGCGGCGCTCGACCTGCCCACCGCCCCGGCGATCTCGTCGTAGGGCACGTCGAACACCTCGTGCAGCACGAGGACCGCACGTTCGATCGGCCCGAGGGTCTCCAGCACGGTCAGCATCGCCAGCGAGACGCTCTCCGCCAGCTCGACGTCCTCGGCGACGTCCGGGCTGGTCAGCAGTGGCTCGGGCAGCCACTCGCCGACGTAGTCCTCGCGGCGGCGGGCCAGGGTTCGCAGCCGGTTGAGCGCCTGCCGGGTGGTGATGCGGACCAGGTAGGCCCGCGGGTCGCGCACCACCGCCCGATCGACCTCGGCCCACCGCAGCCACGTCTCCTGCACGACGTCGTCGGCGTCGGCGGCCGAGCCGAGCAGCTCGTAGGCGACGGTGAACAGCAGGCTGCGGTGGGCCACGAAGGGGTCGTCGGTCATGCCGCGGCGAGGCCCGTCCCCGACGGGGTCGCCAGCGGCGGCAGGCCGCAGGACGCCGCGAACTCCGCCGACCGGACGCCGAGCGCGACGTTGGTCCGCGCCGAGAGGTTCATCGCGCCGATCCTGGCAGTCAGCTCGACCAGTGCGGGCGCGCCGAGGTCGGCGAGCAGGGCGGCCGACAGCTCGTCGGTCACCGCCGGTGGGGTCTGGCTCATCGCCTCGGCGTACTCCATGACCCGGCGCTCCAGCGGGGTGAAGGCGTCGGACTCCCGCCATCGCGGCACCTCGCGCGCCTTGGCCTCGTCGAGCCCGCGGTCGTGCGACAGGAAGTGGTGGAGGTCCAGGCAGAAGCTGCAGCCGACGGCGCCGGCCGCGGCCATGGCGGCGAAGGTCGCGAGGTCGCGGTCCAGCCGGTTCCAGCGCTCGGACTTCCGGCCCAGCCCCATCAGGGCCTTGAACACGGGCGGGTGCTGCCACATCACCCCGACCGGCTCCGGGACCTCGCCGAACATCCGTCGGGTCATCGCCTTCACCAGGCCGCCGTACACGCCGGTGACCTCGACCGCGGGAACGCGGGTGCTGCTCGCCATGTCTCCTCCAGGGTGTGTGGTGGGTCGACATGGAGACACCGGCCGCGCCCCGGGTGTGACAGCGTCGGTCTCGTGACCTACGGCGGTCAGTCCCCGCGCGGTCGCTGCGCGCGCGGCGTCCGGGGCATCGGTGCGTTCCACCCGAACCGGACGCCGAGCATCCGGACGGTGAAGCAGAGGGCCGCGGCGCCGACGGCCGTGGCCGGGCCGTACGCGTCGAGCCGGAGTGCCACCACGGTGGCCGCGGCCCCCAGCAGCGCCGGGATGGCGTAGAGGCCGCTGCGGAACACCGACGGGACCTGCCCGATCAGGACGTCGCGCAGCGTGCCGCCACCCACACCGGTGAGCGCACCGAGGAGCACCGCCTGCACCGGGCCGAGCCCCAGGGCGAGTGCCTTGGCGGCGCCGGTGACCGCGAACAGGCTCAGTCCGGCGGCGTCGAGCACCGTGATCGGGGTGTTCAGCCGGTCCAGTCCCGGCCCGAAGACGAAGGCCACCAGCCCGCCGACGGCGGCCACGGCCAGGTAGCGCCAGTCGCTGAAGGTCGCCGGCGGCAGGCTGCCGAGCAGGACGTCCCGGATGATCCCGCCGCCGAGCGCCGTGGTCATCCCGAGCGTGACCACGCCGACGATGTCCAGCCGGGTCACCCGCAGCGCGGTCAGCGCACCGTTCAGGGCGAAGGCGAACGTCCCGACCAGGTCGAGGGTGAGCAACAGCGTCGCCTCGGTGCTCACCGGCCGGTTCTACCAACCCGCGCCCGACCCGCTGCGGCGGGGCCACCGCGGCGCCGTGCGCCGGGAGGCTCCTGCGGTCCCGGAACGTCCCTACGATCCCGGTCATGGCCGGCGGACCCGTCTCCCAGCAGCGTCTGGCGGACCTGGCGCTGCTGCGCCGGGTCCGGGACCGGATCGACCGCGAGTACGCCCAGCCGCTGGACGTCGAGGCGCTCGCGCGCGGCGTGCACGTGTCGGCCGGGCACCTGAGCCGGGAGTTCAAGCGGGCGTACGGGGAGTCGCCCTACGCCTACCTGATGACCCGGCGGATCGAACGGGCGATGACCCTGCTGCGGCGGGGCGACCTGAGCGTGACCGAGGTCTGCTTCGCCGTCGGCTGCGGGTCGCTGGGCACGTTCAGCACCCGGTTCACCGAGCTGGTCGGGATGCCACCGAGCGTCTACCGCGAGCGGGCCGCCCGGGGGAGCGCCGGGATCCCGCCGTGCCTGGCGAAACAGGCGACCAGACCGGTCAGGAATCGAGAAGCCCGGGCGCCGGTGCTGGCCCTAGCGTCGACGCCATGGACCTGACCATCCACCACACCTTCCTGCCGCACACCGACCCGGAGGCCTCGCTGGCCTTCTACCGCGACGTCCTGGGCTTCGAGGTCCGCAACGACGTCGGCTACGAGGACATGCGCTGGATCACCGTCGGTCCGGCCGGCCAGCCGCAGACCACCATCGTGCTGCACCCGCCGGCCGCCGACCCGACCCTCACCGACCAGGAGCGCAGCACCGTCCTGGAGCTGATCGCCAAGGGCAGCTTCGCCGCGCTCACCCTGGCCACCGACGACCTCGACGGCACCTTCGGCACCATCGCGGCCAGCGGCGCCGAGGTGCTCCAGGAGCCGACGGACCAGGACTACGGCGTGCGCGACTGCGCGTTCCGCGACCCGACGGGGAACCTGATCCGGATCAACCAGCGGGCCTGACCCGTCGTGGGAGTGCCGGTCGCCCACGGCCCCGGCGCCGGGCCGGCGTCCGGCCGGTCCCCGGTGCCGGGGGCGGCGCCGCCGCCGTGGGACCCCCGGTTCGAGGGAGTCGGTCCTTGGTGCGGCGGGGGACGGCGGGCACACTCCCGACGTGATGGACGACGGCCAGGCGACGAACGGACCCGACCCCGACCCCGGCGTCGGGTCCGCCACCCCCCGCGGCGGGAGCGCCGGACCGTCCGAGCAGGTCGTGCCCCTGTTGATCCCCGGGGAGACCTGCTGGCGGATCGAGCGGGCCGCCCGTTTCGCCGTCTTCGTCGACGCGGCCGAGTACTTCGCCACGCTCAAGCGGGCCGTGCTGCGCGCCGAGCGGCGGGTGCTGTTCATCGGCTGGGACTTCGACCCGCGGATCCGGCTGGACCCGCTGGCCGGGGGCCGGCCCAAGGACGACCGGCTCGGGGCCGTGCTCGAGCGGGCGGTGGAGCAGAAGCCGGAGCTGGAGATCGGCGTCCTCCAGTGGGACCTGGGCATGCTGCGCGCCCTCGGCCGGGGCCTGCAGCCGATCGTGCTGCTGGACCGGCGCACCCCCGACCGGCTCACCCTGGCCATCGACACCCACCACCCGGTCGGCGGCGCGCACCACCAGAAGATCGTCGTGGTCGACGACTGCCTGGCCTTCACCGGCGGCATCGACGTCACCGCCGACCGCTGGGACACCCCCGACCACGCCGACAGCAACCCGCACCGCCGGTCGCCGGCCGCCGGACGTGCGGAGGGCCGGCCCGCCGGACCGTGGCACGACGCGACCAGCATGCTGACCGGTCCCGCCGCGCGTGCCGTCGCCGAGCTCGCCCGCACGCGCTGGGAGAGCGGCACCGGGCAGCGGCTCGAGCCGCTGCCGGAGGGACGGGACTGCTGGCCCGAGGAGGTCCAGCCGCTGCTCTCCGACGTCGACGTCGCGATCGCCCGCACCCGGCCGGAGCACGACGGCGTGGAGCTGGTCCACGAGATCGAGCTGCTCTGGCTCGCCGGCATCGCCGGGGCCCGCCGGTCGATCTACGTGGAGAGCCAGTACTTCGCCAACCACCGGATCGCCGAGGCGATCGCCGAACGGCTGCGGGAGCCCGACGGCCCCGACGTCGTCGTGGTGAACCCGGAGACCGCCGACGGCTGGCTCTCGGAGAAGGCGATGGGCACCGCGCGCGCCCGGGCGCTGCGGATGGTGCGCGAGGCCGACGTGCACGACCGGTTCCGGCTCTACTTCCCGGTCACCGAGCAGCGCGCGCCCATCTACGTGCACGCCAAGGTGGCCGTCATCGACGACCGCCTGCTCCGCCTGGGTTCGGCCAACCTGAACAACCGGTCGATGGGCCTGGACACCGAGTGCGACCTGGCGATCGAGGCGGTGCCGGGCGAGCCGGGCGCCGACCGGGTGGCCGGGACCATCGTCGCCTTCCGGGACCGGCTGCTCGCCGAGCACCTGGGGTGCACCCCGGAGGAGGTCGGCGCGGCGATCGCCGACTCCGACTCGCTGGTGCAGGCCATCGAGCGGCTGCGCCGGCCGACCGGACGCTCGCTGGAGCTGTTCGAGCCCCCGGAGCTCGGCCCGGTCGAGCAGGTGCTCGCCGAGACCGAGGTGCTGGACCGGGAGAAGACGCCGGACCGGTGGCGCCGGGTCGAGCGGTTCTTCGCCCGCAGCCGGCAGCCACGGAGGCGGACGCCGGCCTGACCCGACGGTCGCCGGGCCCGCCCGGGCGCCGGGCGGGCCCGGCACCGGTCGACCCGGGGCGGGTGCCTCAGGCCGCCGGTTCCTCGGCCGGTCCCGTCGGCAGGGGCAGGAGCAGGGCGTCCAGCGGCAGCCGCTCGCGCGGCGCCTGCTCCCGGGCCGCCAGCGCCTCGGGGAGCTCGGCCTGCCCGTCGTGCCGGCCGACGGCCAGGACGACGAGCGGCACCACCGCGGCCGGCAGGTCGAGCAGGGCGGCCACCCGGTCGCGGTCGAAGCCGCCGAGCTGGTGCAGCGCGAGGCCCTCGTGCTGGGCCTGCACGCTGAGGTGGGCGACCGCCTGGCCGGTGTCGTAGGCGGCCCACGGCCGCGGGGCGCCGTCCGGGCCGGTGGTCTGCGCCGCGACGACGACGAGCGCGGAGGCCGCGTGCGCCCACAGCTGGTTGCCCGCCGCCAGGGTGTCCCGGACGGCGGTGAACGCGTCCGTGCCGCGGCGGGCCACGGCGAACCGCCAGGGCTGGGTGTTGCTCGCGCTCGGCGCCCAGCGGGCCGCCTCGAGCAGCGCGGTCAGCTGCGCGTCGGGCAGCTCGTGCACCGCGTCCAGGCCGCGGGGGCTCCAGCGCTCGGCCAGGAGCGGGTGCAGGGGGACGGTGGTGACGGCGGTCTTGCGGACGGTCATGCCGGTGCAAGCGTGCCGCGGACACGGGGGCATTTCGTGCGACCGGTCACGTCGGCCGGCCGGGGCCGCCGGGGCGTGCGTCCGGAGCCGGTGTGGCGTCCCCGGTCGGTGACCGGGTGGTGCCGCTGCGGGTAGTACCGTCCGCCGGGGTCCCCGGCGGCAGCTCCGCCCGGGCCACCGGGTCCGCCCGGTGCGCACACCACGGACACACGGAGTCGCCATGCCCGGTCAGCCGGCCGCCGGAGCCACCCACGCACGCGGGAACGCGGCCGCCGTCGCCGAGCCCTTCGGCACCGCGCCCGACGGCACCCCCGTCGACCGGTGGACGCTGAGCAACGGTCCGGTGACCGTGCGGGTGCTCACCTACGGCGGCATCGTCCAGAGCGTCGAGGTGCCCGACGCCGGCGGCCGGGTGACGAACGTCGTCCTCGGCTTCGCCGACCTCGCCGGCTACGTGGAGCACAACAACCCGGGGCCGTACTTCGGCGCGCTCATCGGCCGGTTCGGCAACCGTCTCGCCGGCGGCCGCTTCACCGTCGACGGCCGCACGCACCAGCTGCCGCTCAACGAGGGGCCCAACACGCTGCACGGTGGCCCGGAGGGCTTCGACCGCCAGGTGTGGACGACCACCGACGTCTCCGACGGCGAGGTCGCCGGGGTCCGGCTGACACTGGTCAGCCCGGCCGGGCACCAGGGTTTCCCCGGCACGCTGACCACCGTCGTCACCTACACCCTGGACGCCGCGTCGCGGCTGACGGTGCACTACGAGGCCACCACCGATGCGCCCACCGTGGTCAACCTGACCAACCACACGTACTGGAACCTCTCCGGTGAGGGCTCCGGGAACGTCCACGGGCACGTGCTGCAGCTCGACGCCGAGGGGTACCTCCCGATCGACGGCACGCTGATCCCCACCGGCGAGATCGCCCCGGTGGAGGGCACGCCGTTCGACTTCCGCACGCCCACCGCGATCGGCGACCGGTTGCGGGCCGGGCACGAGCAGCTGGTGCGCGCCCGCGGCTACGACCACACCTGGGTCCTCGGCCCGACCGGCGAGGAGGAGCTGCGGCGGGCCGCGGTGCTGCACGACCCGGCCAGCGGGCGCACGCTCACCGTCGCGACCACCGAGCCAGGTGTGCAGTTCTACTCGGGCAACTTCCTCGACGGGACGCTGGTCGGCACGGGCGGGCGCGTCTACCGGCAGGGTGACGGGGTGGCGCTGGAGACCCAGCACTTCCCGGACTCGCCGAACCAGCCGGGCTTCCCGTCGACGGAGCTGCGGCCGGGCCGGACGTACCGGAGCACCACGGTGTTCGAGCTGCCGGGCGACGTCCGGGCCGGCTGAGCCCGGGGTCGGTCCGGCCGGGCCGGTGGCTCCGTAGGGTGACCGCGTGCCCGAGCGACAGCTGACCCTCATGGCCGTGCACGCCCACCCGGACGACGAGGCGACCAGCACCGGGGGCGTGCTCGCCCGCTACGCCGCGGAGGGTGTGCGCACGGTGCTCGTCACCTGCACCGACGGTGGCTGCGGCGACGGACCCGGCGGCGTGAAGCCCGGCGAGCCGGGCCACGACCCGCGCGCGGTGGCGGCCGCCCGGCAGGCCGAGCTCGCGGCGAGCTGCGCGGCGCTGGGGATCGGCCACCTGGAGCAGCTGGGCTACGCGGACTCCGGGATGAGCGGCTGGTCGACCAACGACGCGCCCGGGTCCTTCTGGACGACGCCGGTGGAGGAGGCGGCCGACCGGCTCGTGGCGCTCATCGAGGAGCACCGCCCCGACGTCGTCGTCACCTACGACGAGAACGGCTTCTACGGCCACCCCGACCACGTCCAGGCCCATCGGGTCACCATGGCGGCGCTGGCGCGGACCGGGACGACGGCCAAGGCCTACTGGACGACGATGCCGCACTCGGCGATGGCCGAGTTCGCCCGCATGGCCCGCGAGCAGGGTGTGGACCTCGAGGCCGAGCTGCCTCAGGACGGCCCGCAGCTCGGGCTGCCCGACGACCAGGTGACCACCTGGGTGGACGTGGCCGCCTACGCCCGGCAGAAGTACGACGCCCTCGCGGCGCACGGCAGCCAGGAGGAGAACATCCTCTTCCTCCGGATGCCGATGGCCGACTTCACCGCGGCGATGGGCGTGGAGACCTTCCTGCGGGTGCACGACACCACCGGTGCCGCCGTCCCGGAGGACGACCTGTTCGCCGGACTGCGCTGACCTGCCGCCCGCCTCCGTGGTCTTCCGGCAGCGACGCCGACCCGTACATGGACCCGCCGCTGCTGGGTACCCCCTGGTCCAACCGACACAGAGGAGGAACCGACATGGGCATCGTGTCCGGACTGATCAAGGCCAACCTGCTCAAGCGACTGCTCAGCCGCTTCACCGGCGGTAATCGCACGAAGTGAGCCACCCGGCCGGCTCGAGCCGGCCGCAACCGGTGCCTGCGGGCACCGGGCACCAGCCCCCACGGCGTCCCGCCGTGGGGGCTGGTGCGTTCTCGGGGGCGGTCCACGCGGGCGGAGTTGGCATCCCCGGCTCTTGGCACGCCGCGTGCGACGGCGGATGATCCGCCGCAGCGGCGGGAGGTGCGGTGACCCAGTCCCCGGAACCGGTGGAGCTCCGCCCCGGTCTCCTGGTGGTGCCGGTGCAGCGGCAGGTCCTGGACGACGTCGTGCCGGCGGCGGCGGAGCACTGCGTCCTGGTGAACGTGGGCCGGCCCTACCGCCTGCTGGAGACCCTGGACTCCCGTCAGCAGGCCACCACGGGTCTGCCCGGGGACGTCGCTGTCGTGCCCGCCGGGGCCGAGTTCGCGGTACGGACGCGGGACGGTGCCCCGCAGGACGTCTCCACGTTGGTGGTGGCCGTGGCCCCGCAGCTGCTGGACGAGGCACTGAGCGCGGCGGGGAGCCACCGGACGGCGGGCCCGGCCCCGGTCGTGGGAGCACGGTCCCCGGCCGTCGCGACCCTGGCACGCCTCCTGGAGGCCGGGCTGGACGACACCTCCGGCCTCGGCCGGCTGATGCTGGAGTCGACGGGGCTGGCACTGGTCGCCGCCCTCGCCCGGGACCACACCACGGCCCGGACGCCGACCACCGCGGCGCCCGCCGGGCTCTCCCGCGGTCAGCTGGAGCGGGTGCTCCGGCGCGTCGAGGACGACCTGGCCGGGCCCCTGTCGGTGGGCGAGCTGGCCGCCCTCGCCGCCGTGAGCGAGTTCCACTTCAGCCGGCAGTTCCGCCTCGCGACCGGCGCCAGCCCGCACCAGTACGTGCTGAGCCGGCGGCTGGCCCGGGCCCGTCAGCTGCTCACCGCGACCGACCTGCCGATCGCGGTCGTCGCCGCGCGCTGCGGGTTCGCCGACCAGAGCCACCTGACCCGGCACGTCCGGCGGGCGCTCGGGACCACCCCGGCCGCGCTGCGGGCCGCCGGCCGCGGTGCCTGAGCAGGAACGTCCCAGGACCGGGCAGGAACGTGCACGCGCGGCGCCGGCCGCCGGCGGGAGGGTGGTCCTCCCGAACCGAGCGGAGGAGACGAGGATGCAGCAGGCAGAGCGGGACCTGGCGCTGGTGCGTGAGGTGTACACGGCGTTCGAGCAGGCGGACGTCCCGCGGATCATGGCGCTGTTCGCCGAGGACGGGACGGTGGCCCAGTCCCCGGAGCTGCCCTGGGGCGGCGTCCACGTCGGGCACGAGGGGCTCGGGTACTTCCTGGCCACCTTGACCGGGCACCTGGACTCCCACCCGGAGACCGAGCGGCTGTTCGCCGACGGGTCCGGTCACGTGGTCCAGGTCGGCCGGACCCGCGGCGTGGTGCGGGCGACCGGTGCGCCGTTCGACGTGCCCGAGGTGCACGTCTTCACCGTCTCCGGCGGCCGGGTGCACCGCTTCGAGGCCTACCTGGACACCGCGGCCCTGCGCGCCGCGCTGGCCGCCCCGGCGGCGGTGCCGGCCGCGACCTGACCGGTGCCGACGGGTGGGCGCCCCGGCTCAGTGGTGCGGGCGTCCGGCGTCGGTGCCGGCAGGGGCGGGTCCGGCCGCCGGACGGGGCAGCGGCGGCATCGCCGGCGGGGCGATGAGCTCCTGGTAGGCGGCGGTGTGGGCGCGCAGTGCGGTGACCGCATCGGCGACGTCGGCCGTCGTCCGGCCGGTCGGGGCGGCCACCCGCTCGGCCTGGAACACCGCGTCGCAGACGTCGGCGACCGTGTCCAGGTACGCCCGCGCCTCCGTCGCCGGCTCGTCCCGGCACACCGTCTGCGGGTCCTGCGTCCGCTGGCGCAGGCGCTGCTCGAGCCGGCTGCCCTCGGCCTCCAGGGCCGGGAGCAGGTCCGGGACCTCGCCGAGGTGCGCCCCGGCGGCCCGGGCGGCGGCCACCTGGCGGCGCAGCCGGTCCCGGGACCGGGCGACCTCGAGCTGGAGCTCGGCGCAGGTGCGCCGCTGCCCCGGGGGCAGCCGCCGTGCCGTGACCGCGGTGGCGCCCTGCACGCCCAGCTCGCGGCCGCGCGAGGCCAGTTCCCGGCTCCGGGCCACCAGCGGGCTGCGCCGGACCCGCCGGACGACCAGCCACCCGGTGAGCAGGGCCATCAGCAGCAGGGTCACGAACACCCCACCGAGGACGGCGAGCACCGTGCTGTCCAGGGAGAGCAGCCACGACAGCTCGTCGTCGGCCCGGACGTCCAGTGCGCCGGCAGGGCCGGTCGGCAGCGGGGTGGTCATGGTGCTCCTCGTCCAGGGCGGTGGGCCGGCTGGGAGGACAACGTACCCACTCCGCCCGGCGGTTCCCGGGTCGGCTGAGCTTGCTCGTCCGGCACTGCATCCACGTCGCTGCCGGCAGCGGAAGAACTGCGTGTCCGTGATCGAGAACAGGCACGAGGCCGCGATCCCGCAGGAGACCCCGTGAACGTCGAGAACACCTTCACCTTTGACTTCTTCCAGTACACGATCGTGTCCCACGTCTTCACCTTCGGCTACGCCGCGATGGCGGCCGGCCTGGTGTACTTCGTCCTGACCAGCAAGAACTCGTTGCCCCGGTACCAGCTGTCCTCCACCTTGTCCGCGGTCGTGATGCTGTCGGCGTTCCTGGAGCTGCTGGTCATCTCCCAGAAGTGGGACAGCGCCTTCAGCTGGGACGGCGAGGCGTTCAGCCCGACCGGCACGCTGTTCTCCAACGGCTACCGGTACATGAACTGGACGATCGACGTCCCCGTGCTGTTGCTCCAGATGCTGATCGTGCTCGGGGTGACCGGCGCTGCGTTCCGCCGCGGCTGGATCGTCTTCACCGTCGCCGGACTCGGGATGATCTACACCGGCTATGCCGGCCAGTTCTACGAGGTCGAGCGCAGCGCGCCGTTCTGGATCTGGGGCTCGATCAGCACGGTGTTCTTCCTGGTGATCCTCGTGCTGGTCTACCGCACCGTGTACGGCAACGTCGGGCGGCTGCCCGCGGAGGTCCGCCCGCTGGTCAAGGCCGTGTGGTGGCTGCTGCTGGTCTCCTGGATGCTCTACCCCGGCGCCTACCTGATGCCGGCGATCTGGGACTCCGCCGACGGCGTGGTCGCCCGGCAGATCACCTACACCATCGCCGACGTCACCTCGAAGGTCGTCTACGGCATCCTGCTGGCGGTCATCGCCCGGAAGGTGAGCAAGCACGAGGGGCACGACGAGGCCGTGGCCTCCGACGTCACCATGCCCCGCGGCGGCATCACCGACGTGGCGGCTCCCGGTCGGGCTGCCTGACCCGGAGGACGGCGTCGTGACGGCGGACGCACCGCCGCGGGTGACCGCGCTGACGACCCGGCTGTCGGTCGGGGTCGTCGGCGCGGTCGTCGTGGCCGCGGTGCTGCTGCCCGACCAGCTCTCGGCGTGGGCGCTGGGGATCCTGGCCGCCGGGGTGCTGCTCGGGTTGCCGCACGGGGCGGTCGACCACCTCGTGCCGGACTGGGTCGCCGGGCGACCGGGGCGGGTGCTGCGCCCGGGGGTGCTGGTCGGCTACGCGGCCACCGCGCTGATCGCGCTGGGCGCCCTCCTCGTGGCGCCGGTGGCGAGTCTCCTGGTGCTGTTCGCCGTGTCCGCGGTGCACTTCGGCATGGGCGAGGTGGCGTTCGACGCCGAGCGGTCGGGGACGTCCTGGCGGCCCGCGTGGCGTGACCTGGCACCGGTCGTCGGACTGGGTGGGCTGCCCGTCGCGGTCCCGCTCGCCCGGTGGCCCGAGGAGGCCGACCGGGTGCTCGCGGCGCTGTCCCCGGGGCTGCCGGCGCTGCTGACCCCCGGCGTCCGGCAGGCGGCACTGGCCGTCGTCGGCGTGGCCGTGCTGGTGACGGTGCTCGGTGCGCTGGTCCACGGCCGGCCGGGGTGGGCGGGGGAGGCGGTCCTGCTCAGCGCGCTGTTCCTGCTCGTCCCGCCGGCGGCCGCCTTCGGGGCCTACTTCGGGGGGTGGCACGCGGTGCGCCACATCGGCCGGCTGCTGGTGCTCGACCCCCGCAACGGCGAGGACCTGGCGGCCGGCCGGCTCGGTGCCCCGCTCCGCCGCTACGCAGCCGCCGCCGCTGCTCCCACGGCCGTGGCCCTCGCCGGCATCGCACTGCTCGTCGCCGGCGCGCAACGGCCCGACTGGACGGCGGGCGCCCTGGCCGTCCTCCTGGGGCTGACCGTGCCGCACATGGCGGTGGTGGCGCTGCTCGACCGCCGGGCGCCGTCCCGGCCCGGGCGACGGCCGGTGCGGGTGGTCCGGTCCGCGGGCGGCTGAGTACCGGCGCCCGACCGCCCGCGGGGGGAGGGCCGCTGGGCCACCTACGAGGCGTCCCGGCGCAGCAGCGACCAGCCGCCGGCGACGAGCGCCGCCCCGGACCAGCCGACCAGCAGCGTCGTGGCCGTGGCAGCCGTCAGGTCCGGCTCCCCGAGCAGGACCCAGACGGCACCGGTGCCCGGCAGCAGCTCCCCGAGCTCGGCCAGCCACGGGACGCCGAAGCCCGGCAGCAGGGCCGGCAGCACCAGCTGGAGCAGGAACACCGTGGCCAGCGCCCCGGCGGTGCTGCGCAGCAGCAGGCCGAGCCCGACGGCCAGGACGCTCCCGGCGGCCAGCACCGCCGCGATCCCGCCGAGGCTGGCGACCAGGTCGCCGGCGGACAGGGTCAAGGTCGGTGCGATGGCCCAGGCGGCGACGTCGGCGACCAGCGCGAGGAGCACCCCGGCCACCGTGGCGACCACGACCGGCACGGTGACCCGGGCGGCCAGCAGCACCCCGCGGCGCGGCGTCCACTGCAGGGTCGGGCCGATCGACCCGCTGGCGTGCTCCTGCGTGACCGCGAGGACGGCGAGCACCAGCAGGGCGAACTGGCCGAGCAGCACGCCGAACTCGCCGGCCAGGGTCGCCGGCAGGCCGGCCGACGGATCGGCCGGTCCGGTGGCCTCGTCGTAGGCCGCGGTGGCGCCGATGCCCACGACGGTGACCGCGCCGGCCAGCAGGCACCACCACGTCGTCCGCACCGTGCGCAGGCGCAGCCACTCGGCCCCGGCGGCCCGCCGGAGGACGGTCGCCGTCCCCGGCTCCGGGCGGGGCGTCCCGGTCGTCCCGGCGGCGACCCCGGTGGCGCTCATCGCTGCACCAGCCCGACCGGCTCAGGCGCACCGGCGACCCGGTACTGGACGCTGTCCCCGGTGAGGTCGAGGTAGACCTGCTCCAGCGAGGAGTGCTCCTCGGCCAGCCGGTGCACCGCGATCCCCACCTCCAGCGCGACGTCGCCGACGGTCTCGGCCGTGGTCCCGGAGACCAGCAGGTCACCGTCGTCGGTGGGGGACACCTGCAGCCGTCGACGCAGCAGCGCGGCGGCCAGCGCGTCGGGCGACGGCGTCCGTACCCGCACCTGCTGCCGGGCGCCCTCGCCCCGCACGACCTCCTGCATCGACGCGTCCGCGATCAGCCGACCGCGGCCGATGATCACCAGGTGGTCGGCGGTCTGCTCCATCTCGCTCATCAGGTGGCTGGACAGCAGCACCGTCCGGCCTTCGTCGGCCAGCCCGCGCACCAGCCGGCGGACCCACCGCACGCCGTCGAGGTCCAGGCCGTTCATCGGCTCGTCGAACAGCAGGACGGCGGGGTCGCCGAGCAGGGCGGTGGCGATGCCCAGCCGCTGGCGCATGCCCAGCGAGTAGCCGCGCACCCGCCTCCGCGCCGCGGGCCCGAGCCCCACCTGGTCGATGACGTCGTCCACCCGGCGCACCGGGATGCCGTTCGTGCGGGCCGCGACCCGCAGGTGGTCCCGACCCCGGCGACCGGGGTGGACGGCGCCCGCGTCGAGCAGTGCCCCGGCCGCCCGGAGCGGCTCGGCCAGCGTGGCGAAGGGCCGGCCGGCCACCAGCGCGGAGCCGGCGGTGGGCCGGTCGAGCCCGAGGACCATGCGCATCGTGGTCGACTTGCCGGCACCGTTCGGGCCGAGGAAGCCGGTCACCTTGCCCGGCTGGACGTCGAAGGTCAGGTCGTCGACGGCCCGGACCTCGCCGTACTGCTTCGTCAGCCCACGCACCTGGATCATGCGCGCGGCCCGGCGGGGGCGGGACGGCGTGGCCGCCACAGGGGAGCTGAAGTCATGACAGGGAGCGTGTCGGTCCGGCGGCCCGGGGCGGATCACCCCGCGGTGCCGACCGGGTTCCCCCACGCGGGGGAGGCGGACCGGGCGCCCGAGGGGGAGCCGCCCGGCGCGGCGGTGAGCCAGGATCGGGCCGTGTCCCCGACGAGCGCGCCACACCCGGCGACCGACATCGCCGCGCGGGTGCGGGCGCTGCTGGTGGCCGCCCGCCCGGGCTGGCGCGGCCGGGCCCTCTACGCGCTGGTCAGCCTGCCCCTCGGCGGGCTGTTCCTGCTGCTCTACATCGGGCTGGTCGGCTCGGTGATCGCCGTGGTCTACGGCATCGGCGTGCTGCTGGTCCTGCTGGTGCTGGCGATCACCCGGGGCCTGGCCGGCCTCGCGCGCCGGCTGGCCCGCCGGCTGCTCGGCGTCGACGTCCCGGACGGTGAGCGGGTCCGGGACCAGCGCGGCGTCGTCCGGAGACTGCGGCGGCTGGTCTTCGCCGCCGACACCTGGCGGGCGCTGGGCTGGCTCGGGGCGCGGGTGCTCCTCGCCGTGGCCACGGCCACCACGCTGCTGCTCGGCGCCGCCGTCTTCGCCGCGCTCGGCTGGGGCATCGACTGGGACCCGATCAACGCGCTCCCGCTGCTCGCGCTCATGGCCCTGGACGTCGCCCTGACCGTGGCCGCGGTCGACCTGCTGGTGCGGCTGTCGGCCTCGGTCGCGCCCCGGCTGCTCGGTACCGCGCCGGAGCAGCGGATCGCCGCGCTGCAGCAGAGCACCCGCCGGCTGGCCGACCGGAACAAGCTCGCCCGCGACCTGCACGACACCATCGGCCACGCGCTGACCGCCAGCCTGCTGCAGGCCACCGCCGCGCGCCGCACGCTCACGCCCACCGACGACCGGCCGCTGCACCCGGACTTCGCCCGGCAGGCGCTGGGGCACATCGAGATCAACACCCGGACCGCCCTCGCGGAGCTCGACCGGGTGCTCACCGTGCTCCGGGCCGAGGACGGCGGCCGGGACCCCGCCCCGTTCGCCGCACCGACGCTGGCCGACCTGGAGGACCTGCTCGCCGGCCTGCGCGACGGTGGCCTGCCGGTCGACCTCGTGGTGGACGGGGAGGTCGACGACGTGCCCGCCGCGGTCCAGGAGCTGGCCTACCGGGTCGTCCAGGAGGGGACGACGAACGTGCTGCGGCACGCGGGCACCCCGCCGACGGTCGCCCGGGTCGTCCGCAGCGGGCCCACCCTCGTCGTCCAGGTGCACAACGACCCGGTCGCGCAGCTCGACGTCCGCCCGGGCCCCGGCGGCGGCCGTGGGCTGACGGGCCTCCGGGAGCGGGCGGTCGCCGCGGGCGGCACGTTCCGCGCCGAGCGGACGCCGTCCGGTGGGTTCGACCTGTGCGTCACCCTGCCCCTGTCGGGCGCGGCATGACCGGCCTGCGGCTGCTGCTCGTGGACGACGACGTGCTGGTCCGCTCCGGGCTGCGGGTGATCCTGGAGAGCGAGCCCGGCCTGACCGTGGTGGGCGACGCCGGCACCGGGCGGGAGGCGCTGGCCGTCGCGGCCGACACCGATCCGGACGTCGTCCTCATGGACGTCCGGATGCCCGACATGGACGGCATCGCGGCGACGGCGGAGCTGGTCGCCCGCGACCCGCAGCGTCCGCGGGGGCTGGTCCTGACCACCTTCGAGGACGACGACTACCTCTTCCGCTCGCTGCAGGCCGGCGCCAGCGGCTTCGCGCTGAAGCGGTCGGACCCCGACGCGCTGGTGGACGCCATCCGGGTCGTCGCCCGCGGCACGTCCCTGGTGCTCCCGGACCTGACCCGGCGGCTCATCGCCACGCACGCACCGTCCCGCGTCCGGGGGCCGGCTGCGCTGCCGGAGCTGACCGGCCGCGAGGCCGACGTGCTGCGGCTGGTGGCGGGCGGGCTGTCGAACGCCGAGATAGCGACCGAGCTGTTCCTCAGCCGGGAGACGGTGAAGACGCACGTCAGCAGCGTGCTGCTCAAGCTGGGCGCGCGGGACCGCACCCAGGCGGTCATCGCGGCCTACGAGAGCGGCTTCCTGACCGGCTGATCACCGGAGACCGCTTCCGCGGGGGTCAGGTGGCCAGCGATCCGGCGAACACCTGCCAGGCGAGCACGCTCTTCGCGACCAGGCTCAGCACCAGGTAGGCCTTCTCGCCGAAGGCGTAGCTGCGCCACGGGCCGACCTCCCGGTACTGCAGCCACTGGTTGACCGCGAAGCTCATGAAGAACACGAACAGCGACACGAAGATCCCGATCACGAAGCCCGGGAGCTGGGCGGCGCCGACGATGTTGGCGGTGATGGCGACCCAGGGCGCGGCCCCGGCGACGCACCCGAACCAGAACGGCAGCATCGTCGTCCGGGTGCGGCCGGGCGGGTTCATCAGCTCCTGCAGCCAGCCGAAGAGGATCATCGCGACGTTCGCGCCGGCGATGCCGATCAGTGCGCTCAGCCCGGTGATGCCGGTGTAGCTGCAGATCAGCAGCACCATGATCGTCGAGCTGATCGAGTACTCCGACCACCGGAACCGGTTGATCCCGCGGCGCAGGCCGGCCTCGTACCGCCCGCGGAGCGCGGTGGCGGTCAGCAGGTGGTCCACCGCGGCCAGCCCGAGGAAGACCGCGATGGCCGACCCCACGCCGATGTCGACCAGCGGTTCCGGCGCCGGCGGCGGCGTTCCCGGTGGGCCGGTCGGGAAGGACGTCGTCACGGTGATGGCGAAGCTGCTCGCCAGCAGCACGACGGCGACGGTTTGGGCTGCGTGCAGCACCGTGAGCGCCAGGTTCCACCGTCGCAGGCCGGCCAGGCGCGCGCCGTCCACCCCGGTCGCGACCGGTACGACCCCAGGACTGTCCGGCTTGCTCACGAGGACCTCCACGAGGGGGAGCGGCCGGGCGGGATCCCCAGCGGGAAGACCCCGCACCGTAGCGCGCCCCGGCCGGGTCGAGGGGTGGCGCGAGGAGCCCGGAGGGTGTCCGATGTGGGCCTGCGCATCGATGACGCCCGAGGAGTCTCCATGCTGCGTCCGCGGACCACCCTGCTCGCCCTCACCGCGCTGACCGCCGGTGCGCTCGCGGCCGGGGGGCCCGCCAGCGCCATGCCCCTCGATCCGCTGCCCCTCGACCCACTTCCGGTCGACCCCCAGCCCGTCGACCCGCTGCCGGAGAAGCGGTCGTGGGCCGTCGGCACCGGAGGCGCGGTCGCCACCGTGGACGCCGATGCCACCCGGGTGGGCCTGGAGGTCCTGGCCGCCGGCGGCAACGCCGCGGACGCGGCCGTCGCCGCGGCCGCCGCGCTGGGCGTGACGGAGCCGTACTCGGCCGGGGTCGGGGGTGGCGGCTTCTTCCTGTACTTCGACGCGAGCACCGGGACGGTCACGACGATCGACGGCCGGGAGACCGCACCGCTCGCGATGGGCGCGGACGCCTTCCTCGACGAGGCCGGCGAGCCCCTGCCGTTCACCGAGGCCGTGCAGAGCGGGCTGTCGGTGGGCACGCCCGGGACGCCGCAGACCTGGGCGACGGCGCTGGCAGAGTTCGGCACCTGGTCGCTCGCGGACACGTTGCAGGGCGGGATCCGGCTGGCCGACGAGGGCTTCGTCGTCGACGAGACGTTCCGGCAGCAGACCGCGGAGAACGAGGAGAAGTTCCGCACGTTCGAGCCGACGACCGAGCTGTTCCTGCCGGGCGGGGCACTGCCCGAGGTGGGGTCCACCTTCGTCAATCCCGACCTGGCGGAGACCTACCGGCTGCTGGCGGCCGAGGGCGTGGAGCCGTTCTACTCCGGGGAGCTGGCCGGGGAGGTCGTGCGGACGGCCCAGGACCCACCCGAGGCGGCCGGCGTCGAGGACGTCCGGGCCGGGCTGCTGGCGGAGGAGGACCTGGCGCGGTACGAGGCGCCGCTGCGGGAGCCGACCCTGGTCGAGTACCGCGGGCTCGAGGTCTACGGGATGGCCCCGCCGTCCAGCGGCGGCTCGACCGTCGGTGAGGCGCTGAACGTCCTGGAGCCGTTCGAGCTGGGGGCGCTGCCCGCCGTGCCGGTGCTGCACTCCTACCTGGAGGCCAGCGCGCTGGCCTTCGCCGACCGCAACGCCTACGTCGGCGACCCGGCGTACAGCCAGGTGCCGCTGGCCGAGCTGCTCTCCGACGAGTTCGCCGCGGAGCGGGCCTGCGCCCTGGACCCGGAGGCGGCGATGGCGAAGCCGACGACCGCGGGCAGCCCGGACGGCGAGTACGGCCCGTGCCCGCCGGACGACGGGCTCACCGTGGAGGAGGGTACGGAGGGACCGTCCACCACGCACCTCACGGTCGGTGACTCCGAGGGCAACATCGCCAGCTACACGCTGACGATCGAGCAGACCGGCGGCAGCGGGATCACGGTGCCCGGTCGCGGGTTCCTGCTCAACAACGAGCTGACCGACTTCACCTTCGCCGCCGCCGACCCCACCGTGCCCGAGCCGAACCTGCCCGCCCCGGGCAAGCGGCCGCGCAGCAGCATGGCGCCGACGATCGTCCTGGACGAGGGGGAACCGGTGCTGGCCCTCGGCTCGCCGGGTGGCAGCACGATCATCACGACGGTGCTGCAGACCCTGGTCAACCGCATCGACCGCGACCTGGACCTCGCCGCGGCGATCGCCGCGCCCCGGGCCAGCCAGCGGAACACCGCCGTGGTGACCGCGGAACCGGCGTTCGTCGCCGCCTACGGGCCGGAGCTGGAGGCGCTCGGGCACGAGTTCAGCGTCGTGGAGGAGATCGGGGCCGCCACGGGCATCGAGTACCTGCCGGGTGGCCTGATGCTGGCCGCCGCGGAGCCGGACCGACGCGGTGGGGGCAGCGCGGGCGTCGTGCGCGACCTGCTCGACAACCCGCTGGCGGCGGTACCGGACGTGCCCGGTCTCGCGCCGCAGCTCGGGGAGGACTGAGGGCCGTGGACGAGCCGAGAGGACAGGAGGAGTCGCCGTGACCACACCAGCTGCACCGGATCCGGACGCCGGACCCTCGCCCCAGGAGGACGCGCCCGGCGTGGAGCTCGGCCTGTCCGACGACGCCGGCGGCACCTTCGAGCCCGAGGAGGACCCGGACGACGCCGACGGCCCGTCCACCTGACGCGGCGGTCAGCGGGAGGGGCAGCCGACCGGCGGGTCGTGGCCGGCTACGACCCGCCGGCGGTCCGGGGTGAGCGGCTGAGGAAGTCGTCGGCGATCTGGTCGAAGGTCGCCCAGCGGATGCCCTGGTGTGAGTTGACGTGCTCGATGAGCCGTTCGAGCATCAGCAGCACCTGCGGGCGTCCGGAGACGTCCGGGTGGATGGTCATCGTGAAGGCCGCGCGGTCCATCTCGCGGTGCACCCAGTCGAACTGGTCGCGCCACATCTGCTCGATGTCCCGCGGGTTGACGAAGCCGTGGCTGTTCGGGCTGGACTTGACGAACATCATCGGCGGCAGGTCGTCGAGGTACCAGTTGGCCGGGATCTCGACCAGGTCGGTCTCCTCGCCGCGGACCAGCGGCTCCATCCAGCTCTCGGCGGGCGCCGAGTAGTCGATCTTCGTCCAGGAGTCGCCGACCCGGACGTGGTACGGCTCGAAGTCCCGGTGCATCAGCGAGTGGTCGTACTTGATGCCCCGCTCGAGCAGCAGCTCGTTGGTGACGCCGCTGAACTCCCACCACGGGGCCACGTACCCGGTGGGACGGCGCCCGGTCCGCTGCTCGATCAGCTCGATGCAGCGGTCGAGGACCGCCTGCTCCTGCTCCCGGCTCATCGCGATCGGGTTCTCGTGGCTGTAGCCGTGCACGCCGATCTCGTGCCCGGCGGCGACGCAGGCGTCGAACTGCTCCGGGAAGGTCTCGATCGAGTGGCCGGGCCAGAAGAACGTCTGCGTCAGGCCGTGCCGCCGGAACAGCTCGAGGATGCGCGGGACACCGACCTCACCGGCGAACACCCCGCGGGAGATGTCGTCGGGGGAGTCCTCCCCGCCGTAGGAACCGAGCCAGCCGCCCACGGCGTCGATGTCGACGCCGAAGGCCACGAGGATCTCCTTGCTCATCGTCGAGCGCTCCTTCACGTAGGCCGCCCCGGGCCGGGGCGGTGGTGTCAGACGGCGAGGTGCTGGGCCAGCACCGGCCGTGGGTCCCCGGGGGAGAGGGCGAGCGCGGCGGCCAGCAGCAGCCGCCCCTGCCACGGGCTCAGGTCGCCGGCGAACAGGGCGCCGGCGCGGGCCAGCCGGGCCCCGCCGGCGGCGTAGAGGGGGGCGACCGGACCCGACGGCACCCGGGAGCAGACCAGGACGGGGACCCCGCCGGCGACGAGCTCCTCGGTGGCCTCGGCGACCGCCGGGGGGACGTTCCCGGCGCCGAGCGCCTGCAGCACGACCCCGGCGGCGCCGGCGGCGACCGAGGCGCGCAGCAGTGCGGCGTCCACGCCCAGGTGGCAGGCCACGACGTCGACGCGGGGCAGTTCCGCCTCCGGGTCGAGGGGGAGGGGTGCCGGACGTGGGGGCCTGGCCAGCGGCAGCACCGACTCTCCGGCCAGCCGGAGCACCGGGCCCCGCCCCGGCGCGCCGAAGGCACCGCCGCGCAGGGTGTCGACCTTGCGGACGCCGCGGGCGGCGAAGACCAGGCCGTCGAAGCACAGCAGGGCACCCAGGCCGCGGGCCGCGGGCGAGGCAGCGGTGCGCAGCGCATCGGCGAGGTTCGCGGGGCCGTCGGGAGCCGGACTGTCGAACGGGCGCTGCGCGCCGGTGAAGACGATCGGCCGTGGGTCGTCGTGGAGCAGGTCGGCGAGGTACGCGGACTCCTCCATGGTGTCGGTGCCGTGGGTGACCACGACGCCCTCCACGCCGTCCACGAGACAGCGGCGGGCCGCGGTCACCAGGTCCCGCAGGTCCGACGTCGTGAGGGCGAAGCTGGCGACGGTGCCGAGGTCGCTGGTGGTCACGGTCGTGCCGGCGGGGGACCGGGCCACCGCCAGCAGCTCCGCCGCGGGGGTGACCGGCGCGAGCCCGTCCGCCTCCTGCCGGCTGGCGATGGTGCCGCCGGTGGCGAGCAGGTGCACCCGTCCCATGCGACCTCCGTCCGGGCCCGGCGCCGGCCTGGGCGGCGACGTGCCCCACGGTCCTCCGTCCACCGCTCACCGGCGACCCGAGGCGCTGCGGACGGGGGCTCCCGCAGGGCCGGGCGGCGCCCATCGCATCGGCGGGTGGTCCCCGGGCCCTGACGGGCGCGCCACCGGGGGTGCACGATGCACCGAGGAGCAGTCCGTCGACCGTCTGGGGTGGCCGTGACCGGTGAGGGAGAGAACGGGCACGTCGTGCTCACCGCAGCTGACGGCGAGGGCTACGGCTCGCTGCGGCGTCGGGCCACACCCCGTGCGGAGCGGTACGCCCTCGGCAAGTCGTTGCGCAAGCAGGTGCCCCGGTCCGCGCTCGGGCAGTGGACCGCACCGGCCGACCGGCCCGACGTCGTCGACCAGATCCGGGCCTCCCACCTGGGGCGCGTCGAGCGGCTCGTCCCCGTGCGGGTGGCCCGGATGGCCGCCTCGCCCTACGGCTTCCTCCGGGGCACGGCGGTGGTGATGGCCGCGGACCTCGCCGGCCTCCCGGCCACCGGGATCCGGCCGGTCATCTGCGGGGACGCCCACCTGGGCAACTTCGGCTTCTACGCCTCCCCGGAGCGCGACCTGGTCATCGACCTCAACGACTTCGACGAGGCGCACCCGGGCGGCTGGGAGTGGGACCTCCGCCGGCTGGCGGCGAGCGTCTGGGTGGCCGGCCGGCAGAACTCGGCCACCGAGGAGCAGTGCGAGGACGCGGTCGCGTCCATGGCGCGCCGGTACCGGGAGCACGTGCGCTGGCTGGCCGGGCAGCCGCTGCTGGCCCGGTCGTTCGAGCGGCTGGACGTCACCGGGCTGCACACCACGGTCGAGGACCAGTCGCTGCGCACGGAGGTCGAACGGGCCGCCCGGCGGGCCCGCAAGCGGGTGAGCGACCGGGCGCTGCCCCGGTTCACCGAGGAGCGGGAGGAGGGACGGCGCATCGTCGAGGAGCCCCCGCTGATCACCCGGCTCGACGACGACGAGGCCGCCGCGGTGGCCGACGGGCTGGACGGCTACACCGGCACCCTGCCGTCCCACTGGCGGCGGGTGCTCAGCGGCTACACGCTCGTCGACGTCGCCCACAAGGTGGTCGGGGTGGGCAGCGTGGGGCTGCGCGCCTACGTGGCCCTGTGCGAGGGGAGCAGCCCCGACGACGTGGTGTTCCTGCAGCTGAAGCAGGCCCGCCGGTCGGTCGTGGCCGAGCACGTCCACGGCGAGTCGGCCTGGCACGCCCACCAGGGGCAGCGGGTCGTGGAGTACCAGCAGGCGCTGCAGACGGTCAGCGACCCGCTGCTGGGCTGGACGACGATCGGGCCGCGGCAGTACTACGTCCGCCAGTTCAGGAACATGAAGGGCACCATCGCGATCGACTCCCTCGACGCCGCTGCGCTGAGCGACTACGCGGGGGTCTGCGGCCGGCTGCTGGCCAAGGGGCATGCCCGGACCAGTGGCGCGTCCATGATCGCCGGCTACCTGGGCCGCTCCGACAACGTCGACGTCGCGCTGTGCCGGTTCGCCCGCGCCTACGCCGACCAGACGGAGCGGGACCACGAGACCCTCGTCCAGGCGGTGGCCCGCGGCGCACTGCCCACCGAGCCGGGCGGCTGACCGGCACCGCGCTGACCTCGGCCGGGCCTGCACCTCCCGCGGGCCGGGTTCCTGCAGCGTGCCCGCGGTGCGCCGCCGGGCCGGGCCTCCACGGTCGATCGACCATGCTCTCGCAGACAGGGCTTCCGGAACAGGGTCTTCCGACTGCTGCGGGGCGGTCGGCACCGGGTCCATGGTGGCCGGACTGACCAGGGGGACCGGGGGCGACCCACGGCTGGGGAGCCCCGGACAGGGGGAACACGATGGCCCGATCCGTGCACCTGCCGGCGGTCCGACTCCGGGGGCGGCATCGTCCGAACCTCTCGGGGGACCTGCGCGACCTGGTCTCCGAGGCGCCACCGGCCTTCCGCCGTCGGCTGACCGGCTACGACCGGCTGCAGGTGGAGAACTACGTGGTCTGGGCGGAGTCGGAGCTGGAGCTGGCCGGCCGGGAGCTCGACGAGTTCACCCGGCGGCTGGGCCGGTGCACCGCGCAGCTCGACCAGGCCGAGCGGCGGCTGGCGACGTCGCCGGCGGGGTGGGAGCTCGGCCGGGTCTCCGAGCGGGTGGGCGAGATCCTCCGCCTGGCCGCCGACGAGGCCGCAGACCTGGTGGAGGCGGGGGTCGCGGAGGGAGAGCGGTTCCGCGAGCAGGGCAGGGAGGCGGCCGCGGCGGCGTTGCGGCAGGTCCAGGACGTGCGTGCCCGGGCCGTCGCCGACTGCGACCGCCTGCACGAACTGGCGCGGAACGCCCGGCGGACCGCCGAGGAGGAGCTGCAGCTGGCCCTGGCGCAGGCAGCTGCGTTGCTGCACCTGGCGGCGGCTGAGCACGCGGCGGCGGCGGCCGAGCACGCGGCGGCGGTGGCCGAGGCGGCCGAGGCGCACCGGGTCGCCGAGCAGGAGCAGGCGGCCGCGCACACCGAGCTGGCCCGGGCCGGGGCCTGCCGGGCGCAGGCCGAGCAGGTGGTCTCCCGGTTGTCGGGCGAGCTGGACAAGGCGCTGGGGGAGCTGGTCCCCGCTCCCCGGGCGCTCAGCGTGGTCGCGGCGGTGGCGCCCGACGTGCCGCCGGTCGGCAGCGTCGACCAGCGGCCGGCGCAGGAGCAGGCGGCCGCGTCCTGACGTCCGGGCGCACGGAGCGCGCGGCCACGGCCCCGCGCCGACCGGCCCGGGGTCACGGCCCCGCGCCGGTCGGCGTGCGGCCACGGTCCGGCGCCGACCGGCGTCAGGCCCGGCTCGGCGTGCGGCCTCGGTCCGGCGCCGACCGGCGTCAGGCCCGGCTCGGCGTGCGGCCTCGGACCGGCGTCAGGCCCGGCTCGGCGTCCCGGGGACGGCCGGCACGGCGGTGGTGCCGGCGGCCGGCACGTCCGGCTCGTCGGGCCGCTGGGCCAGCGCGCCGGGCCACCACATGTGCCGGCCGACGTCGAGGGTGAGCGCGGTGACCAGGACCGAGCGCACGACGATCGTGTCGAGCAGGACGCCGAGCGCCACGGCGATCCCCAGCTGCGTCAGGAAGGTCAGCGGCAGCGTGCCGAGCACCGAGAACGTCGCCGCGAGGACCAGCCCGGCCGAGGTGATGACGCCGCCGGTCGCGGCCAGCCCGATCAGCGCGGCCCGCCGGGTGCCGTGGTCGACGGCCTCCTCCCGGACCCGGGTCATCAGGAAGATGTTGTAGTCGATCCCCAGCGCGACGAGGAAGACGAAGACGAACAGCGGGAAGGAGCTGTCGGTCGCCGTCACACCGATCGTCCAGTCGAAGAGCACGGCACTCAGGCCGAGCGCGGCGCCGTAGGACAGCACCACCGTGGCGATCAGCAGCACCGGCGCGACCAGGGCCCGCAGCAGCACGCCGAGCACCAGCAGGACGACGAGCATGATCAACGGGATGATCACCAGGTTGTCCCGCTGGGCGGCGTCCTGGACGTCGAGGTTCAGCGCGGTGTTGCCACCGACCAGCGCGTCGCCGTCGCCCGCATCGTCGAGCGCCGTCCGCAGCCGTTCGATGGTGTCGTAGGCGGCCTGGCTGTCGAAGGGGTCGGCCAGCGCGGCCTCCACGAGTGCCCGGTCGCCGACCACCTGCGGTTCGGCGACCTGGGCGATGCCCTCGGTGGCGGCCGTCGCGTCGGCGACCTCGGCGGCGGAGCCGGCCGCGGTGATCACGTGCACGTCGTTGCCCGCGACCGCCGGGAAGTGCCGGGACGCGACCTCACCGCCCTGGATCGACTCGGGGGTGCCCCGGAAGCTCTCCGCCTGGGTCAGGCCGTCGGGGGAGAGCAGCAGGGTGCCGGCGCAGGCCACCAGCAGCAGCCCGCTGGTGACCAGCCAGGTGGCGCGGGGGCGCGGCCGGATCCGCGCCCCCACCCGCGACCAGAGCCCGGTGGCGGTCGGCTCGGCGCTGCCGAAGGTCGGGCGCACCGGCCAGAACACCCAGCGACCGCAGATGACCAGCAGCGCGGGCAGCAGCGTCATCAGCACGGCCAGCGTCACGGCGACGCCGATGGCGGCGACCGGGCCGAGCCCGGCGGTGGAGTTCATCTCCGCCACGACCAGGCAGAGCATGCCGAGGACCACCGTGCCGCCGCTGGCCAGCACCGCCGGGCCGGCCCGGTGCACGGCCTCGGTCATCGCCTCGTGCCGATCGGTGTGCAGGCGCAGCTCCTCGCGGTAGCGGGCGATCAGCAGGAGGGCGTAGTCGGTGCCGGCGCCCACGACCAGGACGGTCAGGATGCTCGCGCTCTGGGCGTTGACGGTCAGGTCGGCATGGCGGGCCAGCAGGTAGATCAGCGCCTGGGAGCAGCTCAGCGCGATGACGGCCGAGAAGATCGGCAGGATCCACAGCACCGGGCTGCGGTAGGTGAACAGCAGGATCAGGACGACGACGCCCAGGGCCGCGAACAGCAGGGTGCCGTCGATCCCCTCGAACGCCGCCGCGGAGTCCGCGGCACTGCCGGCGGGGCCGGTCACGTAGGCGTCCAGGCCCTCGGGCCCGTCGGAGACCACGGCGCGGACGTCCTCGACCAGTGGTGCGATCGCCTCCCAGCCGCCGGACCCCACGTCGAGCGGCACGACGAGCTGGGCGGCCTGCCCGTCCTGGGCCGGGACCGGTCCCACGAGCGGCCCGGCGAGGGCGTCCAGCTCTCCGAGCACCCCGACGTCCGCCTGGATCGCCGCGGTGTCGGCAGGGGTGAGCCCCGCGGTGCGCTCGTAGACGACGACGGCGGGCAGCACGTCGGGGTCGGAGCCGAGTTCGGTCTGCAGCTGCAGGGCCCGGGTCGACTCCGCGTCGGCGGGCAGCCATGCCGCGACGTCGTTCTCCTGCTCGCCGGTGAGCGCGCCGGCCAGCGGCGCCGAGACGGCGGCCAGCACCACCCAGCAGAGGAGGACCACCCACTTCAGCCGTGGATGACTGACGCGGGACGCGAACGACCTGCCCATGACGGGCCTCTCAGGGGGCGCCGGGCCAGCGGACCCGGACGGTCGGCGGGTGCGCGGGCGAGGCTAGTGACGAGTCGCCCGCCCGTCACCGGCCGTCTGCCCGCGGGGCCCGGTGGCGTCGTGCCACACCGCGCGGGGCCTCCGCCCGTGACCGGCCGCTGGCCGGGTGTGAAGACCGCAGGCTCCGCCTCCACATCGAGGACCGGTACGGCAGCCCCCGTGCCGCCGGGGACTCTCACCAGGCCGCCAACTGGTACTGGTCCGCGGACGCCGACGTCTCGCCGGCAGCGCATGACCCAGGACGGCGCCCTGTCCTACTGCTGACCGGCCGTCTCGCGGCCGGGGTCGGCGACCACCGGGACCCCGGGTGAGGTGGGCCGTGCTCCGTTCACGTGCGGCATGTCGTGGAGGTGGGCGACGACGGCTCGCCGGACCTGCGGGTCGAGCGTCGAGGTGTAGGGCTCCTGGCGGAGCTCGCGGACCAGGTTGACGCAGATGGCGATGAGCACGACCACGAAGGGCGTGGCCACCAGGATGGTGGCCGACTGGATGACCTCGAGCCCCCCGGCGAGGGTGAGTGCTGAGGCCACCGCCGCGATGCACACGCCCCAGAGGATGACCACCGCGCGGCCGGGCGACGTCGTGCCCCGCTGGGAGAGCATGCCGAGGACCATGGAGGCGGAGTCGGCGCTGCTGACGAAGAACAGCGTGATCAGCACCATCACGAGCAGCACGGTGAGCGTGACCACCGGGAACTCGCCGAGCAGGGCGAACAGTGCCCCCTCGGTGCCGTCGTCGACCAGCGCCTGGCTGAGCTCGGCCTGGCCGGTGAGCTCGAGGTGGGTGGCGGTGCCGCCCAGCACGCCGAACCACACGATGCTGACCATGGTCGGGATGATCATCACGAACGTGACGAACTGCCGGATCGTGCGGCCGCGGGAGATGCGCGCGATGAACGTCCCCACGAACGGCGTCCAGGACATCCACCACGCCCAGTAGAACAACGTCCACCCCGCGAGCCACTCCTGGCCGCCCCAGGCCCCCGACGCCAGGCTCATGCCGGGGAGGGCGGTCAGGTAGTCGCCGGTGGCGTCGGTGATGGTGTTGAAGACGTGCGTGGTCGGGCCCAGCACGAAGACGAAGGCCACGAGCAGCGCGGCCAGCACCACGTTGGTGTTGCTGATCAGCTTGATGCCCTTGTGCACGCCGCTGACCGCGGACAGGACGTAGAGCAGCGCCAGGCCGGCGATGATGGCCACGGCCACGCCGTTGTTGCGCGGGACGCCGTAGTTGGTGGCCAGCCCGCTGTTGACCTGCAGCGCGCCGAGCCCGAGCGAGGTGGCCGCGCCGAACACCGTGGTGAAGATGGCCAGGATGTCGACGGCGCGCCGGACGCCCGTGCGGTGCTCGCTCACCAGTGGGACGACCGCGGAGCTGACCAGGCTCGGCCGGCCCTTGCGGAAGACGCCGTAGGCGAGGGCCATCGCCATGACGGCGTACATCGCCCACGGGTGCAGGCCCCAGTGGAAGACCGTGTACTGCAGTCCCAGGCGGGCGGCCTCCGGGGTCCCGCCCTCCTCGAGGCCGAGCGGGGCGGCGGCGAGGTGGGAGAGCGGCTCGGCGACGCCCCAGAAGAGCAGGCCGATGCCCATGCCGGCCGCGAAGAGCATGGAGATCCACGAGCCGGTGCTGAACTCCGGACGCTCGTCGTCCTTCCCCAGCCGGATGCGTCCGTAGCGGGACAGCGCCAGGAACCCCGCGAGAGCGACGAACCCCGAGCTGGTCACGACGAAGACCCAGCCGGCGTTGGTGATGACCGTGCCGAACGCGGTGCCCACCGCGTTCGAGAGGCTGTCGCTGGCGAGCACCCCCCACAGTGCGAACGCCACCACCAGCGCCAGCGAGACGCCGAAGACGACCCGGTCGGTCTGCGGTGGGGGCGTGGGCTCCCGGGCAGCGGTCGACGCGGCGCCGGCCGGAGGGCCAGCCGTCGACCCGGCACTCGGGGAGCTGGACGGTGAGACCCGCTCGGGACCCGGGTGTTCCATGGCACTCTCCTAGCTGTTGCGTAATACGCGACCAGGTGCGGATGAGGGAATCAGACGGTCCACTGCGGGACAAGAGGCAACAGTGATCTGGAGCACAACGGTCACGGGCCGGGCAGCGCTGTCGAGGACCGGCCGGGTCAGGAGTGCGTCAGGACGGCGGTGCGCAGCTGTCGGCGCCAGCGGGTGAACAGGCGGGGCTGGTCCACCCCGAGGACGGCGACGGGGTCCCCGTGACGCTCGTAGACCGCCAGGAAGCTGCGGTCGGCACGACTGCCCTCCAGCACGCGGACCTCGTCGTCCTCGCGGCGCGACCCCGCGAACTGGATGCGCGCGCCGTACTGGTCGGACCAGAAGTAGGGCACGGGCGTCGGCGCCGGCCGGTCGGTGCCCAGCAGGGTGGCGACCGCGGTGGCCGGCTGTTCGAGGGCGTGGGTCCAGTGCTCGACGCGGACGTGCCGCTCCCGGGAGGTCGACCACGCCGCCGCGCAGTCGCCGACGGCGACCACACCCGGGATGCTGGTGGCGCAGCGCGCGTCGGTGAGGACGCCGTTGCCGAGGGCCACGCCGGAGTCGGCGAGCCACTCGACGTTCGGGGTGGCCCCGATCCCCACGACCACCACGTCGGCGGGCAGGCGGGTGCCGTCGGTCAGTTCGACGGCCTCGACCCTGCCGGTGCCGACCAGCCCGGCGACGCCGCTCCCGACCAGCAGGCGGGTGCCGTGGTCGGCGTGCAGCTGGGCGCACACCGCACCCATGTCGGCACCCAGCGGGCCGGCGAGCGGCACGGGCTGGGTCTCGACGACGGTGACCTCCAGCCCCAGCGTGCGGGCCGTGGAGGCGACCTCGGCGCCGATGAACCCCGCCCCGATCACCACGAGGTGCGCGGCCGTGGCCAGGTCCTCGCGCAGGGCGACCGCGTCGTCCAGCGAGCGCAGCACGTGCACACCGCGCAGCCCCTCGCTGCCGGACAGGCGTCGGGCGCGGGCTCCGGTGGCGAGGACGACGCCGTCGGCCCGCACCTCGCTGCCGTCGGCCAGTCGCACGGAGCGGTCCAGGTGGTCGAGCCCGACCGCCGTCGTGCCCAGCCGCCACTCGACGTCGAGGTCCGTGTCGTCCGGCGTGCCCAGTGCGATGTCGGCCAGGGACGCCCTCCCCGCCAGGAACTCCTTGGACAAGGGTGGGCGGTCGTAGGGGGCGTGCGCCTCGTCGCCGATGACCACGATGCGGCCGTCGTAGCACTGCGCGCGGAGCGCCCGGGCCGCCGAGAGGCCGGCCAGGGAGGCTCCGACGACGGCGACCGTGCGCCTCATGCGGCACCGTCCGCGGCGGTCCCCGGCTGCACGTAGACGGTGCCGTCCTGCACGACGACCCGGTGGGTGCGGACCGGGGTCTTCGCCGGCGGGCCGGACACCTTCCCGGTGCGCAGGTCGAAGCACGAGGCGTGCAGGGGGCACTCGACCGCGCAGCCGTCCAGCCAGCCGTCGGCCAGGGAGGCGTCCTGGTGGGTGCAGGTGTCGTCGATCGCGTAGAAGTCGCCGTCGACGTTGAAGACCGCGATGGGCTCAGTGGCCTCCACGCGGATCGCCTCGCCGGGTGGCAACGCTGTCGTGGGGCAGACCGGGATCATGGGCGCTCCAGGCGGGTATGTTGCGGAGACCGCAACGCTGCGCTGATAGCGCAACAGCATGGCCCGGACGTCACCCCATCGTCAAGCGGAGGGGAAGGGTGGTCCGACGTGATCCACCTACGCTGGCTCCATGACTGAGCCGCAGAACGAGAGCGAAGACCGCGGCCCGGTCGCCGGCGTCCAGTCCGTCGACCGGGCGCTGAGCGTCCTCGAGATCCTCGCGGCCGAGGGCGAGGCCGGCGTCACGGAGGTGGCCGCCGAACTCGGGGTGCACAAGTCCACGGCCTTCCGGCTGGTGGCCACGCTGGAGAGCCGTGGCTTCGTCGAGCAACTGGCCGATCGGGGCAAGTACCGGCTGGGCTTCGGGGTCGTGCGGCTTGCCGGCGCGGCAGTCGCGCAGCTGGACATCGCCCGGGAGGGGCGGCCGATCTGCGAGGCGCTGGCCGCCGACCTCGGGGAGACGGTCAACATCGCCATCCTGGACGGCGATCGTGCGGTCAACGTGACCCAGGCCCGCGGGCCGGCGGCCCTAAGCACGCACAACTGGGTGGGGCAGGGCACCCCGCTGCACGCCACGTCGAGCGGCAAGGTGCTCCTGGCCCACGCCCCCGACGCCGTCCGCAAGGACCTGCTCTCCCGGGGCCTGCAGAGCTTCACCCCGGCCACGCTCACCGATCCCGAGGCCCTCCGCCAGAACCTGGACCAGATCGTCGACCAGGGATGGGGTTGCACCGTCGAGGAGTTCGAGGTGGGGCTCAACGCCGTCGCCGCGCCCGTCCGGGGCGCCGACGGGGACATCGTCGCGGCCCTCAGCGTCTCGGGACCGGCCTTCCGCATGGACCAGGAGGGCCACCCCCGGCTCGCCCGGCGGGTGATGGCGGGCGCGGACGAGCTGAGCCGGAGGCTGGGCTTCTTCGGTCAGCCGCGCTGACCCGGCCGGTCCTCCCGGCGGTGGGAGTCCACACGCCGTCCTGACCTCGCTGCCGCATCCTCCGCTCCGGACGCGTGCACCTGGCGCGCGCACGGGGCGGCGGTCGCGGCTCGCCGAGTGCTGTCCACGCGTGGCGACTTGTTGCGGCTGGCGCGACCGAATGTGTAATGTGAGACACACCGGTCGTCGTGTGCTCGTGCACGGGTGACGTCCGTGCTCAGTCGCAGGGCCCTGTGTTGTCCGACTCCCGGCGTGCCTGCGGGTCGCCGACGCCATCCGAGGTGCCGCATGACCATCACCGAACAGCCCGCGAGCCTCATCCCCACGCTGCCGGGCCGCTACTACACCGACCCCGCCGTCTTCGCGCAGGAGCAGTCGCGCGTCTTCGAGGACATGTGGTTCTGCGTCGTGCGATCGAGTGACCTGCCGACGCCCGGTTCCTTCGAGAAGGTCCAGGTGGGGAGGGAGAGCGTCCTCGTGGTCCGCAGCCGGGACGGGCAGTTGCGCGCCTTCCTCAACGTCTGCCGGCACCGCGGTGCGCAGATCTGCACGGAGGACTCGGGCACGGTCAAGCGGGCCTTCCAGTGCCCGTACCACGCGTGGACCTACGACCTCGAGGGCAAGCTGATCGCAGCCCCCAACCTGACCAAGATGCCCGACATCGACCGGGTCGAGCACGGCCTGGTCCCGGTGGCGCTGCGCGAGTGGCTGGGCTACGCGTGGGTGTGCCTGGCGAAGGAGCCGCCGTCGTTCGAGGACGACGTCGTGGGCGCCGTCGTCGAGCGCCTCGGGAGCGTGCAGGTGATCGACAGCTACGACGTCGACTCGCTGTCCGTGGGGCGCCGCATCAGCTACGACGTGCAGGCGAACTGGAAGCTCATCATCGAGAACTTCATGGAGTGCTACCACTGCGCGACGATCCACCCGGAGCTGACCGAGGTGCTGCCGGAGTTCGCCGACGGGTACGCGGCGCAGTTCTTCGTCGGGCACGGCGCCGAGTTCGGGGACGACGTCAAGGGCTTCACCGTCGACGGCAGCGAGGGGTTCGACCGGCTCCCGGGTGTCGACCGAGACCAGGACCGTCGCTACTACGCCATCACGGTCCGGCCGACGGTCTTCGTCAACCTGGCGCCGGACCACGTCATCTTCCACCGCATGTTCCCGGTCTCGGCCGACCGGACGATCGTGCAGTGCGACTGGCTGTACACCCGCGACGTGGTCGAGTCGGGCAGGGACGTCTCGCGCTCGGTCGAGCTGTTCCACCGGGTCAACCAGCAGGACTTCGCCGCCTGCGAGCGGACCCAGCCGGCCATGTCCTCCCGGGCCTACGCCGACGGCGGCGTCCTGGTGCCCTCCGAGCACCACATCGGCGCCTTCCACGAGTGGCTGACGCAGCGCCTGTCGGGCTGAGCGGGCACCGACCGCCGCGGGGCCGGGAGGGACGACGTCCGGCCGGCATCCCGTGGCACGTCACCTGTCCAGGACGACGACCGAGCGCAGGACCTCTCCCCGGCGGAGGTCGTCCAGGGCCTCCTCGACGTCGTCCAACCCGATGGTCTCGCTGACGAACTCGTCCAGCGGGAAGCGGCTCTGGAGGTACCGGTCGATCAGCAGCGGGACGTCGCGGCTGGGCCGGCAGTCGCCGTACCAGGAGGACGTGATCGCCCCACCGCGGCCGAAGACCCCGATCGCCGGCAGCCCGACCGTCATGTCGGGGGACGGGACGCCGACCAGCACCACCCGCCCGGCCAGGTCGCGCGCGCAGCGGGCCTGCTCGAACACCTCCGGGCGGACGACCGCCGTCGGAGGAGCCGCCTGCGGGACGCCGCTGCCACGGGTCCCTTGACCCCGCTCGAACCCGACCCTACTGTGGTGCACGACTGATATACCAGTCCTCGTTCTCCCCTCTCAGACAGGAGCAGCCGGATGGTGGCGCAGGTCGAAGGAGCTCTGCGGGCCGTGGCCGTCCCGGACCCCGTGCTCGACCGTCCACTGGCGGACACCGACCCGGAGGTCCACCGCGCGATCGCAGCCGAGCTGGCCCGGCAGCAGGAGACGCTGGAGATGATCGCCAGCGAGAACTTCGCGCCGGTGGCGGTCCTGCAGGCCCAGGGCTCGGTGCTGACCAACAAGTACGCCGAGGGGTACCCGGGGCGGCGCTACTACGGCGGCTGCGAGCACGTCGACGTGATCGAGCAGCTGGCCATCGACCGGCTGAAGGCGCTGTTCGGCGCGGAGTACGCCAACGTGCAGCCGCACTCGGGGGCGCAGGCCAACGCCGCGGCGATGTCGGCGCTGCTGGACCCGGGCGACACCATCCTGGGTCTGGACCTGGCCCACGGAGGCCACCTGACCCACGGCATGCGGCTCAACTTCTCCGGCAAGCTCTACGACGTCGCGGCCTACCACGTGCGAGCCGACGACCACCTCGTGGACATGGCCGAGGTCGAGCGGCTGGCGCACGAGCGGCGGCCCCGGCTCATCGTGGCGGGCTGGTCGGCCTACCCCAGGCAGCTCGACTTCGCCGAGTTCCGGCGGATCGCCGACGACGTCGGGGCGTACCTGATGGTCGACATGGCGCACTTCGCCGGGCTGGTCGCCGCCGGGCTGCACCCGTCGCCGGTCCCGCACGCGCACGTGGTCACCTCGACCACCCACAAGACGCTCGGCGGGCCGCGCGGCGGCGTCATCCTCGCCACGGGGGAGCTGGCCAAGAAGCTCAACTCCGCGGTCTTCCCCGGTCAGCAGGGCGGCCCGCTCGAGCACGTGATCGCCGCCAAGGCCGTCGCCTTCAAGCTCGCCGGCGAGCCGGCCTTCCGGGAGCGCCAGGAGCGCACGCTGGCCGGCGCCCGGCTGCTGGCCGAGCGGCTGCTCGCCCCCGACTCCCGCGAGGCCGGCATCGACGTGGTCAGCGGCGGCACCGACGTCCACCTCGTGCTGGTGGACCTGCGGCACTCGTCGCTGGACGGCCGGCAGGCCGAGGACCGGCTGCACGCGATCGGCATCACCGTCAACCGCAACGCGGTGCCCTTCGACCCCCGCCCGCCGATGGTCAGCTCCGGCGTCCGCATCGGCACCCCTGCCCTGGCGGCGCGCGGCTTCGACCTCGACGACTTCGCCGAGGTCGCCGACGTGATCGCCGCCGCGCTGCGGCCCTCGGTGGGCGAGGAACAGCTCGCGGGGCTCCGCGCGCGGGTCACCCGGCTGGCCGGCCGGCACCCGCTCTACCCCGACCTGACGGAGGTCCACCGATGAGCCCCGGTCCCACCCGCACCCCCGGCGCGGACCTGCCCGAGCACCCCGACTTCCTCTGGCGTGACCCGGAGCCGAAGCGGTCCTACGACGTGGTGATCGTGGGCGGGGGCGGGCACGGCCTGGCCACCGCGCACTACCTGGCGAAGAACCACGGGATCACCGACGTCGCCGTCCTGGAGAAGGGCTGGCTGGGCGGCGGCAACATGGCCCGCAACACCACGATCATCCGCTCCAACTACCTGTGGGACGAGAGCTCGGCCATCTACGAGCAGTCGCTCAAGCTGTGGGAGGGGCTCGAGGAGGACCTCGGCTACCCGATCCTGTTCAGCCAGCGCGGCGTGCTGAACCTCGCCCACACCCTGCAGGACGTCCGCGACAGCGTGCGGCGGGTGGAGGCCAACAAGCTCAACGGTGTCGACGCGGAGTGGCTGGAGACCGACGAGGTCCGCAAGGTCTGCCCGATCGTGAACACCTCCACCGACATCCGCTACCCCGTCCTGGGGGCCACGTACCAGCCCCGGGCCGGCATCGCCAAGCACGACTACGTCGCCTGGGGCTTCGCCCGCCGCGCCCACGAGGCCGGCATCGACCTCATCCAGGACTGCGAGGTCACCGGGTTCGCCACCGACGGCGACCGGGTCACCGGCGTCCAGACCACGCGCGGCACCATCGCCGCCGGCACGGTCGCCCTCTGCGCGGCCGGCCACACCTCGGTGCTCACCGACATGCTCGGCATCAGGGTGCCGGTGCAGAGCCACCCGCTGCAGGCGCTGGTCTCCGAGCTGCTCGAGCCCGTGCACCCCACGGTGGTCATGTCCAACGCCGTGCACGTGTACGTCTCCCAGGCGCACAAGGGCGAGCTGGTCATGGGCGCCGGCGTCGACTCCTACAACGGCTACGGGCAGCGCGGCGCCTTCCACGTCATCGAGCGTCAGATGGCCGCCGCGGTCGAGCTCTTCCCGGTGTTCGCCCGCGCCCACCTGCTGCGCACCTGGGCCGGGATCGTCGACACCAGCCCGGACGCCTCGCCGATCGTGGGCCGGACCCCCTACGACAACGTCTACCTGAACTGCGGCTGGGGCACCGGCGGGTTCAAGGCCACCCCCGGCGTCGGCTGGGCGCTGGCGCACACCATCGCCTCCGGCGAGCCCCACCCGAACGTGGCGCCGTTCACCCTCGACCGCTTCGTCACCGGCGCACTGGTCGACGAGCACGGCGCAGCCGCCGTGGCCCACTGACCCAGGGAGTCCCCGTGCAGCTCATCGAATGCCCGTGGTGCGGCCCCCGCGAGGAGGTCGAGTTCCACTACGGCGGCCAGGCCCACGTCCCGTACCCGGACGCCCCCGCCGAGGTCTCCGACGAGGAGTGGGCCCACTACGTCTTCTTCCGCGACAACACCAAGGGCCGCTTCGCCGAGCGCTGGTGCCACAGCGCCGGCTGCCGTCGCTGGTTCACCGCGGTGCGCGACACCACCACCTACCGCTTCGAGCGCGTCCGGCGCCTCGACGACCCCGGGCCGCACGCGACCGAGCTCGCGAGGGCACGCAGGAGCACAGCGCCATGACCAGCCCCTTCCGCACCGCCGAGGGTGGCCGCATCGACCGCGGCACGAGCCTCGAGTTCACCTTCGACGGGCAGCCCCACACCGGCCACCCCGGCGACACGCTCGCCTCGGCCCTGCTCGCCTCCGGCCGGCACCAGATCGCCACGAGCGTCCGGCTGGGCCGGCCCCGCGGCATCGCCGCGGCCTGGGCCGAGGACCCGGGTGGCCTCGTGCAGATCGAGGAGCCCTTCCCCGAGCCCATGCTGCTGGCCACCACGGTGGAGCTCCACGACGGGCTGGTGGCCCACGGCCTGCCGGGGCGGGGCCGCCTCGCCGAGGTCCCCGACTCCGCCCGGTACGACGCCGTCCACCACCACGTCGACGTGCTCGTGGTGGGTGCCGGGCCGGCGGGGCTGACCGCCGCGCTCACCGCCGCCCGCGCCGGTGCCCGCGTCGCGCTGGTCGACGAGCAGTCCGAGGCCGGCGGCTCGCCGCTGGGCGGCACCGACCTCCTGGACGACGCCCCGGCGCTGGAGTGGGTCGCCGCGGCGGTCGCCGAGCTCGCCGGCCACCCGGAGGTCCTGCACCTGCAGCGCACCACCGCCTTCGGCAGCTACGACGACGGCTTCGTCCTGGCCCTGGAGCGGCGGACCGACCACCTCGGGACGGCGGCGCCCCGGCACGTCTCCCGTCAGCGGGTGTGGCGCCTGCGTGCCCGCTCCGTCGTCGTCGCGACCGGAGCCCACGAGCGACCGGTGGTCTTCAGCGACAACGACCGCCCGGGGACCATGCTCGCCGGCGCCGCGCGCACGTTCCTGCACCGCTACGGCGTGCTGCCCGGCCGCGACGCCGTCGTGTTCACCACGAACGACAGCGCCTACGACGCCGCCCTGGACCTGCACCGCGCGGGCGTGCGCGTCGAGGCGGTGGTGGACGCCCGGCCGGCGGGCTCGCCGCGCCGGGAGGAGTGCGAGCGGGCCGGGATCCGGGTGCTCGCCGGGGCCGTGGTGACCGGAACGCAGGGCGTCGAGCGGGTCACGCACGCCCTCGTCGCCCCGTTCGCGGACGGAGAGGTCGGCGCCGCCGGCGCGATCGCCTGCGACCTGCTGCTGGTCAGCGGTGGCTGGAACCCGGCGGTGCACCTGTTCAGCCAGGCCCGCGGCCGGCTCCGCTACGACGAGGCCCTCGGGGCGTTCCTCCCCGCGGAGCAGCTCGACCGCCTGTCGGTCACCGGCGCGGCGGCCGGGGTGTTCGACCTGGCCGGGTGCCTGGCCGACGGGCAGCGCGTGGCCCGCGCCGCCCTGAGCGCGCTGGCGGTCGCGCCGCCGGGGGAGGACCGGCTGCCCGCGGCGCCGGAGCCGGTCGTCCCGGCGGCGCCCCTGGTGCTGTGGCGGGTGCCGGACACCTCCGGCGCCGGCGGGACCACCTCCTTCGTCGACCTGCAGCGCGACGCGACGGTGGCCGACATCGAACGGGCGGTCGGTGCCGGACTGCGCTCCATCGAGCACATTAAGCGCTACACGACGATCGGGACCGCGCACGACCAGGGCAAGACCTCCGGCGTCCTCACCTCGGGGATCACCGCCGAGCTGCTCGGGACCCCGGTGCAGGCCACCGGGACCACCACGTTCCGGCCGCCCTACACCCCGGTGGCCTTCGCCGCCCTCGCCGGCCGCGACCGCGGTCGGCTCTTCGACCCCGAGCGGGTCACCGCACTGCACGACTGGCACGGAGCGGCCGGCGCGGTCTTCGAGGACGTCGGTCAGTGGAAGCGTCCGCGCTTCTACCCGCGGCCCGGCGAGGACATGGAGGCCGCGGTCCTCCGCGAGTGCGCCGCCGCCCGCACCGGCGTCGGCATCCTCGACGGCTCGACGCTGGGCAAGATCGACGTCCAGGGTCCCGACGCCGCCGTCCTGCTCGACCGGCTGTACACGAACCTGATGAGCAGCCTGAAGGTCGGCTCCGTCCGCTACGGCGTCATGTGCGGCGTGGACGGCATGGTGATCGACGACGGCACCGTGCTGCGCCTGGCCGAAGACCGCTTCCTGCTGCTCACCACCACCGGCGGCGCGGCGAAGGTCCTCGACTGGATGGAGGAGTGGGCCCAGACGGAGTGGCCGGACCTGCGGGTGCACTGCACCTCGGTCACCGAGCAGTGGAACACGTTCCCCGTCGTCGGCCCCCGCTCCCGCGACGTCATCGGCGCCGTCTTCCCGCAGGTGGACGTCGCCAACGAGGCGTTCCCGTTCATGACCTGGCGGGACACCACCCTCGACGGGGTGCCGGTCCGGCTGGCCCGGATCAGCTTCTCCGGCGAGCTCGCCTTCGAGGTCTACGTCAACCCCTGGTACGGGGTCGCGGTGTGGGAGCGGCTGCTCGAGGCCGGCCGCCCGTACGGCATCACGCCGTACGGCACCGAGACCATGCACGTCCTGCGCGCGGAGAAGGGCTACCCGATCATCGGGCAGGACACCGACGGCACCGTCACCCCGCACGACCTGGGCATGGCGTGGGCGGTGTCGAAGAAGAAGCCCGACTTCGTCGGCAAGCGCTCCTTCGCCCGCCAGGCAAACCAGGACCCGCTCCGCAAGCAGCTGGTCGGACTGCTCCCGGTGGACCGGCGCACGGTGCTGCCGGAGGGCTCGCAGATCGTGGAGCTCCACGCCGACGGCCAGCTGCCACCGCCGCCGGTGCCCATGCTCGGCCACGTCACCTCCAGCTACCGCAGCGCCGAGCTGGCGCGTCCCTTCGCGCTCGCCCTGGTCAAGGGAGGCCGGTCGCGCATCGGCGACACCGTCCACGTCCCCGTCAACGGCACCCTCGTCCCGGTCGAGGTGACCGGCTCGGTGCTGGTCGATCCCGAAGGAGCCCGTCGCGATGGCTGAGCTGCTGCGCACCCACCCGCTCGAGGCGTGGAGCACCGCGTTCGGGCGGCTGCCCGACACCGTGGGCATCACCGTCGAACCGTTCGTGGCGATGACCGTCGTCCGGCTCGACGCCGTGGGTCAGGGAGCCGGCGCCCTGCTCGGCGTCGAGCTGCCGACGGCGCCCAACACCTGGGTCCCGGCCGGTACCGGCCGGGCCGTCTGGCTCGGTCCGGACGAGTGGCTGCTGAGCAGCACCACGGAGACCCCGGAGGAGCTCGAGGCCCGGGTCCGTGCCGCCGTCCTCCCGCTGGGCGGGTCGGCGACCGACGTCTCCGCCCAGCGGATCGGCCTGCGGCTGACCGGCGCGCGGGTGCGCGACGTGCTCGCCAAGGGGTGCTCGATCGACCTGCACCCGCAGGTGTTCGGCCGGGGCAGCAGCGCCCAGACGTTGCTGGGTCAGGCCGGCGTCGTGCTGCTGGCCCTCTCCGACGCCGGGGACGACCACCTCGTCCTCGTCCGCTCGTCCTTCGCCGGCTACCTCGCCGACTGGCTGCTGGACGCAGCCCTCGAGTTCACCCCCACCCACGACAGCTGATGAAGGACCCCTCTGCCCCCCACCCCTCGCAGGCTCGGGGCGGGACCCTGCAGAGGGGCCGACCGTGATCCTCTTGCAGTCAGGAGCGCACGCCATGTCCACCACCCCTCGTGTGGTCATCATCGGAGCGGGGATCGTCGGCGCCAACCTGGCCGACGAGCTGACCGCCCGTGGCTGGGACCGCGTCACCGTGGTCGATCAGGGACCCCTGCCGCTGACCGGGGGCTCCACCTCGCACGCGCCCGGGCTGGTCTTCCAGACCAATGCGTCCAAGACGATGACGGCGCTGGCCAGCTACACCGTGGAGAAGTTCTCCGGCCTCGACGTCGACGGCGCCTGGTGCTTCAACCAGGTCGGCGGGCTCGAGGTCGCGACCACGCCGGAGCGGCTGGCGGACCTGCACCGCAAGCAGGGCTGGGCCACCTCCTGGGGCGTCGAGGCGCAGGTGGTCGACGGGGACGAGTGCGTGCGGCTGCACCCGCTGGTCGACCGCGACCGGGTCCTCGGCGGCCTGCACATCCCCAGCGACGGCCTGGCGAAGGCGTCCCGGGCGGTCGTCGCGCTGGCCCGCCGCGCCGAGGCCCGGGGAGCCCGCTTCCAGGGCTCGACCCGCGTGACCGGTGTCGAGCAGACCGGCGGCCGGGTGACCGGCGTCCGGACCCCGGACGGCGTCATCCCGGCCGACGTCGTGGTGTCCTGCGCCGGCTTCTGGGGGCTGGAGCTCGGCGCCATGGTCGGGATGGACGTGCCGCTGCTGCCGCTCGCCCACCAGTTCGCCTGGACGGGGCAGGTGCCGGACCTGGTCGGCCGCAACGACGAGCTCAGCGAGGCGAGCCTGCCGATCCTGCGCCACCAGGACCGGGACCTCTACTTCCGCGAGCGCGTCGACTGCCTCGGCATCGGCTCCTACGCCCACCGGCCGATGCCGGTCGACCTGGACGAGCTGCCGCAGGGCGACGGCGTGCGCGAGTCGTCGATGCCCTCGATGCTGCCCTTCACCGAGGAGGACTTCGCCCCGGTCTGGGAGGAGAGCCAGCTCCTGCTGCCCTCCCTCCGCTCGTCGAAGATCGACACCGGCTTCAACGGCGTCTTCTCCTTCACCCCGGACGGCAGCCCGCTGGTCGGCGAGTCCCGCGACGTCCGGGGCTTCTGGATCGCGGAGGCGGTCTGGGTCACCCACTCGGCGGGGGTGGCCAGGGCGGTGGCCCAGCTGCTCGTCGACGGGCGGTCGGAGGTCGACCTGCACGGGTGCGACGTCCACCGCTTCGAGGAGGTCCAGCTCGCGCCGGAGTACGTGAGCGAGACCTCGCAGCAGAACTTCGTGGAGGTCTACGACGTGCTGCACCCGCTGCAGCCACGGCTGTCCCCGCGCGACCTGCGGGTCAGCCCCTTCCACGCCCGGCAGCGCGAGCTCGGCGCCGTCTTCCTCGAGGGGGCCGGCTGGGAACGGCCGCACTGGTACGAGGCCAACGCGGAGCTGGTGGCGGAGCTGCCGCCGGAGTGGACGCCGCCGCCGCGTGACCCGTGGAGCGCGCAGTTCCACTCGCCCATCGCGGCGGCCGAGGCGTGGCGAACCCGCACGGCCGTGGCGATGTACGACATGACGCCGCTCAAGCGGCTGGAGGTCAGCGGTCCCGGCGCCCTCGGCCTGCTGCAGCGGCTGACGACGGGCGAGATGGACAAGTCGGTCGGCGCGGTCACCTACACCCTCGCCCTGGACGAAGCCGGCGGCGTCCGGAGCGACCTCACCGTCGCCCGGCTGGGTGAGCAGCGGTTCCAGGTCGGGGCCAACGGACCCCTCGACCACGACCACCTGCAACGGGAGGCGCCCGACGACGGCACCGTCCAGATCCGGGACGTCACCGGGGGCACGTGCTGCATCGGCCTGTGGGGGCCGCGGGCCCGGGACCTGGTCCAGCGGGTCAGCTCCGACGACTTCACCAACGACGGGCTGAAGTACTTCCGCGCCAAGCCGGCCCGGATCGGGGGAGTGCCGGTCACGGCGATGCGGCTGTCCTACGTCGGTGAGCTCGGCTGGGAGATCTACGCCAGCGCCGAGCACGGTCAGCGGTTGTGGGACGTGCTGTGGCGTGCCGGCCAGGACCTCGGCGTGGTCGCCGCCGGCCGGGCCGCGTTCAACAGCCTCCGGCTGGAGAAGGGCTACCGCGCCTGGGGCCACGACATGACCACGGAGCACGACCCGTACGAGGCCGGTGTCGGCTTCGCCGTCCGCACGCAGAAGAAGGCCGACTTCGTGGGCCGCCGGGCCGTCGACGGGCTCAGCGAGGACACGGTGAGCCGCCGGCTGTCCTGCCTGACGATCGACGACGGACGCAGCGTCGTCCTCGGCCACGAGCCCGTGTTCGTCGACGGCCGGCCGGCCGGCTACGTGACCAGCGCGGCCTTCGGGCACACCGTCGGCCGGCCGATCGCCTACGCCTGGCTCCCGGCCTCGGCGACCGTCGGCACGGCCGTCGAGATCGAGTACTTCGGCAGCCGCATCCGGGCGACGGTCGCCGCCGAACCGCTGGTGGACCCGGAGATGACCCGGATCCGCGGCTGAGACCGGACCACGCCATGGCCTCGGCGCACGCCGTGCACCGCTCGCCCGCGGGCGGTGCGGGCTCCCCGGACCCCGTCGGTCGGGCTCTCGCGGCGGGGCGGCCGTTGGTCTGCGGCGTCCTCGACGTCACCCCCGACTCCTCCTCCGACGTGGGGCGGTGTCCCACCGTCGCCGCAGCCGTGGAGCACGGGTGCACGCTCGTCGACGACGGGGCGGACCTCATCGACGTCGGCGGGGAGTCCGCGAGGCCCGGTTCCCGCCCGCTGACCCTCGCCGAGGAACTGGACCGCGTCGTCCCGGTGGTCGAGGCACTGGTGCGGCGGGTCCCGGTGCCGCTGTCGGTGGACACCTCGCGGCCCGAGGTGATGCCGGCGACCGTCCTCGCCGCCCAGCGGGGTGCTGCGGTGCTGCGCGTCCACGACGTGGCCGCCACGCGGGACGTCCTCGCCGTCCTGGCGGCCGTCGGGACGGGGTGACGGACGGCGGCGGCCGCCGCTGGAGGTCCTCGGTCAGATCACCGCGCGGATGGCCCGCTCGAAGCCGAGCACGTGCTCCCGGGCGAGGTCATCGGCCCGGTCGGGCTCACCGGCCGCGATCGCCCGGAGCAGGTCCACGTGCTCCCCGACGTGCTCGTCGACCCTCGGCAGCCGGTCCAGGAACAGGCAGAAGATGCGCGTCGCGAGGTTGTCGTAGCGGATGAGCACGTCCTCGAGGTGCGGGTTGCCGGCGGCCCGGTAGATGGTCCGGTGCACGGCCAGGTCCCAGCGCATCAGCTCCGTCCGGTCGAGCCGGCTCACGTCGAGCTGCTCGATGCGCAGGGCCAGCTCCTCGAGCTCGGCCGCCCCGGTGCGGGCGGCCCGGTCCGCGGCGCGGCGGGCGGCCAGCGGCTCCAGCTGGGCCCGGATGTCGGAGATGTGCGCGAGATCGGAGATGTCCATGCCGGTCGCGAACGTGCCGCGGCGTGGGTACGACACGACCAGACGGTCGACCTCCAGCCGCTTCAGCGCCTCACGGACCGGGGTCCGGCCCACGCCGAGTTCCTGGGCGAGTGCGTCGTCGTCGATGGGGTCGCCCGGGCTGATGGCCAGCATGATCAGCCGGTCCCGGATCGCCACGTAGGCCTTGTCGGCCAGGGACGTGACGACGGACGGGTCGAGGTCCAGCGGTACGGCGGTCACGCCCCGATCGTAGGGGGTGACGATCGTCGGGTCTTGCCTCCACGTGGTGAAAGACATACGGTGATCCTACAACTGGTATATCAACCGGTTGACAGCGACGTGCCGCTCCGGCCGCCGGTGCTGCGAGGAGCCCGCATGACCATCAGCGCCTTCGACCTGTTCAAGGTGGGGATCGGCCCGTCCAGCTCGCACACCGTCGGGCCCATGCGTGCCGCGTGGTCCTTCGCGTCCCGGCTGCAGGACGAGGCGCTGCTCCCACGAGTGGCCGGTGTGCGGTGCGAGCTCTTCGGGTCCCTCGGTGCCACCGGACACGGACACGGCAGCGTCACGGCGGTCGTCCTGGGTCTGGAGGGCGAGCAGCCCGACCTCGTCGACCCGGTGGCGGCCCAGCCCCGGGTCGATGCGGTCCGTACCGAGGGCAGGCTCCGGCTGGCGGGCGAGCACCTCATCTCCTTCTGCGTCGACGACGACGTCGTGCTGCACCGGCGCAAGCGCCTGGACTTCCACAGCAACGGCATGCTCTTCCGGGCGCTGGACGCGCACGGCGAGGAGATCAGCCGACGGGAGTACTTCTCGGTGGGCGGCGGGTTCGTCCTCGACGAGGACGACGCGGGCAACCCGGCCGTCGTCGAGGACCCGACACCGGTGCGGTACCCGTTCCGCACCGGTGACGAGCTGCTGGCCCGGACGCGGGAGACGGGTCTGCGGATCAGTGACGTGATGCTGGCCAACGAGCTGGCCTGGCGCACCGAGGCGGAGGTCCGCGCCGGACTGCTGCACATCTGGTCGGTGATGCAGGAGTGCGTGGACCGCGGCACCCGGGCCGCCGGCGTCCTGCCGGGGGGACTGGAGGTGCGCCGGCGCGCCGCCGCACTCCGCACCCAGCTGGAAGACCGTCCGGACCCGTCCGACCCGCTCCGGGCGATGGAGTGGGTGACGCTCTACGCCCTCTCGGTGAACGAGGAGAACGCAGCCGGCGGCCAGGTGGTCACCGCTCCCACGAACGGCGCCGCCGGCATCGTGCCGGCCGTCCTGCACTACTACCGCGACTTCATCGACTCGTACTCCGAGGACGGGGTGGTGCGCTTCCTGCTCACCGCCGCGGCGATCGGGCTGCTGTTCAAGGAGAACGCGTCCATCTCCGGTGCGGAGGTGGGCTGCCAGGGAGAGGTCGGCTCCGCCTGCTCCATGGCCGCCGCCGGCCTCGCCGAGGTCATCGGGGGGACCCCGGAACAGGTGGAGAACGCCGCCGAGATCGGCATCGAGCACAACCTCGGCCTCACCTGCGACCCCGTCGGTGGGCTCGTGCAGATCCCGTGCATCGAACGCAACGCCGTCGGCTCGATCAAGGCCGTCACCGCGGCCCGCATGGCCGTCCGGGGCGACGGCCGGCACCACGTCTCGCTGGACAAGGCGATCAAGACCATGCGCGAGACCGGCGCGGACATGAAGGACAAGTACAAGGAGACCGCCCGTGGCGGGCTGGCGCTCAACATCGTCGAGTGCTGAGGAGGCACCCGTGTCCCACCCCTTCACCCTCACGCTCAGCTGCGCCGAGCGCCCGGGCATCGTGCACGCCGTCAGCTCGTTCCTGTTCGAGCACGGCTGCGACATCGTCGAGCACCAGCAGTTCGACGATCCGCTCCGCGGGCAGTTGTTCCTGCGCACGGCGTTCGTCGGCGCGGAGGACAGCGACGTCGGCCGCCTGTCCCGGGCGTTCGGAGCGGTGGCCGACGAGTTCGGGATGTCCTACCGGGTGGCCGGTGATCAGCCGGAGCGGGTGCTCGTGATGGTCTCCAAGCTCGGGCACTGCCTGAACGACCTGGTCTTCCGGTGGCGGGCGGGCAACCTGGGCGGAGAGCTGGTCGCGGTGGTCTCCAACCACGAGGACCTGCGGCCGATGGCGGAGGCCGCCGGCCTGCCCTTCGTGCACGTGCCCGTGACCCCGACGACGAAGGGGGACGCCGAGGCCCGGCTGCTCGAACTGGTCGACCAGTACGACGTCGACCTGGTGGTGCTGGCCCGGTACATGCAGGTCCTCTCCGACGAGACGTGCGCGGCGCTGTACGGACGGGCGATCAACATCCACCACTCGTTCCTGCCGGGCTTCAAGGGTGCCAAGCCCTACCACCAGGCGTTCGACCGCGGCGTCAAGCTGGTGGGGGCGACCGCCCACTACGTGACACCCGACCTGGACGAGGGCCCGATCATCGAGCAGGAGGTCATCCGGATCGACCACACCCACGACCCCCGCGCACTGGCCACCGTCGGCCAGGACGCCGAGGCGCTCGCGCTCTCCCGGGCCGTGCGCTGGCACAGCGAGCGACGGGTGCTGCTCAACGGTCACAGCACGGTCGTCTTCCGCTGAGCCCGGCCGCGGCGGCTCCGCGCACCCGGACCGGTCACCGCCGTCCGGTGGCGCGGTGCATCAGCACGCACTCGAGGGTGGGGCCCTCGGGGAGGGCGACGCCCACCCGCTCGATCTCGGTGAACCCGTAGGCGGTGTAGAGCGGCACGCCCGGCAGGGTGGCCATGAGCGCGAGTGCGCGGAAGCCCGCACCCGCAGCATCGTGCAGGCAGTGGTCCAGCATGGCTCGCCCCAGGCCGCGGCGGGTCCAGTCGCTCCGGACGAACATCGCCCGCACCCGTGCACGCTCGGCGCGGGGGTCGAGCACGCGGTCGCCGTCCTCGGGTGAGCCCGGGTAGAGCAGGGCACGCCGACTCCACCCACCGCAGGCCACGATCTCCTCACCGGCCTCCTGGACGACGTAGGTGCCGTCGGCGATGAGCAGGTGGTCCGGGCTCGTGAGGTGCACGACGGCGGCGGCGGTCTGCTCCGCGTCGTAGCAGCGCGGGAAGATGGCGCGCACCGACGCCCGCTTCAGCGCTGCGATGGCCGGGGCGTCCTCGGGCACCGCTCGCCGCATCGTCGGCATCAGCGCGGCCGGCACCGGGTGCCGGCGCTCGTCGGGGGTGGTGGTGGTCATGGGGTCCTCCAGGGGTGGGTGGTCTCCCTGGACGGCGGGAGGCGGTGGCTCCCGTCCGGGAGGTCCGGCCTCCCGGCACCACCGGCCTCACCTCCCGAGGACCTCCCAGTGCACCTCGTCAGCCGGCTCGTAGGCGCACCAGCGCCCGGTCCGCACCGTCGTCCGCAGGTGGTCCCCGAGCGACGGGTGGACCTGGGCCAGCCGCTTGATCGCATCGCGGATGCGCCACGTCACCGCCGAACGTGCGCGCTCGTCGACGGCGCCCGCGCGGCGGGTCCGCCCGCCGAGACCGGTGCTGCTGGCCAGCTCCGCCAGCAGCTGGTCCAGCTCGAGCCGAGCCTGCTCGGCGCGACCGAGGTCGCCGAGGTCCTCGGCCTCGAGGACGTCGTCCTGCAGGTCCGCCACCCGCCGGCGGTACTGCGCCTTGGCGGTCTCGTCGATCATCGGGCCGAGGTCGGGGCTCTCGACGGCGGCTCCCATCAGCTCGGCCGCGGAGACCTCGACGTTCGGCCTCCCCACCAGGACGGCCAGGTCGGCCAGGCCCTTGGCATCCGGTGTCCGGACCGTGCGGCCGGCGAAGGTGATCACCCAGAGCGGGCCCTCGCGCGACCAGGTGCCCGGTCCGGGCCGCGGAGTCCGCGATCCAGTCCGTGGCCGCTCGTCCGGTGGTCCGGCCGCCGGCGCCGGCCCGGAGCCACCGGTGGCGCCGGCGAGGTCGGCGAGGCCGGGTCGCGCGACGGCGAGGGCTGCCCGCAGGCCCGCGGCGGACAGCGGGCGCACGGCGGCCGGGAGCGGTTCCAGCAGCAGCTCCTCCAGCGCCGGCAGCTCGGACATGCCCGGGGGGACGGCGGCCTGCGCCACCTCCGCGGCCGACGCTCGCCCGGCCGTCGACAGCGTCGCCGCCGCCCACCGCAACGTGGTGGCGACCTCCGCGTCGTGCCCCAGCGCGACGAAGACGTCCAGGGACCGGGTCAGGTGGGCGGCCGCCCCGGCCAGGTCGCCCTGCCCCAGCGCGACCGCCGCCAGCCCGCGGTGTGCGGTGCCCACACCCCACGGGTAGCCCGCTGACGACGCCTGGTCCAGTGCGGCGGAGAAGAGGGTGACCGTGCCGGCCGGGTCGCTGGTGTCCATCAGCCCCGCGCAGGTGACGACGGCGAAGACCCCGAGGATCGGACCGTCGGCGTCGGTCAACCCGCGCTGCACCTCACGGGCGACCTCCAGGCCGGCCGCGCGGCCACGGACCCGGCTGGTGGCCAGCGCCCGGATGATCTCCAGCTCGTGCGCGCAGGCCACCCAGCCCCCTCCGTACGCGGCATCGATGCCGCGCTCGACGATCGACAGCGCCGCGGCCCACTCGCCGTCCGCCCGACGGACCATGTGGAGGGCCCGGGTGGCCATCGCCTCGCCGAGGCGACGCGGGGAGTCCCCGGGCCCGGCGGAGTCCAGGACCCGCTCGGCGAGGCCCCGCCCGCGGGCCAGGTCGCCGGTGACGATCGCGGCGGTGGCGGTCGTCGCGACGACCTCGCACCAGAGCGGCAGGGCCGGGTCGTCCCAGCGGTCGAGCAGCTGGTCCCCCAGGGCGAGGACGGTCTCCGCGCGGGCGTTGTGCACCACCCCCCAGAGCGGGATGAAGAGCGAGAAGGCGCGATCTGCGTCCGCGTCGTGGCCCAGGCACCACCGGATGCCCTCCTGCAGGTTCAGCTGGGTGGACAGCAGCGCCGCGAAGAGCTCCCCGGGCCAGGAGCGCTGGGAGAGCCGGACGATCTGCTCGGCGTCGGCGGTGTGCCGGCGCACCGCCCGCTCCTCGCAGAGCTCCAGCTCACCGGCCTCGGACAGCCGGTCGCGGGCGAACAACCGGAGGCTCTCCGGGAGGGAGTACCAGGTGCGGCCCAGCCGGGACGCCGTCGTGAGCAGCGAGGGGGTGACCAGCGCGTCGAGCCGGGTCAGGGAGGTCGCCAGCGTGTCGCCGTCGTCGGCCGCGACGGCGTGCGCCGCCTCGTCGGAGAACGGCCCGCGGAAGGTGCCCAGCCGGGCGAAGAAGCGCTGGACCGCCGGGTCCAGCCGGGCGTGCGACCAGCCGATCGCCGACTCCAGGCTCTGCTGCCGGTCCGGCCGGTGCCCCCGCGCGCTGGTCAGCAGCTGGAAGCGGGCGTCCAGGTGGCGGAGCATGTCCGCGGGGCCCAGGGTCCGGGAGCGCGCCGCCGCGAGCTCGATCGCCAGGGGCAGGCCGTCGAGTCGGCGGCAGAGCGCGGCCACGCACACGGCGGTCGGGTCGTCCAGGACGAGGTCGGCCCCGGCCTCACGCGCACGCGCGGCGAACAGCTGCACGGCGGGTGAGGCCAGGGCGGCGACCGGGTCGTCGCCGTCCGGGACCGGGAGGGGCGCCAGCACGGTCACCCGCTCGCCGGGCAGCCCGAGCGGGACCTGGCTGGTGACCAGCAACCGCAGGCCCGGGACCTCCGTGAGCAGTGCCTGGGCGACGTCGGCCACCGCGTCCAGGTGGTGCTCGGCGTTGTCCAGCAGCACCAGTCGCTCGGCGTCGGCCAGGCCGAGGGCCGCTCCGGACAGCGACCCGAACCCGAGCGCCTCGGTGACGGCTGCCGGGACCCCCGCGGGGTCGGCGACGGCCGCGAGCTCGCACAGGCTCACCGGCAGGCCGCCTCCCTCCTCCGCGACCGCCGACGCGACGCGCGTCTTCCCGACGCCACCGGGGCCCACCACCGTGACGAGCCGGTGCCCGGTCAGGAGCGCGCGGACCCGTCGCACGTCGTCGTCGCGTCCGACGAGGGAGGAATGGACCACCTGCCGTGGGGCCATGCCTGCAGGGTGACAGGTCGGTGAGGTCCGGGTGGGGCTCGTCCGCACGGCGTGAGGTCCGACCTCCCGCCGTACCGGGTGTCCGAACGACACCCAGAAGGGGAGACCATGACGACCACCCTCACCACCCTCGACGAGGCGGAGGTGCTGTCCGAACGCCTGTTCGGCGCCGCCGTCCAGTCGCTGGAGCTGTTCGCGGTGCACCTGGGCCGGCGACTCGGCCTCTACCGCGTGCTGGCCGACGGCCGGGCCAGGACCGCTGCCGAGCTCGCGGCCGACGCCGGGATCGCCGAGCGCTACGCCCGCGAGTGGCTCGACCAGCAGGCCGTCGCCGGCCTGCTGGACACCGACGACGGCGAGCCGTCCACCGGGCGGCGGTACCGCCTCGGCGCCGCCCACGCCAGGGTGCTGACCGTGGCGGACGACCCGCTGCACGCCGCCCCGCTGGCCTCGATGCTCGCCGGCATCGGTCAGGCCCTGCCCGACGTGGTCGAGGCCTACCGGTCCGGCGGCGGGGTGCCCTACGCCCGCTACGGCGAGGACTTCCGGGACGGTCAGGGCGGGGTCAACCGGCCGGCCTTCACCCACGACCTCGTCCAGGACTGGCTCCCGGCCGTGCCCGACGTCCACTCCCGGCTCGCGTCCGGGGCCCGGGTGGCCGACGTCGGTTGCGGGCAGGGCTGGTCGACGCAGGCCATCGCCCGGGCCTACCCGGCCAGCACGGTCGTCGGGGTGGACGTGGACGCGGGCTCGGTCGCCGATGCCGCCGCCACGCTGGACGACGACCTCGCGGACCGGGTCAGCTACGTCGTCGCCGACGCGGCCCGGCTCGATGCGCTCGGCGTCTTCGACGTCGTCGTGATGCTGGAGACGCTGCACGACATCGGCCGCCCGGTGGAGGCCCTGGCCGCCGTCCGTGCGGCCCTGGCGGACGGGGGGACGCTCGTCGTCGCCGACGAGCGGGTCGCCCCGTCGTTCTCCGCCCCCGGCGACGAGGTCGAACGCATGATGCTCGGCTGGAGCGTCGTCCACTGCCTGCCCGCGGCGATCGCCACGGGTGACCACGACGCCATCGGCACGGCCATCCGGCCCTCCGTGGTCGTCGACCTGGCCCGGCAGGCCGGGTTCGGCACCGTCGAGGTGCTGCCCATCGACAACCCGCTGTTCCGGTTCTATCGGATCCAGGACTGAGAGGAACCGTCATGTCCGACATCTCCAGGCGCTCGGTCCTGGCCGCGGCCGCCGCCGTGCTCACCGTCCCCCTGCTGGGTGGTCTGGCCGTCCGTCAGGTCGACACCGGTCCGCCCGGCAACGACCGGCCCCCGGCTCCGGCGCAGCCGTTCGAGTTCGACGTCTCCGAGGACGGCACGCGGTTCGTGTTCGAGGACGACCCGGTGTTCTCCGACGGGCTCCCGGCCGCGGGCAACAGCTTCGTCACCCAGGGCTGGATCTACCTGGACGGGACCCTCGGCGACCACGACGGGGTCGTCGTGGACGCGGCAGGTCAGGCCCAGCCGGAGTTCCCCGAGGAGGTCATCGGGGAGTGGACCTGCTGGGGGTTCTTCATCGGCGCGGGAGCGCATTCGACCCACGACGCCTGGGTCGCCACGACCCAGGTCTTCGAGTTCTCCGACGGGTCCACCCTGACCTCGATCGGGACCGAGCTGCCCCAGCAGGCGGGGACCGTCGACCGGGCGGTCACGGGTGGGACGGGGAGCTACGCCGGAGCCCGCGGGGAGATGGCCCAGACCACCAACGGGCACAACGGCACCGACGGGGTGAACGCCGACTTCGTCGTCCACCTCGCTGACGGGTCCCACCCGTCGGCCGGGGACTGATCCGGCGATCCGGTGGTCCGGACCCGGCAGGGACCCCGGACCACCGGACCGAGGGACCTCCCTCGTCCACGGCGGTTCCTGACCCGATGACGCCGCCGTGACGGCGGTGGGGAGCCCGGGGAGAGGTCTCAGCAGCACTGCTGTCCGCACGGGCGGGGGCCGCCCCATGGGGCGGGAGCGGGAGAGCTCCGGACGACCAGCCGAGGCTCGCACCTCCTACGACCACCAGGTGCTCGACCGCCTCGGTGCGCACGTGCAGGCGTTCATCCGGCGCCTGGTCGTGGTGTTCCTCGCGACTGCTGATGCACGTGGCGAGGCGGACTGCTCCTCCCGCGCCGGCCCGCCGGGGTTCGTCGCCGTGCTCGACCTACCGAGTCGGCGGGCCGCTCGGCATGCTGGGGGAGTGCCTCCGGCTCCTGCTGCTGTCCACCATCCCGTCTTCGCCCGGGTCTTCGGCCGACTTGCCGCGGCGGGGGAGCGGTCCGGGCTGGCCGAGCTGCGGGGCAGGGTGCTCGCCGACACGGCCGGCCGGGTGCTGGAGGTCGGGGCGGGGTCCGGCAGCAACTTCGCGCACTACCCGCCCGCGGTGACCCAGGTGGTCGCCGTCGAGCCGGAGCCGTACCTGCGTGGACTGGCCGAGCAGGCTGCCCGACGAGCACCCGTGCCGGTGGACGTGGTGGACGGCGTCGCGGAGGCCCTGCCCGCCGGCGAGGGTGAGTTCGACACCGTCGTCAGCACGCTGGTCCTGTGCAGCGTGGCCGACCAGCCGCGTGCGCTGCGCGAGCTGCACCGGGTGCTGCGCCCCGGCGGGCGGCTGGTCTTCTGGGAGCACGTGCGGGCCGAGCGGCCGCCGCTGACGATCGTGCAGGACGCCCTCGACCGGACAGTCTGGCCCGTGCTGTGCGGCGGGTGCCACGTCGGGCGCGACACCGCCACGGCGATCACCGCGGCCGGCTTCACGATGGAGCGCCTGGAGCGCCACCGCCTGCCGGACACGCGCATCCCGCTCCCCATGGCGCCGCACGTCCTGGGCACCGCGCGGCGGGCCGAGCCGGCACGGTGAGGCGGCGGCCGACCCGGTCGGCGAGGAGCTGCTGAGCTCGGCAGCGGCTCCGCCACGCGCATCCGGCTACCGGGTCGAGCTGCTCACGGTCCGGCGGCGGGAGAGGAGGTGGCCACTCAGGAGCACCACGGCGAGGACGCCGATCACCACGACCGTGGTCGTCCCCGACCACGGCAGCGCCTCCTCGCTCGCCCGCGGTCCGGTCGCGGTGTCGGCGGCTGTCGCCGTGCCGTAGCCGTCGGTGGTCCCGGAGCCGGCTGTGGTCCCGGAGCCGGCCGGCGTCTCGGAGGCGGCGGTGGTCGCAGGACCGGCTGTGGTCTCGGGGCTGGGCGCCGTCTCGGCGAGGGACTGGAGCCGGCCGGCCAGCGTGAGCACCGCGTCGGTCCAGCGTCGGGCCGCCAGGTCCGGGGCCACCTCGTCGGTCAGCACGCCCTGGACGTCGGCCACGGGCAGCGTGGACCCCTCGCCCACCCACGACCCGTACTCGTACGTCCCCCCGCCGACGGCCACGGCCAGGAGGACGTCGGAGTCGCCGAGTCCGGACAGCTCGGCGGTCCGTCCCGCCCAGGTGGAGGCCGGGACGGCGTCGAAGTCGGAGACGAAGACGGCGTGCAGACCGATGCCCCGCTCCGCCGCCAACCGGTCCATGGCCTGCTGGACCACCTGCCGGTCCGCAGCGCCGATCACGATCGTGTCGTCCGTGAGCTGTCCGGGCAGCTCCCGCGGCGGGCCGGCCGACGCCGGCCCGGCGGTGAGGAGAACGACCACGAGGGCCCCGAGGACCGTCCACGTCCTGCGCATTCCACCATCTCCAAGATCCGTCCGGGATCGCTCCCGCTGGGTGGCACGGCGCGCCAGGCACGGAGTGCGCACCGCTGTGGTGCACGGCGGCCCGGCGCTCGAGGAACGTGCAGCCGAGCCGGGTCGGTCGACCCTCACGCGTTCGGCCGGGCTGCCGTCACCGGATGGGTCGTCGGGGCCGTCCCGCCGCAGGAGAGCGCCCATGAGCGCGCCGGTGACGTCACGCTGACCACTCGTCACGCGTCGTCGTCGGCGAGCGCTGAGGTCGTCGTCCCGACGCCGTCCTGATCGGCGGCTGCCCCGGCGGATCGGCCCGATGAGCCATCCGTCGTGCCCCCTCCTTGCGAACGCAGGGCGTGCGCGGGGCGAGGACTCAGTCGACTCCGCGGGTCCCGGATGCCCAGCTACCTGCGGAGAGTGAGCGGATGTCGTCCTCACCTGACATCGAGGGGACGGTCAGCGGCGCCCCGCCGGCGCCCGGATCGATGCCCGTCCCGGCCGGTTCGTCGACCGCGGCGCCGGCTGTCCGTCCGCCGGTCCCCGGCGGCGTCCCGCAGCTGCCGCATGCCTGCGACGTGGTCCCGTCGGGCGACGTGGCCGGGACGCCGTCGAGCACGGCAGGACCCGCACGGTCGACGCCCCGGCTGGTCGGCATCGACGCCGCGCGGGGCTTCGCCCTGGTCGGGATGATCGCGGTGCACAACCTGGACGCCACCGACGCGGACGGCACGGCGTCGCTGGCGTGGACCCTCTCGGCGGGCAAGTCGGCGGCGCTGTTCGCCCTGCTGGCCGGGGTGGGCATCGCCTTCGCCAGCGGGGGCCGGCGGCGGCCGACGGGACGGACGTGGACCGCCCAGGCGGCGTCGCTGCTGGTCCGCGCGCTCCTCATCGGCGCGGTCGGGCTGGCCCTCGGGTACCTGGTCCCGACGGACTCCGCCGGGGTGATCCTCCCGTACTACGCCGTCCTGTTCGTGCTGGCCGTCCCGCTGCTGTCCCTGTCCAGCCGCGCCCTGGTGGTCCTGGCGACGGTGGTCGTGGTCGCCGTCCCCGGCCTCAGCCACCTGCTCCGGGCCGGCACGGAACCGGTGGTCGTCCCCAACCTGACGTTCACCGCGCTGCTGGACCACCCGCTGCAGGCGCTGACCGAGCTGACCCTCACCGGCCAGTACCCGGCGCTCGCGTGGACGGCCTACCTGTGCGTCGGCCTCGCCCTCGGCCGCGCCGCGCTCTCCAGCCGGCTCGTCCTCGCGGGCGTGGTCCTCGTCGGTGCCGCGCTGGCCGTCGTCCCGGTGGCGGTGTCCTGGCTGCTGCTCGACGTGTCCGGTGGCCGGGCCCGGCTGGAGGAGGTGGCCCTGCAGTCGATGACGTCGGCGGAGTACGCCGACGTGGTGGCCTCCGGGTGGAGCGGGACGACGCCGACGGACACCGGCTGGTGGCTGGCCACGATGGCGCCGCACTCCGGCACGTCGCTGGACCTCGCCCACACGATCGGCGTCGCCCTCGTGGTGCTCGGGGTGTGCATCCTGCTCGGTCGCCTCACCACCTCGCTGCTGCGGCCCCTGGCCGCCGCGGGGAGCATGACGCTGACCCTCTACTGCCTGCACCTGGTCCTGCTCAGCGCCCCCGCGCTGCCCGGTGGGCCGGCGGGCTTCCTGCTGCAGGTCGCCGTCGTGGTGGCGTTCGCGCTGCTGTGGAGTCGCTCCCACGCCCGGGGCCCGTTCGAGGAGATCGTCGCGGAGGCCGCCGGTGCCGTGCGCCGCAGTGTCGCGGCCGCGGGGGCGACGGAGCACCGCGGCGCCCACCGCAGGGGCTGAGACAGCCGGCGGCACCCACCACCCGGCGCAGGTCCGTCCGGAGGCAGTGGGCCACAGGACGACGACCACGATCCCGAGCACCCTGGCCCGGCGGCCGGGTCAGGTGCGGCGGGCGATCGCCGCGGACAGCGCCGTGGCGAAGGCCGTCCACCCCGCGTACGGGACGAGCACGGCCGCTGCCGGGCTGCTGACGGCGGCTGCCCGGCGCACCAGGTCGACCGTCGAGACCGTCAGCGCCGCGCACTCCACGGTGGCCGCCCAGGGCCGGTGGGCGCGGAAGAACAGCGGGGTCCACGCGGTGTTCAGCACCAGGTTCACCGCGTAGGCGCGGGCGAACGACCGGCGGGAGGCCGGCTCGGCGTGACTGAGCACCTCGCCGGCGGCCCAGGCGGTGCCGGCGTAGAGGGCGGTCCAGACGATGCCGAAGGTCTGCGGCGGGGGATACCAGGACGGCTTGTCCAGCGACCGGAACCACCGGCTGTCGGGGTCGGTGGACAGGCCGCCGATCAGGGCGGCGGCCGCCGGACCGGCGGCCGCCAGCAGGCGCGGGCGAGCGGGCATGGGTCCATCGTGGCCCGCCGGGAGCAGGGCTGCAGGGCGCCTGACCGCCACGCCGCCTCAGCGGTCAGGTGCAGGGACGTGCTCGTCGAGCCAGTCGAAGACCCGCTCGTTGCGCAGCCCGACCGCCGCCGGTTCGCAGTGCCCGTCGGCCCCCTCGTCGGCCGTGAAGGGCAGCAGCGTGACCGGGCAGGTGAGCGCGGCGGCCATCCGGGCGGACTGCCCGGGCCAGAACTGCTCGTGCTCGGGATCGGTGACCAGCATCGGGCAGGTGATCGCGGCCAGCTGCTCGTCGGTCAGCGCGTACTCGCGGGCGGCGGTGAAGAAGTCGAACGGCGAGGTGACCCCGTAGGGCCGCATCCGCCACCGCATCGTGGCCCGGGTCGCGGGGGAGAGCTTCAGGGCCCACGCCATGTCCCTGTCGAACTGCTCCCGCTTCCCGTCGTCCAGCAGCCGCACGAGGAAGTGCGGGAGCTGCTGCAGCATGGTCGTGGAGACGTCGACCACCCCGGGATCGGCGACCGCGGCCGCGATGCGGTGCTCGTGGGCCGCCGCCCGGGGCACCCAGTAGCCGCCCTGGCTGATGCCCATGACCGCGATCCGGCCGGGGTCGACGTCCGACCGCTCGGTCAGGGCGTCGATGACCGGCGTCAGGACGTTCTCCCAGTCCGGGCGGAAGGTCAGGCCCTGGCGCATCAGCGCGGCGTTCTGCCCCGGGCCGTCGTAGGTCATCGCGTTCCAGCCGCGGGCGAGGGCCTCGGCGATGCCCCGGGACCAGGCTCCGACGACGGAGCCGTCACTGCCGTTGGTGTAGACCAGCGTCCGCCGGGGGGCGGTGTCGGCCGCGCGGCGGAAGGAGTACCCGGGCAGGGTCGTCCCCGCCCAGGGGATCTCGAGGCGCTCCACGGCCACGTCGCCGACGGCCACGGTGCAGTCGACGAACCGGTCCCACGCGTGGCGGTGGGACTCCCACAGCTGCGTGGCGCCGTCGGTGGAGTCGGCCTTGTCCGACGCCTCGGACCAGTAGCCGGCGGCGCGCAGCCAGCGGGCCGCGGCGCTGCGGAGGTGCCCGGCCGCCTCGGCGGCGCGCGCCTCGCCGGCGACCCGCTCGGCGGTCGCGGACCACTGCTCGACCCAGGCGCGCGCGTCGCGGTTCGGGATCCGGTCGACGGTGGCCAGCACCTCACCGACGTCGGCCGCGCGGGACCAGGTGCTGCCGAGGACGTTCTCGACGGCGAACTGGAAGTCGTCGTCGGTGAAGAAGGCGTGCACGTGGGGCTCCGTTCGGATCTGTCGGCGACGGGTCGTCGGGCCGGTGCCGGGACGGTCCCGCCGGCGGGCCGGACTGTCCCGGCACCGGCTCCAAGACCTCTCCAACCGGGTCGGGGCCCGGCCCGGGAGCTCAGGCCCGGACGGTCTCCGGGCCGGTGACCAGGTCGGCGAGGGTCAGGCGGGCGCCCGCCGCGCGGGCGCGCTCGGCCGCGGCGGGCTCCAGGGCCCGGGTGACGCCCGGCAGCACGTGGGACGTCTCGGCCAGGGCGGGCCACCGCAGCGCGTTGCGCTGGGCCTGGGTGCGTGCGGCGGAGAACAGCCGCACCGACTCGTCGGGGCGGCCGCCCATCGCCGCGACCAGGGCCCGCAGCTCGAAGGCGACGGGGCCGTCGGACGTGCCGAGGGTCAGCCGGTGGGCGATCATCCGGTCGGATCAGGTCAGTGCCCGCGCGGGGTCGGCCGCCCGGAGCGCGGCGACCACCGACATCCCGGCGACGAGCAGCGCCACGTGCGCGTTGCCCAGCTGCAGGGCGCGGCGGTGCAGGCCGCTGAGCGCCTCGTCGGTGCCGAGCCCGTCGACGCTGCCGGCCAGGGTCGCGCACGCGTCGGCGAAGAGGTCGAGCTCCGGGTCCGTGCCGGTGGCGACGGCCGCGGCCCGCACCCGTCCGGCGACCTCGCGGGCGGCGTCGGGACCACCGGCCGCGACGAGCGAGTGCGTCAGCAGGGTGAGCACCTCGGCGACGACCCGCGACGCGGCGTGCCCGCTGCCGTCCAGCAGGGCGAAGGCCGCGGCGACGTGCGGCCCGGCGAGGTCGTCGTCCCCACCGGAGCAGAGGTGGTGGGCCAGGGTCAGCCGGACCAGCGCGGCCGACAGCGGGTCGGCGAGGTGCTCGTGGTCGATCGCCCGCTCCGCCCAGGCCCGCCCCTCGACCGTCTTGCTCCGGAAGTACCAGAACGCGCCCAGCCGGCCGGCCAGCCACACCCCGTCGGCGGAGGGGCGCTCCACCAGGAGGTGCTGCAGGGTGGCGCGGACGGCGGGCAGGTCGTCGTCGAGCGCGTCGAACCAGGCCCGCTCGGTCACGTGCCCCAGCGGGGGCCGGTCCCGGACCAGGCCGGCCACCCACGCGTCCCGGCTCCGGACCAGCCGGGGCCCGTCCGCGGCCGCGGCGTGGCAGGCGTGCCCCCGGATGGTGGCGAGCTGGGTGAACCGGCTCCGCCCGCCCGGCCGGGCCGGACCCAGGGGCACCAGCAGGGAGTGGTGGACCAGCCGGGCGACCAGGTCGGCGGTCCTCCCGGCGTCCCCGTCGGTGCCGCGGTACACGCCGTCGGCCGCAGCCACGGTGAAGGGGCCGGGGAGGGCGGAGAGGCTGCGGTGCAGGGCGGCCTCGTCGGCGGGCAGCGCGGCACAGCTCTGCTCGATCGCGACGCGGACCGTCCGGTGGTGGTCGCTCCCGCGTCCCATCCGGGCCAGGGAGCTGGGGTCGGCGGTGACCTGGTGGGCGATCTCCTCCAGGGTGAACGCCCGGGCCCGGTCGGCGGCCAGCTCCAGCGCCAGGGGCACCCCGTCCACGGCGGTGGCGATCCGCACCACCGCGCTGAGCAGGCCGAGGTCCCGGCGGTCGGCACCGGTGGCCGCGAGCCGGTCCAGCAGCAGGGCGACGGCGGGGGAGGCCGTGGCGTCGCCGTCGTCGGTGGGCGGGGGCAGCGGACCGACCGGGTGGACGTGCTCGCCGTCGACCTCCAGCGGCTCCCGGCTGGTCGCCAGGACGGCGAGCCCGCCCGGCACCCGGGACCAGTCGTCGACGAGGTCGGCGACCGGGTCGAGGACCTGCTCGCAGTTGTCCAGCACCAGCAGGGCCCGCCGGTCCCGCAGGAACGCCCGCACGGCCGCTCCGGGCCGGGCGGTGTCGGCCGGCGCGAGGGCGAGGGCGGACACGACCGTGGAGAGCACCGAGCCGGCGTCCCGCGCGGCGGTGAGGTCGACGAACCAGACGCCGCCGGGGAACCGGCCGGCCAGCGTGCGGGCCACCTCGACGGCCAGCCGCGTCTTGCCGCACCCGGCCGCGCCCACCAGCGTGGTCAGCCCCCGCCGGGGCACGGTCTCGGCCAGCCCGGCCAGCTCCTGCTCCCGGCCCACCAGCGCAGACACCCGGTGGGGGAGGTGCACCTCGACCGGCCCGCCGCCGCCAGCCGCCCCGGACCCGGGTGCCGCCGGGGAACGGACCGTCGGAGCTGCCGGGACCCAGGGTCCCGGGCCCGCGAGCGTGGGGTCCTCGGCCAGGATGCGGGCCTGCAGCTCGCGCAGCTCGGTGCCCGGCTCGAGCCCCAGCTCGTCGAGCAGCACCCGGCGGACCTCGGCGTAGCTGCGCAGCGCCTCCTCCGCCCGGCCGAGGCGGTGCTGGGCGAGCATCCGCAGCGACCAGAGCCGCTCCCGCAGCGGCGTCTCCGCCAGACCGGGGCCGAGGGCCAGCAGTGCCCGCTCCGGCGCGCCGCAGGAGAGCAGCGCCTCGGCGAGCAGCTCCCGCAGCTGGTCGCGGACCTCGGTCAGCCGGGCCACCGCCGCCACCGCCCACGGCTCGTCCGCGAATCCGGCGTAGGGCTGCCCCCGCCACAGGGCCAGGGCCCGTTCGGCGGTGCGGCGGGCGTCCTCGGGCCGGCCCGCGGCGAGCAGCTCCCGGGCCTCGTCGGCCAGCGCGGCGAAGCGCACCGAGTCGATGGTCGCGGCGTCGGTCACCAGCCGGTAGCCGCCGAGGTCGCGGCGCAGCGTGGCCGACGGGCGGCCACGCTCGCGCTGCGGTTCGAGCGCCTTGCGCAACCGCCAGACGTGCGAGTCCAGGGTGGACGGCGACCGGGACGGCGACTCAGCGCCCCACATGGCCTCGGACAGCGCGCCGACGCCGACGTGCTGCCCGGCGTGCACCAGCAGCAGGGCGAGCGCGGCGGCGAGCCGGGTGCCGCCCAGGCCGACCGGGACCCCGGCACGCTCGACCTCCAGGGGACCGAGGTCCCGGATGCGCAGGGCGCCGTCGGGTGTGTCGGACTGCACCGGGACACCTCCTGCGAGCTGTCCCGGTGACGCGGAGCGGGGCGCCCGACCTCGGTGACGCGGGCGCCGTGGCGGCGCCCGGGGCACCGGGTGCCGGTGCTCGTCGGACGACTGCGTACCGCATCTCCCGCGGTCGCGGTAGGCCCTTGCGCGCGGGGCAGTGCGGCGCGCACGGGCGGCCGGGCACCTCAGCCGGCGACCGGGTTCGGTACCGCTGGAGTCGTGCGGGGCGGCACCGCGGCGAACAGGTCGACCAGGCGGTCCCAGCGGTTGCGCCGTCCGGGCGGGAACCGTCTCCTGCTCCGGGCCGCGCGGCGGCTGCCGGGCCGGTACCAGCGGCGCGCCCACGGGGAGGCCGGGCGGGCCAGCCGGACGGCGGCGACGGCGGCGATCAGGGGGACGAACACCCCCGCCACGCCCAGCACCACCCGCCCCTTGAGGATGGCGACGACCGCGAAGCAGAGGTTGAGCAGGACGGTGAGGGCCAGCACGCCCTCGCCCCGTGACCGGTCGGCGTCGAACGGGTTGGCGCCGATGAGCAGCATCCCGCCGACGACCGCCGCGAGCAGGACCGCGTCCACCGAGCTGCGGCCCTCCCGTGACCAGTACACGTCCTCCAGGTGCAGCCAGAGCGCGAACTCGTCGAGCGTGAGCGCCGCGCCGGCGCCGAAGAGCGCGGCGAGCAGGCCGGCCCACGTGCCGTCCGGGCGGTAGGCGAACTCGGCGGTGCCCGTGCCCAGCAGGAGGAAGATGCCGTACACCTCGTGGTGCACGTGCACCCCGCCGACGCGGGCGTCCCGGAACGGGCCCCGGCCCGTGCGGATCGCGTGCGTGACGAACCGGGTGACCAGGAAGGTCACCAGGAAGCCCAGCACCAGCCACGCGACGAGCTCCCGCCGGCCGGTCAGCGACGGCAGCAGTTCCGGTGCCCAGCCCACGTCCACCTCCCTGCCTCGCCGCTGCAGCCTGCGGGGTGCCGCTGCACGCCGACGCCGGCGACCGGCGCCGTGGCGGGCCGGCCGACCCCCTCGGGAACCGCAGCTCCGGTCACCGCGGGGTCATCGTGCCGGGCCCACCGGGTCCGCGGGGGACGGCGAGGCCGCCGGCCGGGCCGGTCCGCGGCCCAGCGCGACGACCACGGCGGGGAACACCAGGACGGTGACCATGCCCGCGCCGACGAGGGCCGCGGCGTCGTCGGAGGTCATCGTGCCGCTGCGCACCGCGATCTCGGTGAGCGCGACCAGCACCGGCAGCGCCGTGGCGCTGACCAGGGCGGTCTGGCAGCGCTCGCGCCGGTCCAGGACCCGGCGGTAGACCAGCAGCACCGGGCCGCCCCGCACCGCGAGCATCAGGACCAGGAAGAGCACGAGCAAGAGCGGTGCGGCCGCGATCGCGGGCAGGTCCAGGTTCATCCCCGAGTAGACGAAGAAGAGCGGGACGAAGAACCCGTAGCCCACGGCGTCGAGCTTGGACTCCAGCTCCGGCGCGGCCTCGCCCACCCACCGGCGCAGCACGATCCCGGCGAGGAAGGCCCCGAGCACGGCGTCCAGGTGGAACCGGTCGGTCAGCGCGACCAGCGTCAGCAGCAGCAGGATCGTGCCCCGCAGGGTGATCTGCGCGGTCTCGTGCTGCCCGGCCCGGACGACGTCGGCCAGCCGGCTGCCGTCCCGGACCCCGTGCCGCAGCAGGCCGAGCAGCACCGCCAGGGCGGCGACGCCGCCCAGGGACACCAGCGCGGTGACCCGGCCCTGGCTGCCCAGGAAGACGGCGATCACCAGCACCGGCAGCAGCTCACCGACCCCGCCCGCCGCGAGCAGGTACCGCCCCAGCCGGCCATGGAGCAGGCCCTCCTCGCGCAGCACCGGGAGCAGCGTGCCCAGGGCCGTGGTGGTCAGCCCCAGCGCGACCGGGAGGAACGCCTCGACCAGCCCGGCGGCGGTGAGCAGGCCGACCACGACGGCGGCGAGCCCGAAGGAGACCGCCCAGGAGAGCAGTGCCCGCCGTCCGGCGTCCTGCCGGAACAGCCGCAGGTCCAGCTCGTAGCCGGCCAGCAGGAAGACGAACCCGAGCCCCACGTCGGCGAGCACCTGCACGCCCGCCGGCGAACCGATGCCCAGGACGTGCGGGCCGATGACGACACCGCCGACCAGCAGCAGCACCACCTGCGGTACCGGCAACCGGGGGAGTAGCCCGACGAGCAGGGCCGCGAGCAGCGCGACCGCGGCCACGGCGGCGAGGGTGTCGATCGAGACGACGTCGTCCACCCGCGCTCCCCTCGGCACCCGCGACCGGCGGCGCGGCGTGCCGCGGATCCTGGTGAGGATCCCTCCAACCGCGCTCCAACGGAACAGCCTCCCGACGGCAGGTGACGGATCCGGGACACCCTGCGGCGGGCGGAGGGGGGTGACGCGTCCGACGGGTGCGGGACGCCGGGGTCGTCCAGCGGGCCTTGGAGCCCGGTTGGAGCGCCCGGCGGGATCGTGACCGGCCATGAAGCCGTTCTCCTTCGTCCTGGGTCTCCTGCCCTGGATCGTCTTCACCGTCGTGGCCGACCGGATGGCGGCCGACGCGGTCGCCTGGAGCGCCCTGCTCGCCGTCGCGATGACCGTCGTCGGCCTGGCCGTCGCCGCCCGGCGGCACGGGCCGACGGCGCTGAACGCGGTCTCGCTCGTCCTGTTCACCGGCATCGCCGTCGCCGGCTTCGCCGGTGGCGCGGGCGTCGACGACTGGCTGTTCCGGTGGGGGCAGCCGCTGGTGGGGGTGGCCCTCGGCCTGTACGTGCTGGCGACGGCCGCCACGCGCCCCTTCACCGAGGAGTACGCCCGCCGGTCGGCCCCGCGCGAGGTCTGGGGGTCGCCCACCTTCCGGTCGGTCAACCGGGTCCTCAGCGCGGCCTGGGGCGCCGGTCTGGTCGTCATCGGGGCGGCCGGGGTGCTGGTCACGCTGCTGGACGAGCACGCCACCAGTCGCGACTCGGCGCACCTGCCCGAACTGGTGCTGAACTGGGTCGTGCCCCTGGTGGTCGTCTGGGCGCTGATCCGGTTCACCGGCGCCTACCCCGACCGGGTCACCTCGCACGCCGGGCAGGGCCCCGCCGTGGCACCCGGGGCCCGCTGACCCCGGCCGGTGCGGTGTCCGGGACGCGGCGTGCGCCGAGCGTCAGGGGCCCGCGCCCGGTGCGCCGAGGGCGCGGGTGAGGGTGGCGAGCAGCGCCGGGACGTCGTCGCGGGGGACGACGGCCTGCACGAGGGCGAACCCACCGGGGTCGTCGGCGGCCTCGCGGTAGGCCTGCCGCAGCGCGCCGACGGTGCTGGCCCGGTCGGTGCGGACGCGCTCGCCGCTGCAAAACAGGCGGGCCAGCGCGGTCCAGTCCCAGCGGGCGATGTCGTTGTACGGCTGGTCGGCGCCGTGGATGGCCCGCTCGACCGTGTAGCCGGCGTTGTCCACCACGACGACGAGCGCGGGCAGCCGCTCCCGGAGCACGGTGGCGAGCTCCTGGACGGTCATCTGGGCGGCGCCGTCGCCGATGAGCAGGACACCGCGACGGCCGGGCGCGGCCGTGCCGGCACCCAGGAGCGCGGGCAGGGCGTACCCGATGGAGGCCCACAGCGGCTGCCCGACGAAGGTCACGCCGGGCGGCAGCCGGTGCGGCGCCATGCCGTAGAACGAGGTGCCCTGGTCGGCGAGGACGACGTCGCCCGGGCGCAGCGCGGCCGTGGTCTCCCGCCAGAGCGCGGCCTGGGTCAGCGGGGCCGCGTCGTCGTCCGGTCGTCCGTCGGCCGGCTCCTCCGGCGGCGGCAGGGGAGCGGGGGTCAGGGCCGCGACCACCGGGCGCAGCGCGGCGAGCGCGGCCGGCAGCTCCAGCGGCGCGAACACGGCTGCCCCGACGCGCGCCGACCGCGGGGACAGGTCGATCGTCCGGGCGCGGGAGATCCGCTGGGTGAACAGGCCGCTGGTGAGATCGGTGAACTGGACGCCGGCCAGCACCAGCGCCGCGGCGTCCTCCACGACCGCCCGGGTCGACTCCGAGCTGCCGGCCGCGCCGGCGTAGGTCCCGGCGAACCCGGGGGCCGTCTCGTCGAGCAGGCTCTTGGCCCACGGGGTCGTGGCGTGCGGCAGGGGCCCGGCGGCGAGCAGGCCGGCCAGCTCGTCCACCGCGCCGAACCGGTGCACGAGGAGGCCGGCGAGCACCGCGACCCGGTCGGTGGACCCGGCCCGGGCGAGGAGCTGCGCGGCAGCCGCGGTGAAGGCCTCGAGCACCTCGGGGTCGGTGCCGTCGGCGCGGAGGGGGAGCGACGCCGGTGCGCGTTCGGCGGGCAGCTCGGCGACGTCCGCCGGCACGAGGAGGTAACCGGGCAGCCGGCTGTCCCGGACCTCGGTGAGCACGCGGTCGACCTCGTCGACGGCGGTGCCCGGTGCGAGCACGGCGCGGGCGCAGGTGATGTCGGTGTGCATGGCCGCGAAGTGGCCGAACACCCCGTCGCCCAGGGTGTGGTGCAGCGCGCGGTGCTCGGCCTGTCTCGCCAGTGCAGGGGCGCCCACCACGTGGACGACCGGCACGTGCTCGGCGTAGCTGCCCGCGATGGCGTTGACCGCGCTGAGCTCACCGACGCCGAAGGTGGTGCACAGCGCCGCCAGGCCGCGCAGCCGCGCGTAGCCGTCGGCGGCGTACCCGGCACCGAGCTCGGTGACGCACCCGGTCCAGCGCACGGTCGGGTGCGCGGTGACGTGGTCGAGCAGCCGGAGGCTGTAGTCGCCGGGCACCCCGAACACCCGGTCGACCCCCAGCTCGGCCAGCCGGTCGACCAGGTGGTCGGCGACGGTGTACGGCGCCATGTCCACGGCAGCCATGTCCACGGCGGCCATGTCCACGGCGGCCATGTCCACGGCGGTCATGTCCACGGTGACCGCGCCGGCGGGTGGGGAACCGTCGTCCTCGGGTGTGGTGTGCACGGTCCGGCCCCTCTCCCGTCCACCGGCCCGGGCGCAGGCCGGCAGCCCGGCGGCTGGTCCGCCGGACGTCCGCACTGTGCCGGGCAGGCCTCCAAGGCCGCTCCAACGAGCGTCGACCGGCCGGGCCCCGGTCGTCAGCCGCAGGAGACGTGACCGGCGGGCCCCGCCGGTTGAGCCGGGCGCGACGGTCTGGCCGACACGCCCCCGGCTTCGTACAGTGCGCCGGATGGACGGTCCGGGTCCCGTGCGGCCCCAGGGAGTCGAGGCGGCCAGGGATGGACGGTCGGACGAGGGGGCCGGTCCGGTGACCGGCGAGGGACCGTCGCACGAGGAGCTCGTCCGTTACCGCCGGGCGGTCGCCGAGCTCGTGGACGACCTGCCCGGTGCGGCGGCGAGCTCCGTCGTCCTGGCCGCGGCCCGGCGGCCCGAGGTGTGCGCGGTGCTCGACCACCTCCCGGGCGGTGCACCGGCCGCGCTGGAACGGCTGGCGGAGGAGGTCCGCTGCTTCCGGCCCAGCCCCCGGTCCAACGCGGCGACCGCCGCCCGGATGGCCAGGATCGTGCTGCTCCAGCAGGTCGACGTGGTCTGGTACGGCACGGTGCCGCCGTTCGCCGACACGGAGGCCGTCCTGGGGGCAGCGGAGCTGACGTCGCTGGCGGCCCTGCGCCGGCGCGGGCAGCTCCGCTTCCACTACCGGGTCGGCACGAGCGCGCTGCCGCGCCGGGCGCGCGACCACGTCGTCCGCCGGTGGCTCCCCGGGCTGGAGCCACGGACGTCCGGGCTCAGCCACCCGCTGGCCCGGCCGGAGATGGTGGCCGTGCTCAACGAGATCGCCGACCGGTTCGCCGAGGCGGTCCCGGCGTGGCGCCGCGGCCTGTGGGTGAACTGCCTGGTGCGCAGCACGCTGGACCAGTACCGGCTGCGCGAGCTCGGGTACTCGGCGCTGCTGCCGAGCGCGCACTGCACCGGCCACGCCGCGGACATCGAGATGGCCTGGCTGCACCGGCACGGCGTGGCCGGGGCGCTGCACGACGTCCTGACCGACTACGCCGACGACGGGACGCTCAACGTGATCGACGAGGGCCAGGCCTGGCACGTGTGCCTGCACCCCGACCGGATCGGCCACTACGGGACGACGGTCGCGCGCAGCGCCGGGGGAGCCCGCTGATGTGCGGGATCGCCGCCGTCGTCGGGCCAGGGTCCGGGGCCGAGCGCGCGCGGTTCGACGCGATGCTCGCTGCCCTCTCCCCGCGGGGCGAGGTGGAGGAGGTCCTGCACGACGACGCCGCCCTCCTCGGCACCGCCCGGCTGCGCATCGTCGACCGGGAACACGCCGTGCAGCCCTGGGTGTCCGAGGACGGGCGGTGGGCGCTCTGCTTCAACGGCGAGGTGTTCAACCACGCCGCGCTCCGCGACCGGTTGCACGCGGAGGGACGCCGGACGCGGTCGGTGAGCGACACCGAGGTCGTGCTGGAGACGGTGCTGGCGTGGGGTGAGCAGGCGCTGCAGCGGATGCGCGGGGAGTTCGCCTTCGCCCTCGTCGCGCGGGACACCCACCGGGTGTTCCTCGCCCGCGACCCGGTCGGCGTCAAGCCGCTGTACTGGGCACGGGTGGCCGACCGCCTGCACGTCGCCTCCGAGGTCAAGGCCCTGGTCCCACTCGGCGTCCCGGTCTCCGAGGTGCCCCCGGGGCACTGCGGCTGGGCCGAGCCCGGCGCCGACCCGGACCTGCACCCCTGGCTGGACCTGTACCGGCTGGGCGAGGGCCGACCGGTCCTGTCCGACGTGGACGAGGCCGCGGCGGCGCTGCGGGAGACCCTCACCGACGCCGTCCGGATCCGGGTGGACACCGACCTGCGGGTCGGCGTCGTCCTCTCCGGGGGGCTGGACAGCTCCCTGACCCTGCTGCTGGTCCGGCAGCTGCACCCCGACTGCGTGGCCTTCACCGTGGGCGCCGAGGGCAGCGCCGACCTCGCGCACGCCCGCCGGCTGACCGCCGCGCTGGCGGTGGAGCACGTCGTCGTCCCCGTCCGGCCGCGGGACATCGGCGCCGGTGACGTCCGGGAGGCGATCCGGGTCTCCGAGCTGACCGAGTACGGCGACATCATCAACGCCGTCGTCTCGCAGCGGCTGTTCGCGGCCGTGCACGAGGCGGGGGTGAAGGTCGTGCTCACCGGTGACGGGTCCGACGAGCTCTTCGGCGGCTACGCGATGTACCGGCGGGTCGCCGCCGAGGACCAGCGCCGGCTGTTCCTGCACAAGATCCGGCACCTGAGCCGCACCGAGCTGCAGCGGGTCGACCGGACGTCGATGGGACACGGCGTGGAGGCCCGGGTGCCCTTCCTCGACCCGACGATGCTCGACCTGGCGATGCGGGTCCCGCAGGAGCTCAAGCAGCGCGACGGCTACGAGAAGTGGATCGTCCGGCACGCCTTCGCCGACCTGCTCCCGGACCACGTCGCCCGCCGGCACAAGGACCCGATGTCGCACTCCAGCGGCCTGCACGAGCGGATCCGGCTGTTCCGGCCGCTGTTCCCGCGGATGTACCGCAGCTGCGGCTACGCGTGCCTGGCCCCGCTGCAGCGCGACTTCTCCGAGGTGCTGCGGGACCACGACCACGACCTGGACGCGGCCGTGGCGGCGGCGCGGACCCCGCGGGACCTGACCCTGGCCGAGCACGCCCGCGACCTCGCCGGGGCGGTGCGCTGGAACGTCGCCGCCGCGGTGCGCCGCCCGCCGCGCTGACCCCCGGCCGCCCCCGGTGGAGGCACGGGAACGCAGCGCCGGCACCGCGACCGCAGGCGGGCGCGGCCAGCCCGAGGACCGGCCGCGCCCAGCGGGTCACCTGCGGCGGCGGGCCAGGACGGTCAGCAGCACCGCCGTGGCGGCGCCCGCGCCGATCACCCAGCGGCCGCGGTCGGCGGCGACCAGCACGACCGCGGCGCGTGGCTGCACCCGCCGGGTGCCCAGCAGCAGCGCGCCGGCCGGTGAGTCGACGCCGGCGCCGGCCACGGCCACCGGACGCGAGGGCGACTCCAGGTGGGCGGTGATCCCGGCCGCGGCCAGGGTGTCGGCCAGCCCGCCGACGTCCCGCCGGCCCGGGGCCACACCCGTCCGTGCGGTCGCCGCCTCCCGGACCCGGGCCACGAAGGCCCCGACGTCCTCGGCGACGACCCGCACGTCCGCCCCGTCGGCGTGCACCTGCACGCCCGACCCGTCCACCTCCAGCGACAGCTCCCCGATCAGGTGGAGCGGGCCGTGCGACCCCGTCATCCCCGGCTGGCGTTCTCGGCGGTCGTGATCCGCAGCGTGCCGTTGAGCCGCCAGACGGCGCGCGGCGCCTCGGCACCGGTCTCCCGCGGCACCTCCACGACCATGTCGACGAACTCGTAGTTGATCGCTGCGCCCTTGCCGGTGAGGTAGGACCACATCTCCTTGCCGAGGTCGGCGAAGCTGGTGGTCTCGTGCGCCTTGATGTCGCGGGAGCCGGTTGCTGCGTCGGAGCTGGACATGCTCATCGGTGCGATCTCCTCGAGCGTCGGGTCGTCCGCCGGCGGTCCTGCCGACGTCGGTTGTGCACTACCCGATGCCCTACGAGCCGAACCGGTGACGCTCCGTCGCCGACATCGCCCGCGCGCACCGGGCCGGCGTGCCACCGCCCGCACCGGTCGGCAGGACGTCGCCGGCAGGCGAGGGCCTTAACCGACGCGAAACGCCTGGGGACGAACCGCGAAACGACCCGCTCCTAGCTTTCGGCCGAACCCCACGCCGGGACGGCACCCCACACCCCACTGCGGGTGTGGCTGAGAGACGGAGCACCTCATGACCATCCGCCACCGCGCCGTGCGCGCCGGAGCCCTGCTGTCCGCTGCTGCCCTCGTGCTCACCGCCTGCGGGTCCGACGACGGCGAGGCCGCGGCCGCCAGCGGCGGGGAGGGCGACCTCGGCGACCTCACGCTCCAGCTGTCGTGGATCAAGAACGCCGAGTTCGCCGGTGAGTTCTTCGCCGACAGCCAGGGCTACTACCAGGACGCCGGCTTCGGCTCGGTGACCATGGACCCCGGCCCGGGCGCCATCGAGACGCTCGTCGCCACCGAGGACGCCGACTTCGGTCTCAGCAACGCCGTCTCCACCGCCCAGGTCATCGCCGAGGAGGACGCGCCGCTCAAGATCGTCGGCACCAAGTTCCAGAAGAACCCGTTCACGATCCTCTCGCGGGCCGACGGCGGCAACATCGCGACGCCGCAGGACCTGGTCGGCAAGACGATCGGGGTGCAGGCCGGCGGCAACGAGACCCTCTTCGACGCGCTGCTCGAGGTGAACGGCATCGACCCGGCCGACGTGACGAAGGTCCCCGTCGAGTACGACCCCGCACCGCTCGTCGACGGCGAGGTCGACGGCTTCCTGGCCTACCTGACCAACGAGTCGATCACCGTCCAGTCGCTGGGCATCGAGGTGACCAACCTGCCCTTCGCCGACAACGGGCTGCCCTTCGTCGCCGAGTCGGTCATCACCACCGACCGCATGATCGCCGAGGAGCCGGAGAAGGTGAAGGCGTTCCTCGAGGCCGAGATCCGCGGCTGGCAGGACGCGCTGGCCGACCCCGCCGAGGGCGCCCGGATGGCGGTGGAGGAGTACGGCAGCGACCTGCAGCTGGACATGACCAAGGAGCTCGAGCAGTCGGAGGTGCAGGCCGGCCTGATCGTCACCCCCGACGTCGAGACGAACGGCCTGTTCACCATCTCCGAGGACCTGATCGAGCAGAACATGACCACCCTGGAGGCGGCCGGCATCGAGCTCGACGCCGCGGACCTCTTCGACCTGTCGCTGCTCGAGGAGCTGCTCGAGGAGAAGCCCGAGCTCACCGAGCTGCCGTCCTGACCGGGACGGAGGCGACGGAGAGGTCGGACATGGCGCAGGTCGCAGAGGCGTCGGCGAGCGCCGGTGCCGGGGGAGCGGCTCCCTCGATCGGCACCGGCGTGCGGATCGACCACCTGAGCAAGACCTTCCGGGTCGGCCGCCGCACGGTCGCCGCCCTGGAGGACGCCACCCTGTGGACGGACGAGGGCAGCTTCCTGTCGCTGCTCGGTCCCTCGGGCTGCGGCAAGTCCACGATCCTGCGGATCCTCGCGGGGCTGGAGGAGCCGACGTCCGGCTCGGCGCTCGTGGCGGGCCGGACGCCGCTGCAGCTCCGCCGCGGCAACGAGCTGGGGATCGCCTTCCAGGACTCCGCCCTGCTGCCGTGGCGGTCGGTGCTGTCCAACATCCGGCTGCCCTTCGAGGTCTCGGGACAGGAGCCGGACGACGCCCTCGTGGCCGAGCTGATCGAGCTGGTCGGCCTGCAGGGCTTCGAGAAGGCGAAGCCCGCCCAGCTGTCGGGCGGCATGCGCCAGCGCGTGTCGATCGCCCGGGCGCTGGTCGTCACCCCGTCGGTCCTGCTGCTCGACGAGCCCTTCGGCGCGCTGGACGACATGACCCGGCAGCGGCTCAACGTGGAGCTGCTGCGGATCTGGACGGAGAAGCCGGCGACCACGCTGATGGTCACCCACAGCATCTCGGAGGCGGTCTTCCTCTCCGACCAGGTCGCCGTGATGAGCGCCCGCCCCGGGCGGGTCCAGGAGGTCCTGCAGGTCGACCTGCCCCGGCCGCGGACCCCCGACCTGATGCGCACGCCGGAGTTCCACGCCCTGCACGACCGGGCCTCGGAGCTGCTGTTCGGCGGGGCGTCCACCGCACCGGGGGAGGACTGAGCGTGCACCTCTCGCGTGCGTCGACCCGCTCGCTGGGCACCGGGGCGGCCGGCATCCTCGCGCTGGTCGCCGTGTGGTGGCTGGCCGCCCTCACCGTGCTGTCCGGCGCCCGGGTGCCGACCCCGGACGGCGTGCTCGGCACCGCCGTCGACGCCGGATGGGGGTTCTGGTCGCTGCACTTCGGGATGACGATCCAGGAGGCCTCGGTCGGCTTCCTCTACGGCACCCTGGCCGGGCTCGTCGTCGCCTCGCTGGTGCTGCTGCTCCCCGTCGCCGAGCCGGTCCTGATGCAGGTGGCGGTGATGAGCTACTGCGTGCCCCTGGTCGCCATCGCACCGGTGCTGTTCATCGTCATCGGCAACCCGGACGAGGGTGCGCGCTCGGGCACCGCCACCGCCCTCGCCGCCCTCGCGGTCTTCTTCACCACCGTCGTCGGCACCGTGCTCGGGCTCCGCTCCGCCGACCGGGCCAGCCTCGACGTGGTGCGGGTCTTCGGCGGCGGCCGGGTCCGGCAGCTGCAGAAGGTGCAGCTGATCTCGGCCCTGCCCTCGATCCTCGCCGCCATGCGGATCGGCGCGCCGGCGGCCTTCCTCGGCGCGATCCTCGGCGAGTACGTCGGCGGGGTGCAGCGGGGCGTCGCGCTGGTCCTCAAGATCGCCCAGCAGAACGTCGACGTCGAGCAGGCGTGGGCGGTGGGGATCGGCTGCGCGCTGGTGGCCGGGACGGTCTACGCCGTCCTGGGTCTGGTCGGCCGGGTGGTCACGCCGTGGTCGAGGGGAGCGACCTCGTGAGCACGGTGCTGCCCGGCACCGACCGGGTCCCCGGCGCGACCGGCTCGCTGCTGCGGTCCGCGCTCCGTCAGGTCGCCACCACCGTGCTGGTGCTCGGCGTGGTGGTGCTCCTCTGGATCGCCGCGCTGCGGGTCTGGGACGTCTCGCCCTACGTGGGCAAGACCCCGGCGGAGGTGTGGACCAGCCTGTTCGGGGACGCCGACTCCGCGGAGCTGCGCGCGGAGATCTGGGGCCTGCTCCAGCAGACGCTGGTCGACGCCGCCGTCGGGTTCGCCGCCGGCATGCTGACCGCGATCGTGCTGGCGGCGGTCGTCGTGCGGTACCGGCTGCTGGAGGGGGCGGTGATGCCGGTCGCGGTGGTGCTGCAGACCGTCCCGCTCATCGCGCTGGCGCCCATCCTGATCCTGCTCGTCGGCCGCGGGTACGCCGTCGTCGCGCTCATGAGCGCGATCGTCGTCCTCTTCCCGGCCCTGGTGAACATCGTGGCCGGCCTGCGCTCGGTCACCCCGCAGATGCGGGACCTGGTGCTCGTCTACGGCGGGTCACCGTCGACCGTGCTGCTCAAGGTGGGCTTCCCCTCCGCGCTGCCCGCGCTGTTCGCCTCCGTGCGGATCGCGGTGCCCGGTGCGCTGACCGGCGCGCTGCTCGCGGAGTGGCTGGCGACCGGGAAGGGCATCGGGTACGCCGTCGTGTCCGCCGCCAACCGGTCGCAGAACACCCGCGTCTGGGCGCTGGTCGTGGCCATCACCCTGACCGCGCTGCTGCTCTACCTCGTCGCCCAGCTGCTCGAGACGGCGGTGCTCAGCCGGTTCGGGCGCGCGGCGGTCCGACGGTGAGCCTGGCGACCGGGGTGCACTCCACCCCCGTGCCCGCCGACCCGGCCATCGACGCGATGGTCACCGCGCTGCCGAAGGTCAGCCTGCACTGCCACCTCATCGGCAGCGTCGCGCCGCAGACCGTGCTCGACCTGGCCCGGAAGCACGGCATCGCGCTCGGCCGGTCGGCGGAGGAGCTGTACGACCACCACAGCTACGCCGACCTCGCCGAGTTCCTCCGCGTGCTGGACGTGGTCGGCTCGCTGATCCGCGACGTCGACGACTTCCACCGGGTCGCCTACGAGTCCCTGACCGCCGGTGGCGCCGACCACGGGGTGCTCTACCGGGAGGTGCACCTGAGCCCGCCCGGCCACCCCGGGGTGCCCTACCCCCGGATCGTGGAGGGCGTCCTCGCCGGGGCCCGGGACGCGGAGGCCGACACCGGTGTCCGGGCCGCCTTCGTCGTCGGTCTCTGCCGGGAGCGCAGCGGCGTCGCCGCCGTCGAGCTGGTCGAGCAGGTGGTGGAGCACCGCGCCGACGAGGTGCTCGGCATCGGGCTCGACTACGCCGAGGTCGCCGGGCCGCCGGGCCGGTTCGTCGAGGCCTACCGGCTGGCGGCGCGGCACGGCCTGCAGCGGACGGCGCACTCGGAGTCCGGCCCGCCGCAGCACATCGAGGTCCTGCTCGACCAGCTCGGCTGCAGCCGGGTCGACCACGGCTACCACGTGGTGGACGACCCGGTCCTCACCGCGCGGTGCGTGGCCGAGCGGGTGCCGTTCACCTGCACGCCGGTCAGCTCCGACATCGGTCGCTACTCCGGGAGCGGGGACGGCAGCCACCGCCGGATCGCGGAGATGGTCGACGCCGGGCTCTGCGTGACCGTCGACAGCGACGACCCACCCATGTTCGGCACCGACCCGACGCACGACTACCGCGTGCTCGCGCACGCGCTCGGCTACCGCCGCGACCAGCTGGCCGCGTTCACCCGCAACGCCGTCGAGGCCTGCTGGCTCGACGAGACGGACAAGGCCGGCCTGCGCGCGCGGGTCGATGCCGTCGTGGCCACCACCCCCGACGCACCCCCACCCCTCATGGAGGACCGAGCATGACCAGCGCGTTCCACGTCCCGACCGTCGACATCTCCTCCTACGTCGGCGCCGGCACCCCGCAGGAGCGCGCCGCCACGGCGGCGGCCTTCGACGAGGCAGCCCGCACCGTGGGCTTCGTCCAGGTGCTCGGCCACGGCGTCCCGACCGCCGTCACCGACGCGTTCGCCGCCGCCCTCGACGAGTTCTTCCTCCTCCCGCTGGAGGTGAAGAAGCAGTACCGCACGCCGCCGGAGGTCAACCGGGGCTACGCACCACCGAAGACGGAGTCGCTCAGCCTCAGCCTCGGGCTCGCGCCGTCCAACCGGATGCACGACTTCTTCGAGGCCTTCAACGTCGGGGCCGCGGTGTCGGACTTCCCCGGCCTCGACCTGCCCGCGGCCGACTACCCGGAGAACGTCTGGCCGGCCGAGGCCCCGTCGTTCCGCAGCGCCGTCTCGGCCTACTCCGCCGAGGCCTCCCGCGTGGCCCGGACCCTGACGTCGGTGTTCGCCGACGCGCTCGGCCTGCCTGCCGGCTTCTTCGAGCAGTACACCGACCACAGCCTCGACGTGCTGCGGATGAACAACTACGCCCTCGAGCCCGGCGCGCTGGAGCTCGACGGCGACCTGACCGGCATGGGGGAGCACACCGACTACGGCATCGTCACCGTGCTGTGGGCCGACCAGGTCGCCGGCCTGCAGGTGCTCGGGCGCGACGGGGGCTGGCACGACGTCCAGCCCGCCGACGGCGCGCTGCTGATCAACCTGGGCGACCTGATGGCGCGGTGGACCAACGAGCGCTGGATGTCGACCCTGCACCGGGTCAAGCCGCCGATCGTGGACGGCAGCATCCAGCGGCGGCGCAGCGCGGCGTTCTTCCACGACGGCAACGTCGACGCCGTCATCGAGACCCTGCCGACCTGCGTGGGCGACGGGTCGCCGTACCCGCCGATCACCGTGGGGGAGCACATCCGCGCCAAGCTCGCCGGCTCCCGGGCGGGCGTGGCCAACACCGAGGCCGAGCGTGAGGCCGCCCGGGTGCTGGCGGCGCAGGGCAGCGCCTGAGGGCCGCGGCGTCCCCGACCGCGACGGGGCGTCAGTGCGGCCCCTCGCGCTCGGGTTCGGGTCTCGGCGGTCCCGCCTGCCGTTGCCGGTCCTCCGTGAGGTAGCCGCTGACGAGCTGCTCGGCGGTCGAGGCGGTGGCGGTGGAGCCGGTGACCGCCGAGACGAACTGGGGCCCGCTGAGCGTGGCGAGCTCGGTGTCCTCGAGGGCGTGGACGGTCGCCGTCCGCGGCACCGCCTGGAGCAGGGCGATCTCGCCGAACGCCGCTCCGGGCCCCAGCCGGCGGATCTCGTACCCGTCGTCGAGGACGGCCACCTGGCCGGACTCGATGACGTAGAACCCGTCGCCGGGATCGCCCTTGCGGAACACGTCGGTCCCCGCCGGGACGCGGGTGCGGCCCAGGCGCATCGCCAGGCTCTCGATGGCCGGGACGGGCAGCAGGCGGAGCATGCCGACCCGGCGCAGCAGCACGATCCGGTCCCGCCGGACGCCGATGTCGGCATCGATCGCCCGCAGCGCGGCCCAGCGTGCGGCGACCGCCAGCGGCAGGACGGCTCCGGTGGCGATCAGGGCGCCCGTGTCGCCCAGCGCGGCGAGGAGGAACGGGACCGCCAGGGAGCCGAGGGCCAGCGCCAGCGAGAACACCGCCTCGGTCAGGGCCAGGACCCGCGCGAGCGTCTGGTCGGGGACGAGTCGCTGCAGCAGGGTGAACCCGGTGACGTCGACGAGTGCGTTGGCGGCACCGATGACGACGAAGGCGCCGACCGCGACGGCGTCGCCCGTCACCAGGCCGATGAGGACGATCGGCAGGCCCCACAGCGCGACCCCGGCACCGAAGAGGGTGCCGAGGCGGGCGCTCCCGGCCGCGCCGATCGACGCCAGCGCCGCTGCCAGGCCGCCGACCCCGAACGCCGCCCAGAGGACCCCGACCCCGGGGCGGCCCAGGTCGGTGACCTCCACGGCCACCACCACGGCCAGCACGGTCAGCGCGCCGCGCACCACGCACTGCGCGCCGCCCAGCACGATCACCTCCAGCGCGCGGGGCCGGCGACGGAGCTCCCGCAGGCCGTCGACCACGTCGTCGACCACCCCGGTGCGAGGGGGCTGCTCGGCGGCGGCAGCGCGCGGCGACTCGTAGCGCAACCGGGCAGCGAGGACCCCGGCCGCACCGGCCAGCAACGCCACCGCCGCGAACGCGGCCGCCGGGTCGTACGCCACGAGCAGCGCAGCCGCGGCGAGGGGGCCGATGAGCGCGGCCGCACCGTCCAGGATGGCCCGGATCGCGTTCACCCCGGTGAGCTCGTCCGGGGCGGTGCACAGCATGGGGAACAGCGCCGCGAGCACCGGCCGGTAGGCCGCGTGGCAGACCGTCGACAGGGTCAGCAGGGCGTAGACCGCGACCGGCTGGGCGACGGCGACCGCCGCCCCCGCCGCGGTGCCCGCCCGGAGCGCGCAGGCGACGACGAGCAGCTGCCGGCGCGAGACGCGGTCGGCCAGCACCCCCAACCACGGGAGCGCGACCGTCGCCGGCAGCACGCGCAGGAACCCGACCAGGCCCACACCGGCCGCGCCGTCCTGGTCGAACGCGTACACCGTCATCGCCGACAGGAACAGGAACTCGCCCGTCCAGGCCGACAGCGACGACAACTGCGCGAGCCGGAGGTTCCGGTTGCGGGTCACCGATGCCCAGGCGTCGCGGTAGGAGCCCGCCACGGCGCGGACGCTAACAGCCACGTCACCGCACCGGCGCCGGATCGGACGCCGTCTCTCCGGACGCCTCGCTGCTCGGCGAGCGGATCTCAGGTGGCTGACGCCAGCGACCGCACCCGGCGGCGGGGCAGGACGTGGGGGAGCCCCCGGCCCACCATGTCGAAGGTGGCACCGAGGCGCAGCAGCAGCGACGGGGCCGGCAGGTCCGCGAGGGGTGCGGCGATGTCCTCGACGTCGATGTAGAAGCTGCGCACCGGCCCGATGCCCTCGAGGTCCTGCGCGATCTCGTGGGCGACCAGCTCGGCGGAGGCCGGGCCGCCGTTGGCGTAGAGGTCGTCGGTGACGAGGAGGTACTCCGGCACCGTGACCGGGTTCTTGAGCAGGCGGTGGACGTAGATCACGTCCATGCCGACCAGCTTCTTCCGGCGCCGGATCGTCTGGGTGGCGACGTCGCCGACGTGCGCGACGAACTTCAGCTTCAGCGCGCTGGTCCGCGTGCAGCTCCCGCAGGGGCACATGTTGAGCTCGATCAGCCGGCGCTGCGCGTGGAAGGAGCTGTGCATGGCGACGGCGGTACGCGTGAGGGCGGTCAGCGTCGCAGCTCCGTCCAGCCCGTCGGCGTCCCGGGCCAGGAAGGCCGCGTCACCCTCGATCTCGATCAGGTCGAACCCCCGCGCGGCGTCGACGACCTTGTCGAGCAGCCGCTTGGTGGCCGCCTCGGCGTGCCCCAGCATGCTGCGGTGGTACTGCATGTACTCCGTGTAGCCGCCGATGTCGGCGATCAGCAGCAGCGCACGCTGGGTGGCCATGGGCGGACCGTAGACCCACCGGGCGGCCCGTGGCGGACATCGCCGTCGCGCGATGGCGGTTCACCGGAGCCGGGCGGCGCCGAGATGGCGGTCCCACTCGGCGAGGTGCTCGGCGACGGGGCCGGCGCACGGACGCCGGAGACGACTGCGCGCCGCGTGGAGGAGGTGCTCACCTCATTCGCCTGACGGCGACGAACAGCGCCTGTCCGGGCACACTCGGGCCGTGACAGGTCAGGAGTTCGGCGCCGCGGTGCGCCACCTGCGGGAGGGCACCGACCCCGTGGCGGTCGGCCTGCCGGCGGGCGGCCGGCGGGTGCCCGGGTTGCGGCGGGAGGAGCTCGGTGAGCTCGCCGGGACGTCCGCGGACTACGTCCGCCGGCTGGAACAGGGGCGGAGCCACCCCTCGGCCGGTGTGGTGCGGGCCATCGCCCGGGCCCTGCGGGTGAGCCGCGCGGACTACGAGCGGCTCTCCGCGCTCGCCGGGTACGCCGCCGCGGACGGGCAGGTGCCGACCGACGTCGGGCCGGGTGCGACGCGACTGCTGGAACGGTTCCCGGACACCCCGATGATCGTCACCGATGCGGCGATGAACGTCGTCGCGGTCAACAGCGGGCTCCTGGCCCTGGAGCACTGGGACCTCACCGGGGAGCGGTGGGACTGGAACGTGGCCTGGCGCATCTTCTGCCACCCATTCGCGGCCTTCCAGCAGTCCAGGGCCGACGCGACCACGCACGAGACGATCCAGGTGGCCCAGCTGAGAGCCGCGCTGCTGCGCTACCCCGCCGATGCCGCGCTCGCCGGCATGGTGGACGAGATGCGGTCCCGGAGCCGGCGGTTCGACACGCTGTGGCGGGCACCGCGTCCGGTGGAGGTCTACGAGAGCAGCGCGAGGTTCACCCAGTCCGACGGGGACTCCGTCACGCTGGCCGGGAACCTGATCGCGATCCCCGGTGACGACCTGGCGGCGGTGATGCTGACCGCGGCGCCGGGTTCCCGCGACGCGACCCGGCTGGCGGAGGTGGTCGGTGCAACCGACGGACCGGCGGTCGTCAAGGTGGGCCAGTCCGGCCCAGGATGACCGGCGCGGGACCTGCGAGGTTGGGAGCCGTTCCCCACGGCACACCCCAGAGAGCAGGTCCAGCGATGAAGGCAGTGCGTTTCCACGAGGTCGGTGGTCCCGAGGTCCTGCGGTACGAAGACGTCGACCAGCCCACCCCCGGTGCCGGTGAGGTGCGGCTGCGGGTGGCGGCCTCGGCGTTCAGCGCCGCGGACGCCGGCATGCGCGGCGGCTTCCTGCCGATCCCGGTCGTGCTGCCGCACGTGCCCGGGTACGACGTCTCCGGCACGGTCGACGCGCTCGGGGACGGCGTGGACGGCGGCCTGCAGGTGGGGGACGCGGTGATCGGGTTCCTGCCGATGGAGCGGGACGGCGGCGCGGCGGAGTACGTGGTCGCCCCGGCCGAGGCCCTGGTCCCGGCGCCCACAACGATCCCGCTGGCCGACGCGGCGGCGCTGCCGTCCGTGGCGCTGACGGCCTGGCAGGCGCTGTTCGACGAGGGCAAGCTGGCCGCTGGGCAGCGGGTGCTGGTCAACGGCGCCGGGGGCGTGGTCGGCAAGTACGCCGTCGCGCTGGCCAAGCGGGCCGGCGTGCACGTCGTGGCGACCGCCAGCCCGCGCAGCAACGACGCGGTCCGCGCGGCCGGGGCCGACGAGGTCATCGACCACACCACCACCGACGTGCTGGCCGCGGTCGACGGGCAGGTCGACGTGCTGGTCAACCTCGCGCCCATCGACCCCGACCAGTTCGCCGCGCTCGTGGCGGTGGTCCGCGACGGGGGCAAGGTCGTCAGCACCACCGCGTTCATGGCCACCCCCGGTGACGAGGGCCGCGGCGTCACCGCAGCGACGGTGTTCGTGCTGCCCCACCGCGAGCGCCTGACCGAGCTGGTGTCCCTGGTCGACAGCGGGGAGCTGCACGTCGAGGTCACCCGCCACATCGCGCTGACCGAGCTCCCCGCGCTGCACGCCGAGGCCGCCGCCGGTCCCATCGCGGGGAAGGTCGTCGTCGAGCCCGCCTGAGCGCGACCTCCACGCGGCGGCAGCCCCTCGGGGGGCGCGGTGTCGACGGCGATCGCGTGCCGGTCCTCCCGCGAGGACCACTGGCGCGCTCTCCCCGACCATCACACGATGGGCCCGCGCCGGTGATCGCCCACGCGGTCGTGGCCCGGATCCAGCCCCGGCGGGAGGCCGCCGTCCCGGCCGGGACGACGCCCGGAAGGGGAGCGCCGGATGAGCGAGTCCAACCACCCCGGAAGGAGCCGGTCGGCGATCCGGCTGCGGCTCGTCCTCACCGTCGGTCTCCTGGTGGTGGCCTACTACCTGGTGCCGGTGGGAGAGGCCGCCGCGCAGGCGGACACCCTGCTGCGCGGGGGTGCGACCGCGGCAGCGCTCGGCCTCGCCGGCTGGTTCGTGGTGCGGGAGGTCGTCCGGGAGGCGGGCGACGCAGACGCCGCCCGCCGGCTGGACCGGCTGCTCGTCGCGTTGGTCGGCGGCATCCTCGTGTTCGCCCTGGCCGACTTCGTCGTCGCCACGAGGCACAGCGGGCAGTTCGTGGGTCTCCGGACGAGGACCGATGCGCTGTACTTCGCGCTGTCCACCCTGACGACGGTGGGGTACGGCGACGTCCACGCGGCGGGTCAGGTGGCGCGGGCGCTGGTGAGCCTGCAGCTGGTCTTCAACGTGCTGGTGCTCGCCACCGCCGCCCGGGCCCTGTGGCAGGGGCTGGGCGAGCGCCGAGCCGGCGGGCGCCCACCGGCCCCGCCGGCCGGGACCGGGACGGGGTGAGGCTCACCCGCCCGCCAGGCCGTCCCGGCCACCTCGCTCTCGCCCTCCCGGCCGGGTCGCTCTCGCCCTCCCGGCCGGGTCGCTCTCGCCCTCCCGGCCGGGTCGCTCTCGCCCTCCCGGCCGGGTCGCTCTCGCCCTCCCGGCCGGGTCGCTCTCGCCCTCCCGGCCGGATCGCCCTCGCCCTCCCGGCCACATCGCTCTCGCGCAGGGGGACGTGCTCGACCGTCCGGGCCCGAGGGGCTGCGTCCACCGTTCTGCCGCGTCCACCGTCAGGCTCGACCAGTGCTCAGGCCATCGAGTGCGAGCCGTCCGTGGGGGAGGCGTTGCCCATGTCCGGACCGGCGGGCATCGGACGGACGCGGCCCACGGCCACCAGGGTCACGCCCTCCACCAGCGTCTGCAGCGCGAGCAGCGTGCCCAGGAGGGTCAGGCTGGCGGTGGTCAGGTTCAGCAGCACCCACAGGCCGAGCCCGGCGGAGATCAGGCCGCTGACGATCAGCAGGCCCCGCGCCTCGGGGACGACCGACGCGGCGAAGACGCGGACCAGCCCGGTGGTGAGGAACATCGACCCCGCGATCAGCGTCAGGGTCAGCGCGCCGATGGCGGAGTTCCGGAGGATGAACAGGCCGAGGACGGCGAGGACGACGCCGCCCAGGGCGACCGTCCACGAGGCACCGGAGCGGAGGCGCACCAGCGTGCCGACGACCATCACGATGCCGGAGACCAGGGCGGTCCAGCCCAGGAGCAACACGGAGACGAGCGTGGCGAAGACGACGTTCCCGAGCAGGATCACCGCCGCGATGATGAGCAGTACGCCCACGGCGATGTCGAGAGCCGTGCGCCGCCGTTCCATGGTCGTGGTCATGGTCCATCCCTCTCTGGTGTTGCGGACGTGCCGAGCCTGGCGGGCCAGGTGGCCGACCGGCTCACCCGAGGAGGGTGAGCCGTCGGCCGGGGCGTCCTCCCGGCCCGGCGCTCGGGCCCGCGGAGGGGAGCCGGTGGGCTGGCCGTCCCCGCTCTGCACCCGCTGGTCGCGGAGGGCCGCACGATGGAACGGGTGGCAGCTGCCGGACCGCCCGGCTCACCGTCGGCGGCGACGTGGACCGCCGGTGCCGCGTCCGCGGTGGAGCGACCCACGCGCCCGCAGCGGTCAGGCCGGGACGCTGGTGCGCGGCGAGGGGGCGGGGGAGCCGCCGGTGACGCGGGCCTTCTCGGTCGCGAACTCGGGGTCGGTCAGGTAGCCCCTCGTGTGCAGGTCGGCCAGGACCCGCAGCTGCTCGGCCCGGTTGTCCGGGGAGTAGCGGGCCACGAACTCGCGACCGGCCTCGTCCATGGCTGCCCGCTCCTGCTTCGTCGCGCCCACCGGCCGGACGATCAGGTAGACGAGCGTGCCGACGAGCGGCAGCAGGATGACCGCGACGACCCACAGCGCTCTGGCCCACCCGGAGATGTCGTCCCGCCGGAAGATGTCGGAGATCGCGAAGCCCCAGACCAGCAGCAGTGGGATGTAGATCAGGAACAGCCAGAACAGGTCGGAGAACTCCACGACGCCTCCCGCGCTCGTGGGACCACTGGACGCGGGCCCGTCCACGCAGGGTGCGCGGTGCCCGGCACCGGCGGCTCACCCGCGCCGGGTGAGGCCCGACCGCGGGAGGAGGCGCCCGGGCGGCAGGTCGAGCACCAGCCCCGGGACGGGCCGTCGTTCAGACGAGGCCCAGACTCCTGGCCTTCCGCACGGCGTCGTTGCGCCGGGAGACGGCGAGCTTCCGGTAGATGCCGCGCTGATGGGTCTTGACGGTGTTGATCGACAGGAACAGGTCGTGGGCGATGTCCTCGGCTGACATGGCCTGGGCCATGCGGACGAGCACGGTCGTCTCACGGTTGGTCAGGGGTTCGGCGGGCATCTCGACCGGGCCGGCGACCGCGGCTCCCCTCGGTCCGGGAGTGCCGGACCCCACCGGAGGGGTCAGCCCGAGCCAGCCGTTCGCGCCGACCAGGTCGGGGAACGCGGACAGCAGGCCCCTGCCCGGGCCACCGGGGCGCAGGAAGACCCGACGACGGCGTTCGGGCTCGGCGAGCGACAGTGCGCGGCGCAGGGCCTCTCGTGCCAGCGGCCGGGCCCGGTTCGCCAGGTGCACCCGGGCGGCGAGCAGCCAGGCCTCGACCTGGCTGCCGGTGTCGTCGATCAGCTCGCCGGCCAGGACAGGGGACAGCAGCTCGGCTGCCCGGCCTCGATCACCGCCGGCGAGGGCCAGCGTGGCCCGGGCGACGACCTGCTGGGCACTCGGCGGCGTCACCGCGTCGAGCGCGGCCTCCGCAGCCGCAGCGTCCCGTCGCTCGGTGTGGACCAGGGCCGAGGTCAGCGCGAGCCGGTCGGCGAGCCACGGTGGCAGGGACCGGCCACCTGCGGCGGCGGGGACAGCGGCCAAGGACGAGAGCGCCCGCCTGGCGTCACGGTGATCGGCGTGCACGAGGGCCCGGAGCATCGGTACCCAGGCGGCGACCAGGGGGTCCTGACGGGCTCCCACGCTCGCGGCCGCGGCGTCCAGGTGCCGGCGGGCCGCCGTCTGGTCGCCCTGGTCCACGGCGACCAGCGCGAGCGCCAGGTGCCCCGCCCCCGTGCGGCGGGCGACCGGCAGGCCGGACTCGTCGGCGAGGGCGACCTCCGCACGCCCCAGCTCCGCGGCGCGGCCCAGCTCGCCGCGTGCGTACTCCAGGACGGCGAGCCGGCCGAGGACGTTCAGCCGGGGGTACTGGCAGCCGGGGCCGGCGGACACGGCCAGTCCCCGTCGGAGGACCTGCTCGGCCTCGTCGAACCGTCCGGCCCACAGCTGGACCGTGCCGACGCTCGACAGCAGCAGGGCGTGCATCTCCGGGTGCGCCCCGGCCTCCGGTGTCCGGGACAACTGCGACTCGCCCGCGGCGAGGGCCGACTCGGCGGCCGGCAGGTCCCCGTCGATCCGCGCCACGATGGCCCGGATGACGGCGGTCGACGCGAGCAGGGGCGGCCGGTCCGCCTCCGCCTCGTCCTCCGCGCGCTCCTCGGCTGCGGCGACCTGCTCGCGGCAGGCCTCCAGGTCGAAGACCGTCAGGGCACGCGCGGCGCGGATCACGGCCGGCATCGACCCGCCCACGGTCGCCGGGAGGTCGAGCAGCGCAGCGTCCAGCTGGTTCGTCTCCCGGCCCACGAGGATGCGCCCGATGCCCAGGCGCCGGACCACGACGGCCGTCGCAGCCTGCCAGTCCGACGCCGCAGCCGCGTGCCGGACGGCTTCCAGGAGGAGGCCCTCGCGCTCGAACCAGGCCGACGCGCGCCGGTGGAGTTCGTCGACCGACCCCGGCCGCGCACGCCCGAGCTCAGCTCGCAGGACGTGGAGGAGCAACGGGTGGTAGCGGTACCAGCCGGGAGCCTGCTCCACCTCGGTGGTGAGGACGTTGGCCGTCTGGAGGCGCCGCAGCACGACCTCGCCGTCCGCCCGGCCGGTCAGCGCGTCGGCCAGCGCGGGGCACAGCCGGTCCACCACACACGTGCGTGCCAGGAAGTCGCGGACGTCGGGAGGCTGGCCCTCGAGCACCTCGTCGACCAGGTACCCGGTCACGGTCGGGTCGGTGCCGGGAAGGGGCGCCTCGAACGGGGCGGGCCCGCCGCGTCGCTGCATGCTGAGGGCGCAGAGGCGGAGACCCGCCGCCCAGCCCGACGTCTGCTCCGTGAGCGCCGACAGGGCCGCCGGCGGCAACTGCAGGCCGTGCTGCTGGAGCAGGCAGGCGGCCTCCTCCTCGGTGAACGCCAGATCCGCGTTCCGGATCCTGACCAGGTCCCCGCGCAGCTCGTAGCGGTGCAGCCAGCGCGACCCGTCGTCCCGGGTGAGGAGGACCAGCCGCAGCATCCCGGCGGTGTGGCGGAGGAGGACGTCCAGCTCCTGGTGCACCTGCCGGCTCGTCACCGCCTCGAACTGGTCGAGCACGAGCACGACGGGAGTGGCGCCGGTCGCGAGGCTGTCGGCCACCCGGGCCAGGAGGTGGTGCGCGACGCTGCTGTCCAGGAACGGCTCACCCACGTCGTCCGGGAGCCGGGCCCCGGCACGCCGCAGAGCGGCGATGACGTACGCCCAGAAGGCACCGGGCGCGTCGTCCTCCGGCTCGAGCGTGAGCCAGGCGACGGGGCCGGGCGACGTGGCCGTGGCGCACCAGGAGGCCACCAGGAGGGTCTTCCCGGAGCCGGCTGCACCACTGACCACCGTCAGCGGACCGTCCACGCCGCGGGAGACGAGCTCCACCAGGCGTGGCCGGTCGACGACCGGTGTGCGGATCCGGGGCGACACGAGCTTCGCGACGAGAAGGGGGTCGTCGGGCCGGCTCCGGGCTCGCTCCGCGCCAGCAGCGGTACTCATCATCAGGCCTCGCTCGCTTCGCACGAGATGGACGACCACGGCGATCACCGTCGTCCCCCCGTGATCCGATGATCGTCGGCCGGCGCCGCCCTGCCACGGGTCACCAGGCCCCGCCGCAGCGGGACCATGGGCCCGCATCCGTCGGGCCGGGCGCACCGGCCGTGGTCACCCGAGGGGGGTGGAGCCACACGCTGTCCCGTCGGCCGCGGTCCGGGTCGCCGGGCTGCCCGAGGGGTCCGGTGACGGCGGCGCGCCCCTGCGAGCGGCCCCGCGGCGCAGACGTCACCGGGTCCCGGGGTCCGCGCCCGGCCGTCAGCGAGCGGCTCCCCGCAGGCGCCGCCCAGCTGCCCTGACCGCGTCGGCCGCGGCCTCGACGGCGTAGGGGAGGCAGGCCGCTGCGACGTCGACGACGGCGATCCCGGCGCGGACCGTGAGCCGGAACCTGCCCTCCTCGCCGGCCACCCGAGAACTGCCGGTCCGCCGCATGCGGTCTCCTCCCTGCGCTGCGGACCAGGCTCGGGCCCGAGGGCCACCGGCACCTCATCCGGAGCGGGTGATGCGTCGCGTGGCCGGGCGGACGAGCCTCGCGTCCACGAGCGGGCCGGTCGTCCGGTCGACGGGGGTGCGACCGCCGCTGACCGACGGCCGCCCCGCACCGGAGCTCACGACCCAGGGCAGGCAGACGTGACCCAGACGCGCTCGACCGACGTCCGCACCGACGCCGTCCCGGCGTCCCCTCGGGCCGCCGGCGGGGAGCCGGCGGCAGCGGCGAAGCCGGCGACCGAGGCGGTGGCCGCGCAGCACCGGCAGCTGCTGGCCTCGTTGCCGTTCGCCGACGGGGAGGACTTCGAGGACGCACGGCGCGGCTTCGTCGCCGCGCTGGAACCCGGGATCGTGCACGCGGACGGCCGCGTCGTGTGGGACAACGACGCCTACGCGTTCCTGGTCGGCGACGCCCCCGAGACGGTGAACCCGAGCCTGTGGCGCCAGTCCTCGCTCAACGCCGTCCAGGGGCTGTTCGAGGTGACGCCGGGCATCTACCAGGTGCGTGGGCTGGACCTGTCGAACGTGACCTTCATCGAGGGTGACCGCGGCGTCCTGGTCCTCGACCCGCTCATCTCGGCCGAGACCGCCGCGGCGGCGCTGAGCCTCTACCGGCGGCACCGTGGGGAGCGGCCGGTGACCGGGGTGCTCTACACGCACAGCCACGCCGACCACTTCGGCGGCGTCCGCGGGGTGGTGGCGCAGGCGGACGTCGACGCCGGACGGGTGCCGGTCCTGGCCCCGGAGGGGTTCGCCGAGCACGCGATCAGCGAGAACGTGTACGCGGGGACGGCGATGGCCCGGCGGGCGGGCTACATGTACGGGGCGGCGCTGGACCGCGGGCCGCGGGGTCAGGTGGGGGCCGGGCTGGGGCAGACGACGTCGACCGGCAGCTTCGGCATGATCCCGCCGACCCTGGACGTCACGACCACCGGCCAGGAGGAGACGGTCGACGGCGTCCGCATGGTCTTCCAGATGGCACCGGGCAGCGAGGCCCCCGCCGAGATGCACGTGTACTTCCCGCAGCGTCGCGCCCTGTGCACGGCGGAGAACGCCACGCACGTCCTGCACAACGTCCTCACCATCCGCGGCGCGCAGGTACGCGACGCGCACGCGTGGGCCGGCTACCTCACCGAGGCGATCGACCTGTTCGGCGGTGAGCTGGAGCTGGTCTTCGCCTCCCACCACTGGCCCACCTGGGGCCGCGAGCGGTCGGTGGGCTACCTGGCCCTGCAACGGGACCTCTACGCCTACCTGCACGACCAGACCGTGCGCATGCTCAACCAGGGCCTGACCGGCGCGGAGATCGCCGAGACCCTGGCGCTGCCGCCGGCACTGGAGAACGCCTGGCACGCCCGCGGCTACTACGGCTCGGTCAGCCACAACGTCAAGGCCGTCTACCAGCGGTACATGGGCTGGTACGACGGCAACCCCTCCCACCTGTGGCCGCACCCGCCGGAGGCGGCCGCCCGCCGGTACGTGGCGTTCATGGGCGGTGCGGACGCCGTCGTCGACCGGGCCCGGGAGTCCTTCGACGCCGGGGACCTCCGGTGGGTCGCCGAGGTGCTCAACCACGTCGTGTTCGCCCAGCCCGACCACGACGCGGCCCGCCAGCTGCTCGCCGACACCTACGAACAGCTCGGCTACGGCGCGGAGAACGGCACCTGGCGCTGCGCCTACCTCTCCGGTGCCCACGAGCTCCGGCACGGCGGCTTCGGCACACCCGTCACCCCGGTGTCCCCGGACGTGCTCGCCCAGCTGACCCCCGAGCAGCTGTTCGACGCCCTCGCCGTCCGGGTGGACGGACCGCGCTGCTGGCACGAGCACGTGACGCTGGACGTCGACCTGACCGACGTCGGCGTGCGGTACCGGCTGACCCTGCGCAACGGCGTGCTCAGCCACACCACGGCCGCGCAGACCACGGACGCCGACGCCGTCGTCTCCCTGCCGGCCGCGGCGCTGCCGGCGGTGGCCACCGGCGCCGCGGACCCGGCGGGCTCCGCGGCAGCGGGCATCAGCATCGCCGGGGACCCGGCTGCCCTGGGGCGGCTCATGGCTGCCCTGGACGACCCGGACCCCGACTTCGCGATCGTCACCCCGTGACCCGCCACGGGTCCGGGCGCGGCTGAAGGGGGTGGGCGACGTGCGCGACGTGCTGCTGGGCCTGCTGGCGATCGCCGTCGGGGGTCTCTTCTGCTTCCGGGGCTACCTGACGATGCGGCTGGTGATCCCCGTCTGGGGCGCCTTCGCGGGCTTCCTGCTGGGCGCCGGCCTGGTCGGACGGTGGAGCGGGGACGGGTTCCTCAGCGGCGCCCTGGCCTGGTCGGTGGGCCTCGCCGTCGCCGCCGTGTTCGGGCTGCTGGCCTACGCCTACTACGAGGTGTCCGTGGTGCTGGCGATGGCGGCGGTCGGCTTCGTGCTCGGGGCGAGCCTGATGGTCGGCCTGGACGTCCGCTGGTCCTGGGCCGTCGTCCTGGGAGGGGTGCTGGCCGGGCTCGCCCTGGCCGTGCTGGCGGTGGTGGGCCGGCTGCCGATGCTGCTGCTCACCGTCCTGACCGCGCTCGCCGGCTCGGCCACGATCGTCGCCGGCGTCATGCTGCTCACCGGGGCGCTCACCGCGGACGACCTGGACTCCACGGCCGTGGTGTCGCGGATCGAGGACTCCGCCGGCTGGTGGGTGCTGTACGTGGTCGGCGTCGTGGTGCAGGTCCGGTTCCTGGACGACGTGCGGCGGAGCGTGCGCGCGCAGTGGGCGCGGGACGGCGGACGTCAGCTGTACGTCCGGCACCGCGCGGCACGCTGACCGCCGGTCGTGCCGGTCCACGACCGGCGGCCGGTCACCGGTCCCGGCCGGACGCCGGGACCGGCGGTCGGCCCGCTCAGCGCCGGGTGCGCACCAGCGCGCCCACGGCCGCGCCGACCAGCACGGTGATCGTCAGCAGCAGCCACAGCGGCGCCGAGACGGTCGCGGTGAACAGGTGGATGGACACCCGGTCGCGGTTCTGGGCGATGAACACCACCGTCAGGAGGGCGAGGACGGCTGCGAGGACCCACGCCGGCCGCACGGGTCCCCTGGACGTGCTGCCGTCCGCCGTCCGGCGGGTGGACGAACCGGTCATCGCGGGCCCCTTCCGGTGTTCGCGCGGTCCCGGTGTCCGCGCCCCCTGCTGGTCATGGTGCTGGCCGGCTGCCGCCGCCACCTCATCCCGGGCGGGGGAGGTGCGGCGGTGCCCGACGGCTGGACGATGCGCACGGCCCGCGCCGGACCCGCACTCCCGCGCCCACTGACCGGACGACCCGGACCGGCGTGCACGGGCAGGGGAGGAGGGGCGAGGCGTGCGATGGGATCGCCTGACGGGCGCCGTCGTGGACGTCTTCGTCTACGTCGTCGTCCTGAACCTGTTCGTCCAGTACCTGCCCAGCGTCCTCAGCGAGAGCTTCACGGTCTCGCTGCTCACCGCCGTCCTGCTGAAGGTGGTCCTCGAGGGCGTCGTCGCCGTGAAGAAGAGGGCCGTGGGCCTGTTCGTGCGGGCGCCGACGCCTGCCCGGAGGATCGGGGCGGCCGTGCTGCTGTGGTCGGTCCTCATCGGCAGCAAGATCGCCGTCCTCGAGGTCGTCGACGTGGTCTTCGGCTCCCGGGTCAGCCTGGGCGGCTTCCTACCCGTGACGGCGCTGGTGGTGACGCTGCTGGCCTCCCGTGCCGCCGTCCGCCGCGTGCTCCGGGACCCTCGCCCGGGCGTCCCGAGGCCGGCGGGTCGTGCGCCGGCACGGTGAGGAGGCCGTCGCCGTGACGGGCGAGCCGGGGGCATGCGCGCTCCCGGGAGCAGGGCCTCCCCGTCGGTGCCGCCGGGTCGGCTCAGAAGGCGACCAGTTGGGCGGTGCCCGAGAGCTGGTGGACCCGGTGGGTCTGGAGGACGCCGGCCGGACCTGGCGGAGGGAGGAACGCCCCCGACGCGTCGGTGGTCTCGACACCGAGAGCGGAGAACTCGACCGCGTCGCCCATCTGCAGCCGGACGACGGGGACCACCAGGGTGAAGGTCCGGGTGAACGCGTCGACGACGTCCTGCAGGACGACCGTCACCAGTTCGCCGATGGGGGTCTGCACGCGGCTGATCTCCTCGCCGGAGAAGTGCAGATCGAGCTCGGTGTCGCGGTAGGACAGCAGCGGCAACCCGGTGATGCTCGAGCGGGAGTAGTGCACCCCGATCGAAGCGGAGACGTCGAACAGGTTGGCCTCGGCCAGCTGGGCGACCGCGGTGGTCGTGTGCTCTGCGGACATGCCGTCCTCCTCGTCGACCTGCTCCCCGGGTGGAATCAGGGCGGAACGGCCATCCCGCCCTGCGGGCGTCGCGGACCCGGGTGAGTCCGTTCCACCAGGGTGTCGGCTGCGGTGTCACGACGTCGTCACCCCGTCGTCACCGCGGATCCTGTGCCCGGGCTGCCGACCGCGATCGGCCCGCGACCGCCCTGTCCGGCCACGACCCTGCCTCCCCGACCCGCGCAGGCGCGCGGGGGAGTATCAGCGGCCTCAGGCCGCCCTCGTCAGTACATGGACCCAGGACGAGAACAGCAGGTGCCCGTACCAACGGTGCAGGACCACCACCCGGGGCCGGCGGCAGCCGAGTGGACGAGAGGGCCGCAGCCGTCGGCCTGCCGGCGTGCTCTGGAGGCGGCGTGCGCGCTCGGCCGTGCGGACGGGCAGTTCGCGGTCGCTGTGGACCCGGCCGACGAGCCGGCCGCGACGGGCTCGTGGTGCCATGGCCTCGACCCCGAGGGCCTCGCGCGGTACGTCTGGGACGCAGCCGGATCTCCGCCCGCCGCGGTGCTGCTCAACGCCCCGCTGTGGTACCTCCACGGCTACCGCGACGTGCTGGCGAGCGCCCGTGCCGGGTGAGGGACCGGGGCGCCGACGCCCCGCCGGCCGTGACCGTGCGGAGCCGACCGGCCGGACCCCCGGCAGCTGCTGGCCGGAGCCCGTCAGCCGGCGCCTTGGTCCCCGTGCCGCGGGGCCGTGGACCCCACGAACGCGGGAAGTGACTCGTAGCCACGCAGGACGATCGTGCGGCGGCGGCGCCCGGGGCCGGCAGGGGTCAGGCCGGGGAAGCGCTCGAACAGTGCTCGCAGCGCGACCTCGCCCTCCATCCGGGCGAGTGCGGCGCCGAGGCAGAAGTGGATGCCGCTGGCGAAGGCCAGGTGCTCGCGGGCGTTGGCGCGCGTGACGTCGAAGACGTGCGGATCGGGGAAGACGCGCGGATCCCGGTTGGCGGCGGCCAGCAGGAGGACCAGCCACTCGCCCTCGGCGACGGGGACCCCGTGGACGGCGGTGGGCGTCCTGGCGCGACGGCCGGTCCGCTGCACCGGGGGATCGACGCGGAGCACCTCGTCGACCGCGTTCGGCCACAGCGACGGGTCCTCGACGAGCCGCCGGCGCTGCTCGGGATGGGCGAAGAGGAGGGCGGCCCCGTTGCCGATGAGGTTGACGGTGGTTTCGAAGCCGGCGCCGACGACGAGAGCGGCGGTGGCCCGCAGCTCCGTCTCGGTGAGGCCGCCACCGTCGTCGTCGACCATGGTGACCAGGCTGGACAGCATGTCGGTGCCCGGGTTCCTGCGCAGCGACTGCAGGTGCTCCCGCCACCACGCGTCGAGCTCGACGATGCTGCGCTCGACCTCGCGGTGGGTCGACCAGTCCACGCCCATGTCCAGGACCGGTGCGGCGCGGTCGCCCCAGGCGAGGAACTGCTCGCGCATCGGCACCGGGACGCCGAGCATCTCGGAGATGACGGTGACCGGGAGGAGGCTGGCGTAGCGGGTGATGAGGTCCACCTGCCCGCCGTGCGCTGCGGCCTCGTCCTCGAGCCCGTCGAGCAGCTCCTCGGCGATCTCGTGGGTGCGCTCGCGCAACCCCGCGACGGCCCGGGCGCTGAACGCCCGGCTGACGAGGCGCCGGTAGCGGCTGTGCTCGGGTGGGTCGACGGCGACCATCGACGGCGGGTCGATCGGGCTCACCCCCGGCCGGGCGCCGGCCAGGCGGAGGAGCAGCCGCAACACCGCCGGCAGCCTCTCGGTCCGGAACCCGCCGATCTGGCCGAAGTCCTCGCTGCGCAGCACGTCGGTGCACACGTCGTGGTGGACGCTGACGCGGGCCAGGGCGCCGTCGGCGAAGGGGGCCGCCGTCCGCAGCCGTTCGTAGTGCGGGTACGGGTCCGCGCGGAGGGCGGGGGCGACCAGCACCTGGGCGTCCGCGTTGCCCCCGCGGGCCCGTGCGCGGATCGCCATCCGCATCGCCCCGTGGGTGGCGGTCCAGCGCACCCCGCTGCGTACCCGTTCCTCCATGGTCGCCCGCCCCTTCCGCCACCGGTTCCCGTCCGTGGCCGGCGTGCCCTCATCCTCGCGGAGAGAACCCACCCCTTCCAGGGTCGCCGGCGCCGATCGGGCGGCGAGTGCCGACCACGGTGGTCCGCGCCCGCGCGGCCGTGGGGGACGACGGCGTTCCAGCAGCCGGTCGGGGAGCAGTTGCCTGAGCACGGGCCGCGCTCGCCCGGGTGCGCGAGGGCCTGTCCGCCGGGGGGTGCTGCCCGGTCCGGGTCAGGCCGGCACGCGGCGGACCCGCACGAACAGGTGGTGCAGGCCGGCGATGCCGCCGAACAGGGCGCCGGTGTCGACCACGTCGACCCGGTCCATCGCGTCCGGGAACGGCGGCTCGAACGGCGGCAGGTTGGCCACCGCGTCGGCGAACGCCTCGTCGAAGCTCATCCCGGCCGAGGAGCCCACGGCCTCGACCTCGGCCGAGGCGGGGTGGCCGCCGGACGCGCCGTCGGCACCACGGCCGCGAAGCCGGCGAGGTCCTCCTCGGCCTCCTCGACGTCCACGGAGTCCGACCCGTCGGCGTGGTGGACGACGACGACCGGTGCCTCGACGGGGAACAGGACCACCTCGGCATGCCGGTAAGGGACGAGGACGGCCGGGAAGAACCCCGGTCGCCGTCGCTGGACCAGGTCGTACTGCTGGGGGAAGACCCGCAGCGGGCTGCGCTGCACGTCGACCTCGAAGCCAGGGTCCGGCACTCGTCCCTCGGCGAGGAGGAGCACGTGGCGGCCGGCGCGGAACGCCCGGATCCACGTCCGCTGCGCGAACTGCCAGCCGGTCGTGGCGTCCACCCGCCCGAGGCTGCCGGCGTCGCTGTCCTCAGCGGGCGTCGCTCCGCTGCCGAGGTCGGTGGCGCGCTCCGTGGTCATGCCGTCCCTCCCGGGGTCACGTACCGGCAGCCTCCCGGCCGGCCGTCATCGGCCCGTCATCGCGGCGTCACCCGCTCCGCGGACCGGCCGGCGGGGAGGGGCGGCTCGCCGTCGACCGGTTCCCCGCGTCGACCGTGGCGGATGCTCAGGACGGCGCAGCGGGGTCAGCTGTACCAGGCGACGACGAGGTCCCCGAAGAAGCCGAAGGCGACGCCCCAGACGACGATCGCGATGCCCATCCAGGCGTAGACGGCACCTCTGCGCGCGCCGAGGGCGATCAGGGTCGGCGCGGTGATCTGGGTGGGCAGGATCGTCGCACCGAGCAGGGAGACGCCCGGGACCCCCAGGCGCTCGAAGTACGTGGCGACCTTCCGCCTGCCCTTGGACGGCGCCGCCCGGCCCTCCCGACCGCGGGTGGCGGCACCCCGGACGCCGCTGGCGAGGGCGATCGTCAGGAAGGTGGCCAGGACGTTGCCGAGGACGGCGGCGGGCACCGCCAGGAACGGGTCGACGCCGACGATCGTGCCGATGAAGCTGCCGAGGTAGGACTCGACGAACGGGATCATGCCGAAGAGGAGCAGTGCGCCGACCTGCTGCCACTGCTCCAGCCCGGCGGCGAACTCGGTGAGGTGGGTGAGGAGGTCCTCGACGGGATCGAAGGTCATGCCCCCATGACAGCGGCGCGCGGGCGGCCGGGGCAGTGCGTCATCTCAGGACTTCCCCGTGACGATGTCACCGGCGCCCCGTGGGCGCTGCGACCTCGTCCGCTCGCTGCCCGCCGACCTGGCCGCCCGTGCGGTGCTGCAGCGCGGTGGGGGTCGCGAGGCGCACCGGCACGGAGGGCGAGCACCGGGCTTGACCATGACACGGTGAGAAGGTGTCCGCTGGGCGCAGGAGGTGGTCCCGATCGACACCGCAGACGGAACCCCGCGGAACGTCCTTGCCGACGCCCTGGCCGCCGACGACGCGTCGGTCCGGCTCCGGGCCGCGCTCGCGGCCGGCACGAGACCCGACCCCGGCCTCCTGGAGAGGCTCGTCGAGCGGTGCGCACGCGAACCGGACCCCTTCGTCCGGGACATGCTGTCCTGGGCCCTCACGCGACTCCCGTCGGAGATCACGTTGCCGCGGCTCCGCCGGGAACTCGACTCCGAGCTCCCGCGGGCCCGCAGTCAGGCGTTGCACTCGCTGTCCAAGATCGGCGACGGGCGAGCGTGGGCGTGGCTCACGCGGGACCTGCTGCGCGACCCCGACGACGAGGTCGCGCGAACCGCGTGGCGCGTCGCCGTCGGACTCGTGCCCGACGGTGCGGAGCAGGGGCTGGTCGAGGAGCTCGTCGCGCAGCTCGGGCGCGGGGACCGCGACGTGCAGCTCAGCCTGAGCCGGGCCTTCGTCGAGCTGGGCGAGGTGATCGAGCCCGCCCTGGAGGGGTGCGCCGCAGATGCCGACCCCGCGGTGGCCGCGCACGCCCGGGCGACTGCGCTGCTCCTCCGGGATCCGGGGATCGCCTTCGACACGGCCGTCGAGGAGGCCAGGCGGGTCGCCGCACTCGGCCCCGAACGAGCCGCTGTGATCGCCTCCGGAGTCACCGGGACCTCGGAGCCCGTCCCGACCACGGAGGCGGTCCAGTCGACGGGGGCTGCGTCGTGCTGATCGGCGAGGTGGCCCGCCGCTCCGGGGTGAGCACCCGGATGCTCCGGCACTACGACGCCCTCGGGCTGGTGCGGCCGAGCGGTCGCACCGTCGGCGGCTACCGCGAGTACAGCGACGAGGACATCCGCCGGATCTTCCACGTGGAGAGCCTGCGGTCCCTCGGGCTCTCCCTCAAGCAGGTCGGGGACGCGCTGGAGGACCCGGCGGTGACGCCGTCCGGCCTGGTCGGTGACCTGATCCGGTGGACCGAGGACCGCGTGAAGCGGGACCAGGAGCTGCTCGACCGGCTCCGTGCGATCGATGCGTCGGCGCCGGGCGACTGGCAGGGCGTCCTCCGCATCATCGGGCTCCTCCAGGAACTCACCTCGACGAGCGCCTCGCGCAGGCAGCAGACCGTCCTGGCCCGGCCGGAGGGCGTGCCGATCCCCGCGGAGCTGCTGGCCGGGGCGGTCCTGGCCGAGGCCGACCCCGTCGTCGCGGGCGCCCTCCGCTGGGCGCTCGCCCGATCAGATGGCGAGGGGATGGGGACGCTGGCGGCCGGCCTGCGCGCGGAGGACGTCGGCATCCGGCGGCGCGCGGTGCTGGCGCTCGCCGAGACGTCCGAGGCGCAGGGCGGTACCGGGCTGCTCGAGGGAGCACTGGCGGATCCGGACGGGACGGTGCGCCGACAGGCAGCTCTTGCGCTGGGCAGGCGTGGCCGGACCGCGGTCGTGCCGACGCTCGTCGGCATGGTGGTCGAGGGCTGCAACGACGTCGAGGCGGCGGAGGTGCTGGGCGCACTGTGCGAGGACGCCGGATGTGCGCACCAGGTCGTGACGGCGGTGGTCGACGAGCTCGCCGCGGCCGCCGCGGACCCGGCGGTGCGGATCCGCCTGACCCAGGCGCTGGTCGAACTGCCGGGGACCACGGGCCAGGAGGTCCTGCGCCACCTGGCCCACGACGACGACCGCGTCGTCGCCCTCGTCGCCTCGGCCTTCCTCGGGATCCTCGACGAGCGGTCCTCCGGATGACCGGCACTCGCCTCGTCAGCGCGGCGATCGCTCGCCGGTGCGAGCCCCGCGCGAGCGGTGCACAGGCGCGGGCACCCGGTCGGCAGGCCGTCGGGGTCCAGCAGCGTCGCGATCCCGTCCCAGCGCGCCGTCGCGGGGGCGGTCCCGGCGTCCGCGGCGCTCCGCCGGCTCCGGGCACCCGCACCTCGCTCGCTGGCTGGCCGAGGAGCCGGGCCGGCCTGGCCGTGGGTCGTCAGCAGGTCGGGGGTGTCAGCGCCCCGTCGTCGGACACGTCGACGCCGCAGCCGCCGAAGTCCTCGTGCGACAAGGTGGCCACCTGTTCGACGGCCTCCCGTTCGGGGTCGAGTTCGGGGAGTCCGGGGTCGGCCATCCGGATGGGGACGAGTTCGCCGCCGAGCCAGCTGCCGTCCGCGGTCAGCTCCACGGTGACGAGGGCGCCGACGCCCTTGGGGCCGTCGTTGGAGAGCGCCCGGTAGCCCGTGAAGTTGCCCAGGCTGTAGGCGATCAGCCGTCCCTGGTACCACTCCATGCCGCGCAGGACGTGCGGGCCGGCACCGAGCACGAGGTCGGCCCCGGCGTCGATCACGGCGTGCGAGAAGGCGATGGGGTCGCCGCGGTTCTCGCCGAGGAAGGTCTCCACGCCTGGGCGGGTGTGCTGGAAGTCCGAGCCCTCACCCCCGGCGTGGATGGTGACGAGGACGACGTCGGCGTGCGCCGCGGCCTCGCGCACGAGGTCCTCGGCAGCCGGGATGTCCAGGAGGCTCTGCGTCCACCCGTACGGCGAGAAGCCGATGGTCGCCACCCGCAGGTCGTCGACCCGTTGGTACGTGATCTGCCCGGGCATCCCGGTGTGGTCCACGCCGGCGGCGGTGAGCGCCTCCCGCGTGTCCTGCAGCCCGGCGACCCCGAAGTCGCGGGTGTGGTTGTTGGCCAGGTTGACGACGGTGAACCCGGCCTCGGCCAGGCGCTCGGCGTAGGACGGCGGTGCGCGGAAGGCGTAGCAGCCGCTGCTGTCCGGTCCGCACTTCGTGGACGTCGTCACGTCGGTGAGCGCCTGGTCGAGGTTGGCCAGCACCACGTCTCCGGAGAGGCGGTCGCCCACCCCGGTGAACAGGTCGCGACCCCCGTCCGGGGGCAGCTGCGGTGCCGCACCCATGACCACGTCGCCGACACCGGTGATGCGCACCCGCCCACCCCTGTGCCGGGACGTCCGCGCTGCCTCGGAGGCGGAGGGGGTCGGGGAGGTCTTCGCCTGCGGCGTCGTCGGGCCCGAGCCGGTCGTGGGCCCGGCTGTCGGACCGGCGGCGGACGGCCCCTGAGCGGCGCTGACCGTCCCGCAGGCGGTGGCCGCCAGCGTCAGGAGCACGGCCGCGGACGTCCGGAACAGCCGGGTGGCACCTCTCCGCCACCGACCGCGGTGCAGCCGCACATCGTCCCCCTCGCGCCGACGACACCGTCGTCCTCGCAGCACCGTAGGCGGGAGCGACGGGAAATGGTGCAGATCCGGTACCGGAACTTCCGACGACCCGACGCCGGTCACGGCCGCCCGCCCCCGCACCGGGAGGCGCTCGTGATGGCCGTGGCGAGGCCAGACGTGCACGCGGCGCCGGCGGACTCCCTGAGCAGGGGGTGTATCAGCGGGTGCGCCGGCGGCCTCCGTGAGTCGCAGCCGGACGGGAGACCGGCCGGGCGCGGACGAGGGCGAGCCGCCCGACGACGGGTGGTGCCGGGACAGGAGGACCGTCATGCAGTTCGACCCGCAGACCATGAGTGCGACTGCGCCGCCGCCCCAGGACGCGGCCCCGCGCGGAGGGGCACTCGGCTTCCTCGGCACCGTCCCGGGGATCCTCACCGCGCTGGCCGGGGTGATCACCGCGATGGCGACGTTCTACACGGTCCACGTGACGTCGGGCTCCTCCGGGTCCACCCTCGACCAGCCGGCGGATCCGCCTCCCGAGGTCACCGCTCCGGTCGACCCCGGCGTCCTCGTCGACCGGCTGGACAGTGCGCCGGTCCCGGACACGACCCTGGATGCGCAGGTGACCGGGCTGGTGACGGACTGCACCAACGGGGCGATCGACGCGTGCACCGGCCTGCTCGACCTGCTGGCGTGGACCTGCAGCGACGGCGACCCGTCCGGCTGCGACCTCCTCTACTGGGTCAGCCCCGTGGGATCGGACTACGAGGCCTACGGCGCGACGTGCGGTGTCCGGGCCGGGTGGGAGTACGCGGGGAGGTGCAGCGAGCTGTGACCGGGGACAGGGGACCCGCCGGGGGTCGGGGTGGGACGACGGCCGGTCCCCGCCGGCCCCGGGGTCGGGCCGTCGACGGGCCCGCCTTCTGGTGGGGCGCCGCCGTGGTGTTCCTGGTCAACGCGGCGCTGACCGCCGGTGACGGCCGGTGGCCGATCGCGGTGCTCCAGCTCCTGACCGCCCTGTGGGCCTTCGTGGCGGGCGTGACCGCCGGTGAGCGACGACGGTCCGGCGGGGACCGCCGGGAGTGAGCCGGCCCGGGCGGGCCCGCAGCCGCCGCCTGTCCCGGAGGAGGGACGGGCTGCGCACCCGGCCGGGCACCTGCGCGTCTCCGCCCAGGGGCGGCCGCCTCTGGTCGACGTGCGGCCGACGGCGCCCCGCTCGGAACGCACAGCCACCTGATCGGCGCGTGACGCAACGCCGCGCCGCACGCCGGCCGGCGGGGAGAGCCGAGTGACCCGTCTGGTGTCCGCGCCGGCCCCGGCGAAGCCTCTGACGAGCGGGGACCAGCTGAGTCGTGGCCCAGTCGTACCGGCGGCGGGCACGACTGGGGCGGGGCCGGTGAGGGGGAGACCGTGACGAGAGACCTGCTCGGGCGACGGAGGAACCGGCTGCGCTGCGTGGCACTCGTCGGGACGGCCACCCTGCTCATCACCGGCTGCGGCGGCGACCAGGGCTGGCTCGGGGCGGACGAGGCGGTGCAGCAGTCCGACGCGGAGCTCGAGACCGGGGACCCCGCGTCCTCGGCGGGCCCGGGCGACGAGTCGGGCGGCAGTCCCGCGGACGAGGACTCCGGCGGCGGCTCGGGCGGAGGGTCTGGCGGCGGCTCCGGCGGGAGTCCCGGCGGAGGGTCTGGTGGAGGTCCCGGCGGCGGTTCTGGTGGGGGCTCTGGCGGCGGTTCCGGCGGGGGAGGCGGTGGTGCCGACGAGTACGAGTGGTCTCTGTCCTCGGGCGACAACTCCGTGGGGACCGAGGGCGAGATCCAGGGTTTCGACGCGCTGCTGGTCTGCGACGGCGCCGAGGCGGTCATCAACGACACGTGGCGAGGCTTCACCAGCCCTCGCAACGTCCTGGTCTATCTGGCCGGCGCAGCCGCCTGCCGCGGCGACCTGGCCGGTGCCCGGCGCTGGCACGACCTGATGCAGTCGGAGTACGGGACCGGCGGCATGGGGAACTGGGGGAACGTGTGTGCCGTGCACCGGGCGGTCTCCAGCGTGCTGTTCCAGCAGCCACCGGCCTCCTTCGGCTGCCCCGAGGGCACGTATCCGCTCTGGAAGGCAGACCAGGGGACGTCCCTCGTCGACGATCCGCGGACCCCTGACTGCGACGAGTCGGTGGCGCCCCCCGTCGGCAGCGGCGGTGACTGCGACGGTGGCGCCGAGGGCGGTGGCGCCGAGGGCGGTGGCGCCGAGGGCGGTGGGTCCGAGGGCGGTGGCGCCGAGGGCGGTGGGTCCGAGGGCGGTGGGTCCGAGGGCGGTGGCGCCGAGGGCGGTGGGTCCGAGGCGGTGGGTCCGAGGGCGGTGGGTCCGAGGGCGGTGGGTCCGAGGGCGGTGGGTCCGAGGGCGGTGGGTCCGAGGGCGGTGGGTCCGAGGGCGGTGGGTCCGAGGGCGGTGGGTCCGAGGGGGACGGCTCCGAGGGCGGTGGGTCCGAGGGGGACGGGTCCGAGGGCGGTGCCACGGGAGGTGTCGATGACACCGAGGGTGAGGTCGGCGAGGACACCGGGACGGACCTGCCGCCCGATGCCGAGAGCTCACCCTGACCGTGGCCGAGGTCACCGACCGCAACGCACTGCTGCGCGCGCTGGCGGGTGCCCTGGCGAACGTCGCCGTCCTCACCGCGCTCCTGGTCTACTTCGGGTGGGTGCGCATCGCCGAGCAGTCCCGGCACCTCGGTGTGGACGAGAGCCTCTTCCGGGTCTCGACCCGGGAGTACCTCCTCCGCAGCGTCCGCCCGGTGCTCATCCTCCTCATCTCGATCGCGGTCGCCGCACTCGTGTGGGTGGCACTGGACCAGTGGCTCGCCCGGCGCATCGCGGCCCGGGGGAGTGGTGACCCGGTCGTGCGCTGGTCCGTGCGGGGCTTGGGTGCGTTCGCCGTCCTGCTGCCGCTGCTCACCTGGCTGCTCCGGCGAGTCTGGCCCGCGACGACCTACGTCGCCTTCCCGCTGACCGTCGCGGCCGGCCTGCTGCTGGTGCTGTACCTCCTGCGGCTGCGACAGTCCATGGCCGGGGACGCCGCCCTGCCTGCGACCCGGGACGTGGTCGTGCGCGCGTGCGCCGCGCTGCTCACGGCCATCTGCCTGTTCAGCGCGGCCGCGAACTACGCGACCGTGGAGGGACGGCGGCTGGCTCAGGGGTTCGTGGCGGACCTGGCCTCCCAGCCGCAGGTGGTGGTCTACAGCGCGGCGCACCTGCACATCGACGCCCCCGGGGCGACGGAGGAGGAGCTGCCGCCCGAACAGAGCGCCTACCTGTACCGGTACGTCGGGCTGCGGCTGCTGGAGTACACCAACGACACGTTCTTCCTGGTGTCCGAGGAGTGGACCCCGCAGTACGGCGTCGTGGTGGTCCTCCCCGACGACGAGACGAGGCGGGTGGAGCTCGTCCGGGACCGGCGGGAGACCCGGTGATCCGCCAGCCCCCGCGGCCGCGGGCATCGATGCGTGGGGGAGCCGTGCCCCAGCCGGGTCGCGCGCCCTCGGCTGTGTCGCGGAGGAACACCACCAGCACGGCGCCTGCGTGAGGGCGCCGACGCCACCGATCCCCGTGAACTGCCGGGCCGCGGGTCCTCTCGGCTCGATCGGGTGCGGGGGCAGCTGCCCCTGGTGCTGTCGGTCACCACCCGGACGGGAGCCCCAGTTCGCGGGCGGCTGCTGGCGTCGGGATGCACCGGCGGCCGCCCGGGGGAGGTGGACTGCGTGGGCTCCCAGGCCGATCGTCCGAGCTCCCACGAAGGCCGGCGGGGGACGGTCCGCCGGGCGCGGATGGGGCGGGGATGGGGCGCGCGCGGCCACCGGCAGGGCGATTGCTGCTGCGCCGGACCCGCCGGGGGTGCACGATGCCGCCGGGACCCGCTGTGCGGCGCGCGACGGGCCCGGTCGGCGATGGGGGGGCGGGGTGAACCTCGAGAAGGTCGTGTTCGGGTTCTTCGTCGTGCTCGCCGCCACCCTGAACTTCGGGTTCTTCCTCGGCGACATCGACGACCCGACGGTGCACAACCGGTACGAGTTGTTCGCCGCGGTCGTCGTCAACCTCATCGCCACCGTGCTCAAGTTCGGCGACCGCACGCAACTCGGCGCGGTCCACCTGGCCACGAGCCTGGTCGCCGACCTCCAGCTCATCGCCGCCGCCCTCCTGCTCGGCTACGCCGCCTACATCTCCACCGCCGGGCTCACCGCCTCCACGACGGCGAGCATCGTGTCGCTGTCCGGTGGCGCACTGCTGGCGAACCTGGTCTCGGTCGTGCTGCTGGTCGTGGAGACGGCGTCGTTCCACCGCGGGTGATCGGAGGACGTCGTGGGCAACCCCCTGCTCCTGGTGTGGTGGCGTCTGCTCGCGTGGGACGACGACGGCCGGCGGACCAGCAGACCCCCGCCGCCCGAGGTCGCCGTACCGCACGCCGAGGCGTCGGCTCCGGTGTTCCTCGTGCTGCGGCGGATGCGCGCCCCCCTGATCGTGCTCATCGTCGTGTTCGCGGTGAGCGTGCTGGGGCTGACACTGGTCCCCGGCGAGGACGCGGCCGGCCGGCCGTGGCGGATGGGGTTCTTCGACGCCTTCTACTTCATGAGCTACACCGCGACGACGATCGGCTTCGGCGAGATCCCGTACCCGTTCACCCCCGCCCAGCGGATGTGGGCGATGGCGTCGATCTACCTGAGCGTCATCGGCTGGGCCTACGCCATCGGGTCGCTGCTGGCCCTGCTGCAGGACCGCGCCTTCCGTGCCGCCCTGGCCCTCCAGCACGTCACCCGCAAGGTCAGCCGGTTGGGGGAACCGTTCCTGCTGGTGGCGGGCTACGGGCGCGCCGGGGAGCTGCTCGGGCACGCGCTCGACCGGCTCGGCCGCCGATTCGTGGTGCTCGACCACGCGAACGAGCGGATCGACGACCTGGAACTGGACTCCTTCCACGCAGACATCCCCGCCCTGGCCGGTGACGCGCGGGACCCCGGGCACCTCGCCGTCATGGGTCTGGGCTCGCCGTCGTGCGAGGCGGTCGTGGCCCTCACCGACGATGACGAGGCCAACCTCGCCGTGGTCATGGCCGCGGCCCTGCTCCGCCCGGAGCTGCCGGTCATCGCCCGTGCCACGTCCGCGGCGATGGCCGAGCGGATGCGGGCCTTCGGCTCGCCCACCGTGGTCGATCCCTTCGACAGCTACGGCGACCACCTGTGCCTGGCCTCCCGCGCACCGGCCACCTACCGGTTGCTGACCTGGCTCGAGGGCGGGCCGGGCGCGGAGCTGCCCGCCCTCGGCCACCCACCGCGTGAGGGTCGATGGGTGGTCTGCGGGTACGGCAGGCTCGGTCGGTCGCTGGCTGCGGACCTCCGCGCGGAGGGCCTCGCGGTGACCGTCGTCGACCCGGGACCGGGCAGGGCCGATGAGGACGCCGACGACGACCTCGTGGTGGGGGACGGCGTCGACCCGGACGTGCTGGCCCGCGCCGGCGTGAGGACCGCGGTGGGGTTCGTCGCGGGTACGGACAACGACACCACCAACCTGTCCCTCGTGGCCGCCGCCCGCCGGGCCAACCCCGGCCTGTTCGTCAGCGCCCGGCAGAACCGGCCGGCCAGCGCCCCGCTGTTCGCGGCGATGGCGGTCGACACCCTGCTCGTCCCCACCGAAGTGGTCGCCCGGGAGGTCTACGCCCAGCTGGCGACGCCGCTGCTGTGGCGCTTCCTCCGGGAGATGCCGCGGCAGGGCGACGCCTGGGCGGCGGAGCTGGTGGAGCGCCTCACCGCGCTGTGCGGCCGGCACCTGGAGGGGCTGTGGACGCTCCCGCTGACCCCGCGGGCGGCGCCGGCGCTCGGGAGCTGGCTCGCCGGTGGCGACGCGCGCCTGGGCGACCTGCTGCGCAACCCCGACGACCGCGACCGGCAGCTGCACGCACTGGTGCTGTTGGTCGTGCGCGACGGGCAGGCGACCCTGACCCCCGGTGCGGACTTCCTGCTGGCCCCGGGGGACGAGCTGCTGCTGACCGGGTGGGCCGCCGCCCGCCGCGCGCTCACCACCACGCTCACGGTGGATTCCGTCCGGGAGTACGTGGTCTCCGGGAACCGGGTGCCGGCCGGCTGGTTGTGGCGCCGGCTGAGCCGGGACACCCGCGCGCCGGAGCCGGCCGCCGGGCGCCGGCGGGGCTGAACCGGTCGTTGGCCCCCAGGACTGGCGGATGACGACGCTGCGGCGGGCGCTGCCCGCTACTGGAGTCGAGGAGCACCGCTGTCGCCCGACGACGTCCGTGCTCTGGTCGCATTCGAGCCGTCGTGGACGCCGGTCGGGTGCGCGGCGCGCTGCTGCTCCCGGCAGTTCGCTGCCGCTGCCGAGGTGCGCAGCGCGTCGGCCGATCCGGGGGCGAGGGCATGGTGTCGCTGTCCCCGCCGGCTGCCGTGCAGCTGAACCGGCGCGGCTGCACAGCGGACTCGGCTCGGGTTCACGCGTGGGCTCCGACGCGGGGGTGCTCCACGATCGCTCGGGCGGTCCGGGGCCAGGTCCAGGACCAGCGCAGGACGAGGACCAGGAGCAGCACCTCGAGTCCGATGGAGAGGCCGTAGAACCAGGAGTAGCTCCAGGACTCCTCGCCAGCCACGTTGTACACCGAGACGGGGATGTAGAGCGTTGCCACGACGAGGTTGGTGGCGCGGCCGACACGCGCGGGCAGTGTCGCGGAGAGCAGGATCATGAGGATCGGGACGGCCATGAGCGTGAGTGCGAGGGAGACGAAGGCCGGGCCGGTGTCGAACTCATGGACGACGCCGCCCCGGATCTCGTCGATGAAGCCGGGCTTGTACAGGGCGAGGTAGTCGACGTAGATGTAGAGGAACATGAAGCTGCTCCAGGCCGCTGCGAGCTTCGCTCGAACCGGGAGCTGCGCTTCCTGGAATGCGTCGGCGGTCGTGCTGCTGCTGGTCATCACTTCTCCTGTGCGCTGGTGAGCTGGCCAGGTCGGCTCAGTCGATGTCCTCACCATGACGAGCGTCGACGGGCCACACATCCGCCTGCGGGCTCCAGTCGTCCTGGCCGCGGGGACGGGACATCCGCCGTACTTCCGGCTGATCCGCCCGGGCGCCGGCCCCCCTAGGTTGGCCGGGAGGGGGACGCATGCTTGCTGGGATCTGGGCCGAGCCTCGCCCGCCGGGCGCACCGCTGCGGGTGTGGCGGGACTGGGCGCTCTTCTGGGGTCTCGTCGCGATCTCGCTCGTCGAGGTGCTGCTGCGCGAGGACAGGGCATGGGCGCCGCTGGTGGTCGGTGTCAGCGTCGTCGTCGCGGCGAGCCTGCTGTGGCGGCGCACCCGGCCACTGGCCGCAGTCGCCGTTGCCTTCGGGACCCTCCTCGCCTTCGACATCGCGAGGATCGTGGCCGTCGATGTCACCGGCCTGGACAGCATCGCCGGGGTGCTCGTCCTGCCCTACGCCCTGCTGCGCTGGGGAGCAGGGCGTGAGGCTGCGCTCGGACTCGGCATCGTCCTCATCTGGCTGCCCGTCACCCTCGCCGCGGTCCCGGCCTCACCCGCGGAGGTGGTCGCCGGCTACGGCTTCTTCCTGTTCTCGGCCGCGCTCGGTGCCGCAGTGCGCTACCGCACCGGGAGCCGTGACCGCGAGATCGAGCAGGTGCGGTTGCGCCAGCGCAACGCACTGGCCCGCGAGCTGCACGACACGGTCGGCCACCGCGTCTCGGCCATCGCCGTCCAGGCACAGGCAGGTCGCGCGCTGTCGGCCGCAGATCCGGAGCGTGCGCTGGCCACCCTGGTCACCATCGAGGAGGAGGCGTCCCAGACGCTCAAGGAGATGCGCGCCCTGGTGGGGGTGCTCCGTGATGGCACGGACGCCGATCTCGCCCCCCGCCGGGGCGTGGCGGACATCGAGCGGCTGGCTCGTCCCGGCGGCGAGGTGCTGGGCGTCCGCGTGCAGGTCTCCGGTGACGTCGAGGCCGTCGACCCCGCAGTCGGCACCGCCCTCTACCTGATCGCCGCCGAGGCGGTCACCAATGCGACCCGGCACGCCTCCGGCGCCACCCACGTCAGCGTGGACGTCACCACCGGCCGCAGCCAGGTCGACCTGCGGGTGCACGACGACGGCGAGGCGAGCACGACCAGCCCTCCGCACGGTGGGTACGGGCTGCGCGGCATGGCCGAGCGGGCGAGCCTGCTCGGGGGCACCCTGCGCGCCGGACCCGACCCAGGTGGCGGCTGGAGTGTCCACGCCTCGCTCCCTCGGACGGTGCGTGCGTCATGACGATCCGGGTGCTCGTAGCCGACGACCAGGACATCGTCAGGGCAGGGCTCTGCATGATCCTCGACGCCCAACCGGGCATCGCCGTCGTCGGCGAGGCCGCCGACGGCCGGCAGGCGATCGCCCTGGCCCGTTCACTGCGCCCCGACGTGTGCCTGCTGGACATCCGCATGCCCGAGGTCGACGGGATCGAGGCGACCCGGCAACTCGCCGGAGCCGACGTCGCCGATCCGCTGGCCGTCGTCGTCATCACCACCTTCGACCTCGACGACCACGTCTACGGCGCGCTGGAGGCCGGCGCCCGCGGCTTCCTGCTCAAGGACGCCGGTACGGAGATGCTCACCCAGGCCGTCCATGCCGCTGCCCGTGGCGACGCCCTGATCGCACCGAGCGTCACGGCTCGGCTGCTGTCCTCCTTCGCCGACCGGCGCGCGCGGTCGAGGCCACCCGAGCCCGTCGAGGCGCTCACCGCACGAGAGGAACAGGTCCTGCTCGCTGCCGCTCGCGGGCGGACCAACGGCGAGATCGGCGACGAGCTGTCCATCAGCCTCAGCACCGTCAAGACGCACATCGCCGCTCTCATGCGCAAGCTCGGTGCCCGCAACCGTGTGGAGATCGTCATGTGGGCCTACGAGACGGGCCGCGTCGACACCTGACTCCACCGGACGCGGGGCACCCCAGTGCCTCCTGGAGACCCAGGTCGGGACATGCCTGGCTCACTGAACCCCGTGGGCGGCCGCTCTGCAGGCCATCCGGCCGCCCGTGGTGGCGGGGGAGTGCCTACGGCCCGCCGTGCGGTCCTCGAACGAGGGCTGTGTCACCCGTCTGCACGGGTGCGGGCTGACACCGGGGGAGAACGCACCCGTGGAGCTGCTCCTCCGCCCACGGATCATCGGCCGGCGCGCCGAGCGGGACCACCTGGTCCGTGCCGTCGACGAGGCCGCCCGCGGCGCCGGGCGGGCACGGTGCTGCTCGGTGAGGCCGGCGTCGGCACGTCGCGGCTGATCCGGTGGACGAGGCATCGGCGAGTACGTCGAGGCAACCCGTGCGGATGTGCGCATCGAGCGGTAGGAATGGCGCAGCTGATGACCGCCGTGCTGGCCAGCTCGCGACCGGACGACGCCCGTGCACCACGACGCCGGCGTCGAGATCCGAGTGGGGACTCGGGCATCGGCTCTCGGAGAGGAGCGCTGGGCAGGTGCGCGAACAGCCCACCATGACGGCCGCCGTCCTCACCGGATTCGGCGGCCCGGAGGTCCTCGTCGTCCGGCGCGACATCCCGATCCCGCTCCCGGGACGAGGGCAGGTCCGGGTGCGGGTGAGCGCCGCGGGGCTGAACAACACCGACGTGTGGACCCGCGAGGGGGCCTACGGGACCGCCGAGGACCCGGATGCGCGGGCGGGGTGGCTCGGTCCGATCGCATTCCCCCGGATCCAGGGTGGGGACGTCGTCGGGGTGATCGATGCCGTCGGCCCGGAGGTGGCACCACAGTTCGTCGGACGCCGCGTGCTGGTCGACCCCGCCCGCTACGCCCACGAGGGGCCTGACGCACCGATCGTGGCCGTGCTCGGCAGCGAGTTCGACGGGGGATTCGCCGACTACACCGTCGTGGACGCGGTCCGCGTCCACGACGTCACCGAGTCGCCCCTCACCGACGAGCAGCTCGCCTGCCTCCCCATCGCGGCCGGGACCGCCATGGGGATGCTGGAGCGAGCCCGGATCATGCCCGGGGAGACCGTCGTGGTGACGGGGGCGTCCGGTGGGGTGGGGCTGGCCGCGGTGGGCCTCGCCGCTGCCCGCGGGGCTCTGGTCACGGCGGTCACCGGGCGGACGAAGGCGGCCCTGGTCGAGCAGGCGGGTGCGACCCGGACCATCGACCGTTCGGGGTCGGTCCAGGACGTCGTCGCCGTGGTGCGCGCGGTCCATCCCGGCGGCGTCGACGCCGTGGTGGACGTCGTCGGCGGCGATCAGCTCGGGCAGCTGATCGACGTCCTCGTGCCCGGTGGGCGGGCCGTGGTGGCCGGAGCGGTGGCCGGGCCGGTCGCCGCGATCGACCTCCGCCGGCTCTACCTGCACAACCGGCGGCTCATCGGGTCGACGATGCACACTGCGGAGCACTTCACGAAGCTGGTGGAGCACGCCCGGGCCGGCGAGATCATCCCTCGGGTGGCCGCGCGTCATGAGCTCTCCGCCATCCACGACGCCCAGGCGCAGTTCCTGCGCCGCGATCACGTGGGCAAGATCGTGGTGCTCCCGGACGGTGCCAGCCAGGTGTGTTGACCAGGACAGCTGGAACTCCGCCTCAGGGGAGTTGCCGACGTGCCGACAGGAGAACCGAGGAACTCCCGCCGGCCGTGCTGGACACGGTCCGTTGCCCGGCGACGGACTTCGCCGCGATCGCGCGCGGCCACGGGTTCGAAGCCGTCACGGTCCGGGACGTCGAGGACCTCGCCCCGGTGGCGTCCTGGGTCGCCGGCCGGCGGAGCGCGCCCCTGCTCGTCGACGCCGAGGTGGCGCGCGGCCGCCCGTCGTGGTGGCTCGAGGAGGCCTTCCGGGGTCACTGAGCCTGCCGGGCGCGGCGAGGCTGCTTCGGGCGGTGCCCGGTCACTCCGGCCATGGTGCAGATTCTGCGTGGGGCGTGCAGAGGACGACGTAGCTCAGACGATCCAGGTGTGCGTCACGCCCGGGCCCTGGAGGACGTGCCGGAGGACCGCATGTTCGGCGCGACCGCATGGGCTGCCGACGCCAGGCGACCCTGGTCCCGGATTCCCACGTGCCGCACGCGGATGGCTTGTGCGTGCCGACGCGGTTGCGCGACCCTGCACGTCATCGACCCCGTCGGGGAGTCGTGGGCCGGCTCGACCTCCGTGGGCTCAGGTCCGACGCTGGAGGCAAGGGGTGCCCCGTGGCCGACACGATGCGTGCTTTCGTCATGACCGAGGTCGGGAAGACGGCAGTGGTGGACAAGTCCATCCCGACTCCAGGACCGGAGGAAGCCGTCGTCCGGACCACGGCGTCCCTGATCTGCACATCCGACGTGCACACCGTCAGGGGTGCCCTCCCTGTCGAGAACGGCCGGACGCTCGGTCACGAATCCGTCGGGGTGGTCCATGCCCTGGGCTCGGCGGTGTCGGGGTTCACCGAGGGACAACGGGTTGCGGTCAACGCCGTCACCCCCTGCTTCCGCTGCGACTACTGCCAGCGCGGGTTCACCAGCCAGTGCGGGGGTGCGCTGGGGGGTTACCGGTACACCGCCCAGATGGACGGCAACATGGCGGAGTACTTCATCGTGCCCGCGGCCACCGCCAATCTGACGCCGATACCGGACGACGTGACCGACGAGCAGGCCGTCTACACCTGCGACATGCTGTCCACCGGGTTCATGGGTGCCGAGCATGCCCGCATCCAGTTCGGTGAGACCGTCGCGGTCTTCGCGCAGGGGCCGGTGGGGCTCTGCGCCACGATCGGAGCCAACCTGCTGGGGGCCGGGCGGGTGATCGCCGTGGAGTCCCGGCCCGAACGACAGGCGCTCGCCAGGAAGTTCGGTGCCGACGACGTCGTCGACTTCACCGCGGGCGACCCCGTCGAGCAGATCATGGAACTGACTGGTGGCGAGGGTGTGGACGCTGCCATCGAGGCGTTCGGTTTCCCGGCGACCTTCGAGGGCTGTGTGCGGGCGACCAAGGCCGGAGGTCGCATCTCCAACATCGGCTACCACGGGGAGAACCCCGCACCGCTGCAGCTGCCGCTGGATGCGATCGGCCTCGGCATGAACGACAAGGCGATCCACACCGGGCTGTGCCCCGGGGGCAGCGAGCGAATGGGACGCCTGATCCGGCTGCTCCAGACGGGTCGGATCGACCCCACCCCGATGACGACCCACCGCTTCGCGTTCGATGACGTCGAGCGGGCGTTCCAGATGATGGCGGACAAGGAAGACGGGATCATCAAGCCCCTCATCAGCTTCACCTGACGGGTCCTGCTGCGGACCGCTCGGGCTCCGTCCGACCGACTTCCGGTGCTGCCCATGGTGGCTTCGCCGTGCCAGGAATGAGCTCCGCCTCTCAGGAGTCCCGGACCCCGGCGGGAGTCCGCCTGTGTGCGAGGGGCGACACGGTACATGCGCACGCGGCTGACGTGTTGCGGTGAATGGCGCCGGGACGACGGGCCCCGGACGGACGGGACGGTGCGGTCGAGAGAAGCGGCGTGGCAACGCTGCCGGGTGCACTTCATGCGCAACGTGCTCGCCCTGCTCAACCGGCCGGCTCCCGCGACCGAGGTGGCGCAGCCGGCACTGATCGTCATGGCCACTCCACGGCTGACCGACACGGTGAGGGCTACATCCTCCACTCAGCGGGACGTCACGGTCATTCGCCGGCCTCGGCGAGCAGGATCTGATCGCTGTGACGGCGCGAGTCTCCGACGGGCAGGCCCCGCCATGCTCGACGGGGGAGGCCGGCGTTCGGGTACTGCTACCGATGGCCGGACCCGCTCAGCGTGTCCGGGGCGATGTGGCTCATCGCCCAACGGGTCGGTCAGCGACCCAGGCGACGCCGGGCCGGCCCGAGGTGTCCGTCGGGCATCGCGTCGAAGTGCCGACGCCGGGAAGAGCAGACCCACCGCCGGCCGGAGGACCGTGGGATTCGTCTTGGTGTCCGAGGGGCGACACGCCACATGCGCACACGCCTGCAGTCGTAGTCGACGTGAGGTCCGAGGCCCGCGGTGACGGGCACCGCCTGGTGGAGGAGGGGCGCCCGCCGACCTCCTGGTGCTTCACCGGTGCTGACCGACCCGCAGTCCGTCGGCTCATCCCGCCGCCAGGACCTGCCGGCCCGCCGGGCATGGTCACAGCCAGTCGTGCTCATGCGCGTAACGCGCCGCTTGGTGCCGGGTACGGGTCTGGGTCTTCTGCATGGCGCTGGACAGGTAGTTGCGCACCGTGCCGGGCGCGAGGTGCAGCCGGCCGGCGATCTCGGCGACGGAGTACCCGTCGCGGGTCACCCTGAGCACCTCGAGCTCCCGGTCGGTCAGCGGGCAGTCGTCGACGATGGCCGCCGCCGAGACGTCCTGGTCGATCCACCTCCGGCCGCCGTGCAGTGCGGCGATGACGGTGGCGATGTGCGCGGGTTCGGCGGCCTTGCTCGCGAAGCCCTGGACGCCGAGCTTCAGGGCACTGCGCAGCACGCCGGGCCGCGCGTGCCGGGTGAGCATGAGGACCACCTGATCGGGCAGTACGCGGCGGATGTCGGCGACGGCCTCCAGCCCATCGAGGCCGGGCATCTCGAGGTCGACGACCAGCACGTCGGGCCGATGGGCGAGCGTGGCCGTCACGGCCGATGCGCCGTCGGCTGCCTCGGCCAGCACCGTGATGTCCCCTTCCAGGGGGAGGAGGGACGCGAGGGCGCTCCGGAGCAGCACCTCGTCATCGGCCAGCACGACCGTGGTCATCGGCCCGCCTCGCCGGCCGTGGCCGCCCGCTCGCCAGGGCTGGGCGTCGCGGGGAAGACCACCGTCGTCCGGAACCACCCGTCCGCTCGCTCGACGGTGAGTTCACCGCCGTCGTCCGACACCCGGCGGGCCAGGTCGGCGAGTCCGCGCAGCTCGGGTGAGCCCTCCTCCCGGACGCCGTCGTTCACGACGCTGAGGCCGTTCTCGGACAATGCGACGCGGACGAGCGTCGCCCGCGAGTGGCGCAGGATGTTGGTCGTCGTCTCCCGGAGCACCTGCGCCAGGAGATCGTCGGCACGGGCCTCGGTGCGGCAGTCGACGTGGACGTGGATGCCGGCTGCCTCCAGGAGGTTCTTCGCGTTCTCGAGCTCCGCGGCGATGTTGAGCCTGCGCCGGCCGTAGGCCAGCTCCCTGGTCTGCCCGATCGTGTCGCCGACCAGGTCGTACACCTCGCGCAGCTCCTGCTCCACGCGTGCCGGATCGGTGTGCAGCAGCTTGCGGGCCAGCGCGATCTTCAGCTTCACCACGTGCAGGGTGTGGCCCTGGATGTCGTGCAGGTCGCTGGCGAAGCGCATCCGCTCGCGGACGACGGCGAGTTCCGCCTCCCGTTCCCGCGACTCCTCCAGCTCCGCGACGACGTCGTAGAAGCGCTTGTTGGGGAACATCAGCCCGAGCAGGATCGCGGTGAAGCCGGTCGGCAGGATCACGTCGGCGAGCAGCCCGTCGACGCCGGGCGCTGCCGAGGTCACCACGCCCAGCGCCCCCACTGCGGCCACGTAGGCGGTCACCCCGGCAGCTGCGGCGGCCCGGGCACGGGGCAGCGCGGGGATCGTCAGGCCGCTCACGATGGCGAGCGGGTAGTAGGCGGCCTGGATGTCTCCGTCCGTCGCCAGCACGCCGTACGGCCAGACCGTCGCCGCGATCGCCAGGCACGGGACGGCGACCCGGGAGGTGTCGCCGGCGGTCCACCGCTCGAAGGCGACCAGCGCTGCTGTCACGCCCAGCCCCAGGACGACCACCTGCGACCACGTCTGCGCCTGCCGGATGACGAGCAGCACGCCGACGACCGCGAGCAGGGGCAGGAACAGGGTGAGGTTCAGCGACCGGAACCGTCGCCGCGAGGTCATCGCCGCCGCTGGACCGGCGAGCGGCGGGAGCGCCTGCTGCCGGGGGGTGGTCCGGGTCTCCATGGGCTGCTTCCTGGACGAGGGGCAGAGAACGTCCCATCGTCGGACGAGGTCGCACCCCGGCACCAGTGACGCCGTGTCATGAGCACGACAGGCGGGCGTCACACCGGGAACTGACGCTACGGCACTGGGCACCCCCAGCGGGAGCCGGTCGGATGGACGCATGGCAACGACCCCCGTCATCGACGTCGACGAGCTGACCGTCACCTACGGCGACTTCACCGCGGTCACCGACCTGTCCTTCCAGGTCGAACCGGGGGAGCTCTACGCGCTGCTCGGCACCAACGGAGCGGGCAAGACCTCGGCCCTGGAGGTGGTCGAGGGCCACCGGCGGGCGTCATCGGGTGCCGTACGCGTCTTCGGGGCGAGCCCGACCGACCGCCGGGCAGTGCGCCCGCGGACCGGGATCATGCTGCAGGAGAGCGGGTTCTCACCCGACCTCACCGTCGCGGAGACCGTGCGTCTGATCGGTCGGCTCACCGGGCGCACCGACAACGTGGACCGGGTGCTCGGCCTCGCCGACCTCGTCTCGAAGGCCGGCACCCAGGTCGGCCAGCTGTCCGGCGGCGAGAAGCGCCGGGTCGACTTCGCGACCGCCGTGTACGGGCGTCCCGAGCTGGTCTTCCTCGACGAACCCACCACGGGGCTGGACATCGCGTCCCGCGACGCGCTGTGGGCCGCCGTCCAGGAGCTGCGCGAGCACGGCTCCACGATCGTGCTCACCACCCACTACCTCGAGGAGGCCCAGCAGCGGGCCGACCGGATCGGGCTCATGCACCAGGGCCGGTTCGTCGCCCAGGGCACGGTCGCCGAGCTGACCAAGGCCTTCCCGGCGTCCATCCGCTTCTCGCTGCCGGTCGGTGCGCCGGCCCCGCCGATGCACTCCGCCCCCGTGAACGGGAGCGGCTACGTCATCGAGACCTTCGACCTGCAGTCCGACCTCAAGCAGCTGCTCGACTGGGCCGACGACCGGGCGGTCGAACTGCCCGGGCTGGCCGCGGCGCCCACCGGCCTGGACGACGTGTTCCGGGCCATCGGCACCGCCGCAGGGCGTTCCTGACCGACCCCGAGAGGACCTCCATGTTCACCATCGCGCAGAGCGAGCTCGTCCAGATCTTCCGCAACCGGGCCGTGCTGATCACCAACCTGTTCATGCCCGCGGCGGCCGCGGCCTTCTTCATCTGGTCCCGCGACACCTTCGAACGGATCGGCAGCCTCGGCTACGTCGCCGCTGTGCTCGTCTTCACCGTCGCCGCGTTCGGCCTGTACGCCACGACGGTGACCACGCTGGCCGCTCGCCGGCAGACGTTGTTCCTCAAGCGGCTGCGCTCGACGGCGGCCAGCGACCCGGCCATCCTGTCCGGCCTCGTGCTCCCGGTCGCCGTGACCGCGGTGCTCCAGGTGGCGGTCATCCTCGTGGTGTTCGCCGGGGTCAGCGTGGCGCCGGCACAGGTGGCACTGCTCGTCGCGGCGATCGCCGCGGCGCTGGTCATGATGCTCGCGCTGGGCATCGCCACGGCCGGGGTCACCCGGTCGCCCGAACACGCCCAGATCACCACCCTGCCGCTCAGCCTCGGCGTCATCGCCGTGGCCAGCTGGGTCGGCATCAGCGGCACCGAGGAGCTCGGCTGGCTGAAGCGGCTGCTGCCCGGCGGTTCCGCGACCGAGTTGGTCGTGGATGCCTGGAACGGCGGTGTCCCGCTCGCCGACTCACTGCCGCTGCTGGCGCCCACCTTCGCCTGGGTGGTCGTCGCCATCGCGGTCGCCCGGCGGATGTTCCGCTGGGAGCCGCGCCGGTGACCGCGCCCGCCGGCGGGGACCCCGTGTCCCTCGACGCTCCGTCACGGCCGCCCTCCGACGCCGAACCTGCTTCGGTCACGGCCTCCCGGCAGCTCGCCGAGGAGTCCCGGGCCGGCCGCCGCTCGGTCCGGCGACGCACGCCGGAGATCCCACCGGGGGAGGGGCGCACACGGCGGCCCTCGGCGACTGCAGCGCCGCCGTCGGCCATCCGTCCGCTCGGGCGTCCTCTGCCGGACCACCTCGATCCCTTCGGCTCGGCCGACGACCCAGCAGGAGCCGGCTGGCGGCTCGGCGGAGGCGCAGGTCGGCAGGATCTACGGGGTTCCTACCGACGCGAAGGTGCCGCCCGGCGGGCGAGTCTTCCGACATGGCGACGACCAGCCGGGCCGAGGGACCGCTGAGGTGGAGCGCCGCTCCGCTCTCGATCCGGCCGGCTGCCCGCCGGGTCGCCGTGATCCGGACGTCGCTGGCGTCGGCCTGGCTGGTGCTGGCCTGCTACGGCAGCTTCGCGCTCGTCCCGCTCGGGATCGTCGTCGCCACCTGGTTCACCGAGTGACCACCCCGGGTCCCGGCCGGGTCCGCGGCAGCCGTTCCGCCACCCCGACCAGCAACAGGTTCGACCGACAGAGGGAGAGACAGATCATGGGACACATCAGCGTCGGCCAGGAGAACAGCACCCCGGTCGAGCTCTACTACGAGGACCAGGGCGCGGGCCGGCCCGTCGTCCTCATCCACGGCTACCCGTTGAACGGGCACAGCTGGGAGCGCCAGACGCGCGAGCTGCTCGCCGCCGGGTACCGGGTCATCACCTACGACCGGCGCGGCTTCGGCCGGTCGTCGAAGGTCGGCTCCGGCTACGACTACGACACGTTCGCCGACGACCTGGCCACGCTGCTGGAGACCCTGGACCTCCATGAGGTGACGCTCGTGGGCTTCTCGATGGGCACCGGTGAGCTGGCCCGCTACGTCTCGCGGCACGGGTCCGACCGGATCGCCGAGCTCGCCTTCCTGGCTTCGCTGGAGCCGTACCTCGTCGCCCGCGACGACAACCCCGACGGTGTGCCGCAGAAGGTCTTCGACGGCATCGAGGCCGCCGCACGGGGCGACCGCTACGCCTGGTACAGCCAGTTCTTCGCCGACTTCTACGACCTCGACGAGAACCTCGGCAGCCGGATCAGCCAGGAGGCGGTCACCGCCAGTTGGGGTGTCGCCGTCTCCAGTGCGCCGGTGGCGGCCTACGCCGTCGTCCCCGCCTGGATCGAGGACTTCCGCGCCGACGTCGAATCGGTGCGCACCAGCGGCAAGCCGGCGCTGATCCTGCACGGCACCGCCGACAACATCCTGCCGATCGACGCGACTGCCCGCCGCTTCCGCCAGCTCCTCCCCGAGGCGCAGTACGTCGAGGTCGAGGGCGCCCCGCACGGGCTGCTCTGGACCCACGCCGACGAGGTCAACGCGGCGTTGCTGGCCTTCCTCGGCTCGTCCTGAGCGCGGGACCGGGACGAGAGCCATGAGGACCATCGAGCACGCCATCGACATCCCGGCGTCACCCGCGACGGTCTGGCACGTCCTCGCCGACACCGACCGGTACGCCGAGTGGAATCCGTTCATGACCCAGCTGTCCGGGCGGCCGGCGGTCGGCGAACCCCTGTCCGTGACGATCCGACCCGGACGGCGGTCGATGACCTTCCGGCCGACCGTGCTCGCCGTCGAGGACGGCGCGCTCCTGCGCTGGCGAGGCCGGCTCCTCCTGCCGGGGATCTTCGACGGCGAGCACGAGCTGCGCCTGGAGCCCCTGCCGGGGGGCGGGACCCGCTTCGCCCAGCGCGAGGTGTTCAGCGGCCTGCTCGTCCCGTTCGTGCGGCGCGTCCTCGATGACACCGAGGCCGGCTTCGCCGCGATGAACGCCGCGCTGCGGGACCGGGCGGCGGCCCGGTCGGGCGGCCCGGTCCGGCCGTGACCGGCGGCACGGGTCGTCGGCCCCCGGCGCCGGGACGGACGCTCGAGGGAGGGCACACGTCGTGAACGTCTTCGTCGTCGGGATCAGCGGAGCCGTCGGCGGACTGCTCGAGAGGGAACTGACCAGCCGAGGCGACGTCGTCTCGGGGTTGGTGCGGCTGGACGACCAGCGGGCGCACTTCGCCGCGCGGGGCGTGGCCGTGCGCGTCGGCGACATCGGGGTCCTGTCCGCCGATGCCCTGGCGGCCATGCTCCGCGGCGTCGACGTGCTGGTGTACACCGCGGGATCCAACGGCGGGAGCAGGCGGGTCACGAATGCGGTCGACGGCGACGGTGTGGTGACCGCCCTCGAGGCCGCCCGCCTGGCCGGTGGGTCGCGCTTCGCGCTGGTCTCGGTGCTGCCCGAGGCCTGGCGCCAGCGCGCCCTCGACGACGACGCGGAGCACTACTTCGCGGTGAAGAAGCTGACCGATGTCGCGGTCACCCTGAGCGATCTCGACTGGCTGATCCTCCGGCCCTCGATGCTCGTCGACCGCCCCGGAACCGGAAGGATCGCCCTCGGCCCAGCCCAGCCCCACGACGAGATACCGCGGGAGGACGTCGCGGCCACCTTGGCCGAGCTCCTGCACGAACCGCGGATCCGGCGCCAGATCCTCGAGCTCACCCAGGGCGAGACCCCGATCGCGACCGCCGTGCGGGCGGTCATCCGGTGAGAGCGCACCGGTCCCGTGGCGGGTGGCGCCTGGTCGCTCCGGTGGTCTCCGTGCTGCTCGTCCCTGCGGTCGTCGCTGTCCTCAGCGTGCTCCACTTCGGGTGGCCGTGGGCGGGCGGGCCGGGGGACCGCGACCACGTCCATCACGCCACGGACGGCACCCGGCAGAACTACCGGGTCCACCTGCCCCCGCAGTACGCCGGGGGCACCGAGCTGCCGGTGATGATGGCGATCCACGGGTGCGGGATGTCCGGCTTCGGCTGGAACTCGATGCAGCGCACCACGCAGTTCGACGTGCTCGCCGACCGCCAGGGCTTCATCGTGGTCTACCCGACGCAGCAGCCCTTCGAGAGCCTGCTCAACTGCTGGAACTCGGCGGATCCGCGGAACCAGCAACGCGGCGCCGGCGAACCGGCACTGCTGGCCGGGGTCGCGCGCGAGGTGGTCGACACCTACGGCGCCGATCCGGCCCGGGTGCACGTCGCCGGGGCGTCGTCGGGAGCGGGGGCGGCCGTCGTCCTCGCCGCCACGTACCCCGACGTGTTCGCGACGGCGACCTCCGTCGCCGGTGGTGAGTTCGGCCTGGACCAGGTCGATGCCGATGATCCGGACGGCACGCCGGTGAGCGCGACGGCACGGCAGGCACGGGCGCAGATGGCCGACCGGGAGCGGCACGTCCCCCTGCTGGTCGTCCAGGGCGGTCAGGACGACGTGGTCCCGACGATCGTCGGCGAGCGGCTCGTGGAGCAGTGGACCCACGTCAACGACCTCGTCGACGACGGCCTGCTCAACGACAGCCTCGCGCTCACCGCCACCACGACGTCCGTCCCCGCCACCCGGGGCCGCCACGCGTACGAGCACACCGTCCACGTCACCGCTGAGGGGCGCACGCTCGTCGAGTACCTCCTCGTGCCCGAGATGGAGCACGCGTGGCCGGGGCCTGACGGCGAAGGCCTCTTCACCGACCGGGCCGGACCGGACGTCGCCGAGTTCGCCTGGCGTTTCGCGCAACGCCACGACCTCGGCCCTCCGGTCAGGGGAGCCGCAGGTCCCTGAGCTGCCGGCGGGAGGTGATGCCCAGCTTGCGGAAGATGTTGCGCAGATGGGCCTCGATCGTGCGCGGGCTGAGGAACAGCTGCTCGCCCACCTCCCGGGAGGTCGCCCCGGTAGCCACCAGCCGGGCGATGTGCAGCTCCTGGGCGGTGAGCGCATCGGTGGACTGCTCGGTCCGGCTACGCGGGTGCTCGCCGGTGGCGCGCAACTCGCGGGCGGCCCGGGCGGCGAACGCCTCCGCGCCCATGCCCGTGAGCATCTCGTGGGCGGTGCGCAGTTGGTCCCGCGCGTCCTGGCGGCGCCCCCCCCGGCGCAGCCACTCCCCGTAGACGAGATGGGTGCGGGCGAGGTGAGTGGCCATCTGGCAGTTCCGGAGAGACTCGATGGCCTCGCGATAGTCCTGCTCGGCTGCCGCCCCGGTGCTGGTCAGCGCGCGCGACCGAGCCGCCATCCCGACCGCCCACGGGGTGCCGCTGGCGCGGGCACGCGCACTCAGCTGCTCCAGGGCGGGGGCCGCACGATCCGGCCGGCCGGAGCGGGCGGCGGCTTCGACGAGTTCCGGGAGGGCCAGGTTGCTGTGGGTCAGCTCGTGGGCCTCGCACGCCCGTGCGGCGGCGTCCAGTGCGACCGGGTGATCGCCCAGCCCGTTGGAGAGCACCGACATCGCGTAGTGGGCGAGGGCCACTTCCGTGCCGTGCTCACGCCCGGCCGCCTCCTCGATGCTGGCCGCACACAGCTCCTCGGTCCGGGCTCGATCGCCGCGCCAGGCGAGGAGGACCAGCTGTGCGTACCGGAGCGGAACTGCCCCGGTGGCGCGGGTCAGCTCTTCGCCCTCGGCGGTGAGCTCGACGGCCTGCGACGTCTCGCCGGTGAGCACCAGCGAAGCGGCGAGGAAGACGAGCGCTCCCGGGAGTGCCGCCAAGGCCCCCGCTTCGCGTGCGTGCGCGACGTTGCGGCGGGCCAGCAGGAGGGCCATCTCGTCGTCGAAGAGCCCCGCGGCGGTGCGGCTGGCCAGCCAGAGCCAGCGGTGGCTGTCGTCGTGAGCCCTCGCCTCGGCGGTCGATTCCTGCGCACGGAACGCCTGCACCGCCCGGCGCAGGCCGGGCACGCCCGCTCCGTAGCCGTTCGTGAACGCCGTCACGAGGCCGTCCAGCAGCAGATCGGCCGGCTTCGGTGGCCCGGGCGGTGGGGGAGCGCCCCGGGCGGCTTCGGCCACCTCCAGCAGGCCGCGCCTCGGTCCACCGAGGATGGTCGCCGCATCGAGCGCGTGCAGGTAGGTCTCGCGGGACAGTGCGGGGTCCAGCGGCGCGAGCGTCGCGGCGGCATCCAGGAGCTTCCCGGGCACAACGCTGCCGTGGGTCAGGTGGAAGGCCACCTGGGCCTCCAGCAGCTGGAGGCGGGCGTGTTGCAGGGCGTCCAGCGGTCCGGCTGCGGCGACCGACAGCAGCTCCAGCGCGACGGCGGACGCGCCCGCCTCGTGCTTGGCGTAGGCGGCTTCGAGCGCCCGTCTCGCACGGGTGGGCGGCTCGGGGGTCAGCTCGGCCGCGTGCTGCAGGTACGCGCCCGCGGCCGCCACCCCGCCACGGGCCTGTGCTCGGCCGGCCGAGCGCTCCAGCGCCGCGGCGGCTTCTTCGTCGACTCCGGACACGGCCTGCGCGCGGTGCCAGGCACGGCGATCGGGGTCGACCTGCCGATCGGTCGCCTCGGCCAGGGCACCGTGGGCGCGGCGACGGTCCGGTGCGTTGGCCGCCTGGTAGACCGCCGAGCGCACCAACGGATGGCGGAACCGCACCCGGGTGCCGATCTCCACCAACCCGGCCGCTTCCGCGGGCACGGCGGCGTCGCGGTGGAGCCCGAGCTGCCCGGCGGCACGCCACAACAGCGCCGCATCGCCGGTCGGCTCGGACGCGGCGACCAGCAGCAGCAGCTGCGTCTGGGCCGGCAAGTTGCCCGAACGGTGCTGGAAGCTGTGCTCGACGCGGCGAGGGACGTCCGGCCCATCGGGCAGCTCGAACCCCCCAGCCAGGTGCGCCGGTTGCGCGTTGCGGGGCAGCTCCAGCAGCGCCAGGGGGTTGCCACGTGCCTCGGCCACGATGCGGGCGCGTACGACCTCGTCCAGCGGGACGCGGGAGGTGGCGGTCAGCAGTGCCTCCGCGTCGGCCTCACCGAGCCGGGCCAGACGTAGCTCGGGTAGCCCGGAGAACGGGAGAGTCTCGCCCTCGTCCGGGTCGCGCACCGCGAACACGAGCACCAAGCGTTCGGCCCCCACCCGCCGAGCCACGAACTCCAACACCTGCGCGGACGCCTGGTCCAGCCACTGCGCATCGTCGACCAGGCACAGCAGCGGGTCCTCCTCGGCGGCCTCGGCCAGCAGGTTGAGCACGGCCAGCCCGACCAGGAACCGGTCGGCCGCCGTCCCGGCGCGCAGCCCGAACGCAACGCCGAGAGCAGCCCGCTGCGGGTCGGGCAGCGCACCGGCGCGGTCCAGCAGCGGTGCACACAGCTGGTGCAACCCCGAGAATGCGAACTGCGTCTCCGACTCGGCCCCCATCGCGTGCTCCACCCGGAAACCGGACGAGACCGCCGCGTCGCGGACGCGCTCCAGCAGCGCGGTCTTCCCGATCCCGGCTTCCCCGCGCACGACGAGGGCGGCGCTGCGCCCGGCACGCGCCCCGGCGAGCAGCTGCCCGACCGCCTCGTGCTCGGCGTGCCGGCCCACGAGCCCCACCAGCGCTCCTCGTCCGTAGCCGGCTGTTCTCGTCGGCAGCCTAGGTGTCTTCCACCGACGCGAGGGAGCCGCGAGTGCTGCGAGATTTGCGCCACGGCAACGGAGGACGACGAGCGGCCCCGGGACGACCGGTTCGCACCCGAGCAGCTCGAGGCCACCGGAGGGCGGGCTCACCTGCAAGGTCGGCCGCTGCCCGGCGCCGATGACCGGACCGGGTTCCCGGCGGTCGTGACCATGCGCCCGCCCGCGGAAGGGGGTCGAGCACGTGCGAGATGTGTCGGACCCATTCCTGCTCGGCATGGCCGGGATCTCCGCGACCCTGCTCGGCACGTTCACCCTCGGGGTGTTCTTCTACCTCAACTCCTCGCTGCACTCCGAGCGCGGGCCGGGCGCGGCCGCGGACCGGTACATGCGGTCCGGCGCCCGGTGGGTGTTCGTGGCCTACAGCCTCCCGCTGCTCGTGCCGGTCGTCCTCGTGGGGATGGGACCCGGGTGGGCGGCGGCGTCCTTCGCGCTGCTGGGCGCAGCGCTCGTCGCGGCGACCGTCGACACCTCCCGCCGGATCATGGCGAGGGGGTCGACGCGCTTGTCGGCGTCCGTCGCCGTGAACGAGATCGCCACGACCGTCCTGGTCCTGCTGCTGGTGGTCCTACCGTGGGCCGCCGGCGGGTGGCTGCCTCCTCCGTCGGCATTCGTCCCGTCGCTGCTGCTCGCGCTCGTCGCCGCCTTCACCAGTACGGCGACCGTGGTCATGTACACCTTCGACCGCGCCGAGGACGAGGCCGAGCACATGGAGGAGCGGCGGACCTCCGAGGCCGGGTGAGGGGAGCCGGCCCCTGGACCTCCGGTCGACGGGAGTGCGCGGACCGCCTCAGCGGTCGGCGGGCGCTGGGGCCCGGTGCCACCGGCGAGGATCGTCCTCCAGCGCTGCGCGGTCCCAGCGAGCGAGGTCCGCGGGCGCCTCGTACGTGGTGCGGAGGAACTCGGCGACCGCGCGGTCCGGGTCGGGCGCGGCCCGGGCGACCTCGTAGGGCAACAGGAACTGCTGGAACTCGGTGCTGAAGTAGGCCCCGTCGGGACCGATCGGCTGCTCGGCCAAGCCATCGGGTGCCGGGTAGGCGTAGGAGTAGAAGGCGCCCTCCTCGCCGCCACCGGGCCAGAACCCGCAGCTCGACAGCTCCCGGGAGTAGCCCTCGACCATGACCCAGTCGCCGCAGTTGGGCGCTCCTCCGGGGTGCGGCGGGGCAGTGCGCCCGGAGAAGCGGGTGCAGGCGAGGTCCATCGCGCCCCAGAAGAAGTGCACCGGGCTGACCTTGCCGACGAAATGGGACCGGAACTCGCCGATCACGCGGTTCGCCTGCAGCAGCTGCCGCCAGAAGAGGGTGGCCGCCTCGCCGTCGTAGGAGGCGTGCTCGTGGTCCTCGGCGAAGGGGATCGCCGGGTCGACCTCGTTGGGGTGGGGCCGGATCGGCGCCTCGATGCCGAGCCGGGCGAGCACGTCCAGGGTCCGGGCGTAGAACTCGGCAACCGGCATCGGCCGGAGTGGGAAGCCCCCGACGCCGCCGGTGCTGCTGCGGACCTCGAGCCGGTGGCCGAGGAGGTCGAACTCGATCTCGAAGACCCCTGTGAGGTGCGGGATGGCCGACGTCGTCAGTCCGCGCGGGCTGACGTAGAGGGTCACCTGCCACCAGTGGTTGATCAGCGGAGCGTGGGCCATGCGGATCTTCCCCACGATCTGGGTCCACATGTGCAGCGTCTCGCGCGTGGGGGTCCAGTCCGAGACGCGGAGGCTCGGCCAGTTCGTCGTCGGCGTGGTCATCGGTACTCCGGGTTGGCGAGGTGGGGGTGCGAACCGGCGTCCCAGGCCGTGCGCTGGTTGCCGTAGGCGGGGAGCCCGCCGGCGCTCCGGATCATCGACGCGAGGTGCAGCAGGTTGTAGGCCATGAAGGCGATGTTGCGGTTGGTGAAGTCGTTCTCCGGGCCGCCGGAGCCCTCGTCGAGGTAGGAGGGGCCGGGGCCGACCTCGCCCAGCCAGCCCGCGTCCGCCTGGGGCGGCACGGTGAAACCGATGTGCTGCAGGCTGAAGAGGATGCTCATCGCGCAGTGCTTGAGACCGTCCTCGTTGCCGGAGAGCAGGCAGCCAGCGACCCGCCCGTAGTAGGCGTACTGGCCGCGCTCGTTGAGCACGCCGGAGTAGCCGTAGAGCCGCTCGATCACCCGCCGGGTCACCGAGCTGTTGTCGCCGAGCCAGATCGGTCCGGCGATGACCAGGATGTCAGCGGCCAGGATCCGGGTCTGCAGGGCCGGCCAGTCGTCTCTGTCCCACCCGTGCTCGGTCATGTCGGGGCGGACGCCGGTGGCGATCGCGTGGTCGACGGCGCGGATCTGGTCCACGGAGACCCCGTTGGCCTCCATGATCGCGACGCTGCGGTCGATCAGGCCCTGGGTGTGGCTGCGTCCGGGGGAGGGGGTGAGGGTGCAGTTGACGTAGACCGCGCGCAGCCCGGAGAAGTCGGGTCTCTCGATCCCGGGTGCAGGCCGGAGGGATCCGTGCAGGTCGTCTCCGGACGGCACAGCGGTGTCCCGCCCCACTAGTCGGTGACCTTGGCCGGGGGAGCGTTGAAGAGCACGTCGCGGTACTCGCGGTGTCTGCGCAGCCAGCCGAGGATGAAGGGGCAGACCACCAGCGCCTTCAGCCCGCGGTCGCGGACGTCGTCCAGCGCGGCACGGGCGAGCGCGCTGCCGACGCCTCGGCCCTCGAAGGAGGCGTCGACGTCGGTGTGGCTCAGCACCACCAGCTCGCTGGTCTCCTGGTAGTCGATGAAGCCCGCCACCGTCGTCCCGTTGACGGCGGCCTCGTAGCGCCGCCGGTCCGGACTCCTGGTCACTGTCATGTCGGTCGACAGGGTCATTCGGTTCTCCTGGTGTCGGCGGTGCTGGTCTGCTCCGGGGCCCAGGCTGGCACCGGCGTGGACGGTCTCGCGTCGGTGAAGACCACGTAGTCGACGTCGTGCGGCTCGCATGCCGGAGGAGAACCGCCGCGGCTCCGTCCCCTGGTCGGCCGCCCCTCCATGGCCTCGGCCGGGTCGGCACGAGCCCGGGAGCGGAGCTGCTCCAACGCCTCGATCGCGTTCCCCGGCTGACGTACGGGCGGCACGGCCACGACTTACGTGGGTTCCACCGACGCGAGCTGGTGGCGCCGGTGCGAGCGTGACGGCACGACGGAGCCCGCCACGGCTGCGCCGACCCAGCCCCGACCGTGGGCACGCCGGCGCACGGCGTCTCCGGCCCTCGACCGCGCCGCTACGGCACAGTTCGGAATGAGAATGTGAAGCGCGTACCGATCGCCTACCTGTCCTCGTACGTCCTGTCCGTCCTGGGCAACTCGATCGCGGCGATCGCGCTGCCGTTGATCGTCCTGCAGACCACCGGCAGCGTCCTGGGCGCCGGCGCGGTCGCTGCGGCAACGGCCGTCCCGGCCGTTCTCGCCGGGCTCCTGATGGGCGTGGTCATCGACCGGATCAACCGCCGCACGTCCTCGGTGCTGACCGATCTGGTGTCGGCAGCGGCGATCGCGGCTCTGCCGCTGATCGACCTGTTCTCGGAGCTGAACCTGGGGTGGTTCATCCTCTTCGGGGTGATCGGCTCGCTCGGCGACGTCCCCGGGCTGACCGCTCGGGACGCGTTGCTGCCGGCGATCGTGCGCGACGGTGGGATCACCGCGGAGCGGCTCCTGGGCCTCCGGGAGACCCTCGGTGCGGTCGCGCTCCTCCTCGGACCGGCGGCGGCCGGAACCCTGATCGTGCTCTTCGACGGGTCGACGGTGCTGTGGATCACCGCGGCGTCCTCGCTCGCCGGAGCACTCACCACGCTGCTCATCCCGCACCGCGTCGGCGTGATCAACCCCGGAGAGCGCGACGCCGCGCCCTTCACGGGGGGCAGCTGGACGCAGCTGCGGGAGGGCTGGCGCGTCCTCTTCCGCAGCCGTTTCCTGCTCGCCGTCACGACCCTCACCGTGGCCTCGGCGGTCGTGCTGGCCGCACTGCAGGGTCTCGTCCTCCCCGTGTACTTCACGCTCGTCGAGCAGCCGGGCATGCTCGGCTTCGTCCTGACCGCGCTGGCCGCCGGCCTGCTCGTCGGCGGCCTGGTCTACACGATCGCCGGGGCTCGCGGGCGTCGCCGGGCGTGGTTCGTCACGGGACTGGTCGGGACGACGCTCGGCTTCGCTCTCATCGCACCCCTGGCCTCGGTGTGGATCGTCTTCGGCGGGGCGTTCGTCGTCGGGCTCTCCAGCGGGCTGTTCAGCAGCCTGATCGGGGTGCTCATGATCGAACGGGTCCCCGAGCAGATGCGGGGCCGGGTACTGGGCACCCAGAACGCGGTCATGACCGCAGCCCCGCCGGTCGGGATCATGGCCGCCGCGGTGCTGACCGCGACCGTGACCGTGTACGTCGCGGCTGTCGTGCTGACGGCGGTGTGGCTGGTCGCTCTGGCCGTGGGGGTGTTCGCACGATCGCTGCGTCACCTCGATCCGGTGGTGGAGCAGCCGACAGGTGACGAGGAGACGGTGCTCAGCGGTGCGTAGCGGCGAGTTCGCCGGCCTTCTCGGCGAGTGCACGCGCGACCGGTCGACGAGCGACGACACCAGGCGCTCGCATCGTGCGGTCAGGGATGAAGGGGAACGCCAGGAGATGCACGAAGCGCCCGCGGTCGATGACCGCGGGCGCTGTCTGCTGTGTCCGAGGGGGGACTTGAACCCCCACGCCCGATAAAGGGCACTAGCACCTCAAGCTAGCGCGTCTGCCATTCCGCCACCCGGACAAGGTGGGCACTCCGCGGAGCGCCTCGATCAGCATAACCGAGGCCGCTCCGGGTCCGGGACAGGGGCCGGTGGCACCATCGACCGCATGTCGCAGCCCACCCCGCTCGCCGGTGCCCAGTCCGAGGTCGCGGACCTGCTCTCCGACCTCATCCGCATCGACACCACCAACACCGGCGACTCCGCCACCAGCGCGGGGGAGCGGAAGGCCGCCGAGTGGGTCGCCGCCAAGCTCGACGAGGTCGGGATCAGCTCGGTCATCCACGAGTCCGAGCCGGGGCGGGCCAGCCTGGTCGCCCGGATCGAGGGGACCAACCGCGACCGCCCGGCGCTGCTGGTGCACGGCCACCTCGACGTCGTCCCCGCCGACCCGGCCGAGTGGAGCGTCCACCCGTTCAGCGGCGAGCAGCGTGACGGCTACGTGTGGGGCCGCGGCGCGGTCGACATGAAGGACATGGACGCGATGACCCTGGCGCTGGTCCGCGACTGGGCCCGCACCGGCGTGAAGCCCGACCGGGACATCGTGCTGGCCTTCGTCGCCGACGAGGAGGCCGGTGGTCGCAAGGGCGCCCACTACATGGTCGACTCCCACGCCGACCTGTTCGAGGACTGCACCGAGGCGATCAGCGAGGTCGGCGGGTTCAGCATCACCGTCCGCGACGACCTGCGCCTCTACCTGGTCCAGACCGCCGAGAAGGGGCTGGCCTGGATGAAGCTGACCGCCCAGGGCCGCCCCGGCCACGGTTCCTTCGTGCACGAGGACAACGCCGTCACCCGCCTCGCCGAGGCGATCGCCCGGATCGGCTCCACCCGGCTGCCCACCGTGCTCACCCCGCCGATGCGCGAGTTCCTCGACGCGGTCAGCGACGCCTACGGCGTCGAGATCGACCCCAACGACCCGGACGAGGCACTGGCCAGGCTGGGCAGCATCAGCCGCATGATCGGCGCCGCGCTGCGCAACACCGCCAACCCGACGATGCTCGACGCCGGCTACAAGACCAACGTCATCCCCGGCACCGCGAGCGCCACCGTCGACGGCCGCTTCCTCTACGGCCAGGAGGCCGAGTTCGAGAAGCAGCTCGACGAGCTCCTCGGCGCAGGCATCACCCGGGAGTGGATCACCTACGACCAGGCCGTGGAGACGACGTTCGACGGCCCGTCGGTCGACCTGATGGTCCAGGCGCTGCAGGCCGAGGACCCGGGCGCCCGCGCCGTCCCGTTCACCATGAGCGGCGGCACCGACGCCAAGAGCTTCGAGACCCTGGGCATGCGCTGCTTCGGCTTCTCCCCGCTCAAGCTCCCCGCCGAGCTGGACTTCGCCTCGCTGTTCCACGGCATCGACGAGCGCATCTCCATCGACTCGATGCAGTTCGGCATCCGGGTGCTCGACCGGTTCCTGCGCCAGGCGTGATGTGATGCCGGGCGTGACCGACACCACTCCCACGCCCGGTTCGCCCGCCCCCGGCGACGTCGCCCTCGTCACCGGGGGGACCGGTGGCTTCGGCCGCGCCCTCGCCTCGCTGCTCCGCGAGCGTGGGGTGACCGTCGTCCTCGCCGACCTCGACAGCGCGGCCAACCGCGAGGTCGCCGAGGGCCTGGGGGCGCACTTCGTGGCCCTGGACGTCACCGACCGGGCCGCCAACGCCGCCGTCGTCGCCGGGGTGGAGGCCGAGCACGGCCGGCTGGACGCCGTCTTCCTCAACGCCGGCATCGCGGGTGCGTCCCGGCACGCCCTGGACGTCGACGAGTTCCTCCGGGTGGTCGACGTCGACCTGTTCGGCGTGGTCTACGGCACCGAGGCCGCGCTGCCCGCGCTGCGCCGCGCCGGGGGCGGCTCGATCGTGGTGACCGCCTCGCTGGCCGGCCTCTCGCCGATGGCCACCGACCCCGGCTACAGCGTCGCCAAGGGCGGGGCGGTGGCGTTCGTCCGCTCGATGTCCACCCGCCTGGTGGACGACGGCATCACCATCTCCGCGATCTGCCCCGGCTTCGCCGACACCGCCATCATCGACCCGCTGCGCGAGGAGTTCGCCGCCGCCGACTTCCCGGTGCTGACGGCCGGCGAGGTCGCCGAGGCCATGGTCGCCGCCTGGGCCGGCGCAGAGCCGGGCGCGGCCTACGTCGTCCAGCCGGGGGTGGGGGCCGTGCCGTACAAGTTCAAGGGCGTGCCCGCCGCCCGGACGGCGAGCGGGGAGACCGCGGTCGTCCCCACCGCGCTGCGGCCGCCGTCCATGCGCTGAGACCGCGGTCAGGTCGGCAGCTGCCCGGTCTGCACGATCCGCTCGGCGAGCACCCGCACCTTCCGGTTGGTGCGCTGACTGGCCTCGACGAGCCACCGGTGGGCCCGCTCCTCGGTCACGCCGAGGCGGGTCATCACGATCCCGATCGCCATGGCGATCGTGCGGTTGGTGACCAGCGCCGTCTCCAGGTGCGCGATGCGCTCCTGGGCCTCGCCGTGCGCCGCCAGGGCCGAGGCCACCGCCTCGCGGTCGCGCTCCCGGGCGGCCGCTGCGGTCACCAGGTCGGCGGCCAGCGCGAGGAGCGCCAGCTCCGCGGCGCCGAACTCGGCACGGGTGCGGGACCCCAGCGACAGGGTGCCCAGCAGGGCCGGTCCCGCGACCAGCGGGAAGCTGGCGTACGCGGTGGCGTCCAGTTCGCGGGCCAGGGACAGCCGTTCGTCGGGGTCGGCGTCCACCCGGGCGTGCGCCTCGGGACGGCGCTGCTCGGCGACCAGCCCGCAGACGGCGTCACCGAGCGGCACGACCTCCAGCGCGGGCCGGTGCTGCTCCGCCACACCGATGGTGGTGTGCAGGCGCAGCTCACCGGCCGCCGGGGGCAGCTCGTAGCGGATCGAGAAGTCCAGCCCCAGGGGCCGGCCCAGGTCGTCGACGAGTCGTTCGACCAGGTGGTGGGAGGGGCTGCCGGCGGCCAGGTCGGCGCTCAGCCGGCCGAGGGTGCGCAGGGCGGGCTCGACGTGGGAGATCACGGGGGTGGGTTCCTCCGGCGTACAGGGGACGCCTTCCTCTCGACGTCAGCCGTTCCAGGGTAGGAGCATCTGCGTTGCCTGCAACGGACCTCCGTCACCCGGGTGACCGCGGTCACCAACGCTCTGGCAAGGTGCCGGGCATGCGTGCATGGCGAGTCCACTCCCTGGGGAACCCGGCCGAGGTCATGTCCCTCGACGAGGTCGCGGAGCCGGTCCCGGCCGAGGGCCAGGTGCTGGTGAAGGTGCGGGCGGCCGGGCTCAACTTCCCCGACGTGCTGATGGCGATGGGCCAGTACCAGGAGCGGCCGCCGCTGCCGTACACCCCCGGCGTCGAGCTGTGCGGTGAGATCGTCGAGACCGGTCAGCGGGTGCTCGGCTCACCGTCCGGCGGGCCCGGCGCGTTCGCCGAGTACGCGCTCATGGACGCCGCCGCGGCCTGGCCGGTGCCCGACGGGATGTCCGACGAGCAGGCCGCCTCGCTGTACCTGACCTACCAGACCGGCTACGTCGGCCTGCACCGGCGCGCAGCGCTGCAGGCGGGGGAGTGGCTGCTGGTGCACGCCGGGGCCGGCGGCGTCGGGACGGCGGCGATCCAGCTCGGCAAGGCCGTCGGCGCCAAGGTGATCGCCACCGCCGGTGGGGAGCGCAAGACCGAGGTCTGCCGCTCGCTCGGCGCCGACCACGTCATCGACTACACCACCGAGGACTTCGTCCCGCTGGTCAAGGAGATCACCGGCGGGCACGGTGCCGACGTCGTCTACGACCCGGTCGGCGGTGAGGTGTTCGACAAGTCCCGCAAGTGCATCGCCTTCGAGGGGCGGCTGGTCGTCGTCGGCTTCACCAGCGGCACGATCCCGCAGGCGCCGGTCAACCACGCGCTGGTGAAGAACTACAGCATCGTCGGCCTGCACTGGGGTCTGTACCGCAAGTACGACCCGGCCCGGATCGGGCTGGTGCACGAGGCGCTGTGCGACCTGTTCGCCGACGGGGCGATCGACCCGCTGGTGGGTCAGTCCCTGCCGCTGACCGAGCTGCCGCAGGCGATGGCCGCCATCGCCGACCGCAGCACCGTCGGCAAGGTCGTCCTCCGGCCCTGACGGCCCCGTCGCAGGGCCCCGCCGCGAGCCTGCGGGTGGTGGGGGGCGACGGGGTCCTCAGACCATGGGGCGCGGCAGGTAGGACAGCCGCATCCGGCGCCGCATGATCACCTTGCGGGTGCCGTCGGCGTGCAGCTGGAGCCGGGCGAGCTCCCAGCCACCGGTGTCGGACTGCATGCTCATCAGCTGCGCGGCCGCGGAACGGGAGATGCCCGCCGGGATGCGCAGCGGGGCGTACTCGTACTCGCCGGGTGCTGACACCTCGACGATTGTGCCTGCCGGACGCCTGCGGGTCATGTGGTGGTCACCACGGCGCCACCCGGTCCGGGTGTCGCACCGGCGGAGTGCGGGCAGGGGAGGACGGCGCGGCCCGGCACCTGGCCGGGCCCCCGACCAGCGAGGGAGTCCCCATGACCGACCCCGAGGCCACCGACGCCGACCGCCTGGAGCAGCAGCGCAGCACCGACGCGACCGGTCCGGAGCTCGCCGACGAGGTGACGCCCCCGGGCCCGGAGGTCCCCGAGGCCGACGCCGTCGAGCAGCAGCTCAGCGCGACCCCGGGCACCTCGACGGGCCTGCGGGACGCCGATCCGGAGGCCGACGAGTACGACGTCCTGGAGCAGCAGGCGGCCGTGCCCGAGGACGAGGACGAGCAGCGCAGCTGACGGCTCCCGGGCGGGCCCGCCGGCGTCCGGACCGCCCACCGGCGGGCAGGGCCCGGCTCGGACGGCGTCAGCGGGAGTAGTGCTCCACGACCAGCTGCTCCTCGCAGACCACGGGGACCTCGGAGCGCTGCGGCCGGCGGAGCACCACGCACCGCAGCTCGGCGAGCTGGACCTCCAGGTACGCCGGCGCGGCCGCGTGCGCCCCGGAGGCGGCGACCTGGAAGGGCAGCTTGGCCTTGCTGCGCTCGGCGATCTCCACGACGTCGTAGGGCTGCACCTGGTAGCTGGGCCGGTCGACCCGCCGGCCGTTCACCGTGACGTGCTGGTGGCTGACGGTCTGCCGGGCCTGGTAGATGGTCCGGGCGAACCCGGCGCGCAGCACGGTGGCGTCCAGCCGTGCCTCCAGCTGGTGGGTGATCAGCTCCTCGCCGGTCTTGCCGCCGCTGCGCCGTGCCCGGTCGAACGCCGAGCGGAGCTGTGTCTCGCTGATGTCGTACTGGGCGCGCAGTCGCTGCTTCTCCAGCAGCCGGGTCTTGTAGTCGCTGGTGTTCTTGCGCTTGCGACCGTGCTCACCGGGCGGGTACGGGCGCCGCTCGAAGTAGCGGACGTCCTTGGGGGTGAGCGGGATGCCCAGCGCGCGGGAGCGCCGGACCTTGGGGCGGGAGCTGTTCACACGGTCCTCCGGTTCGGTTAGGCTCACCTTACCGCGATGTCGAGTCGTCCTGAACCCGGAGTGCCGCATGACACGATCGACCCGCCCCGCCGCCCCCGGGCCCTCGTCCGACGCGCTCCGGCCCACCGGAGCCGAGCGGGCCCGCACGGTGGCGGCCCGGCCGGCGGCCGCGGTCTGCGCCGCCGGCATCGACGGCAGCCGCGTGCTCGGCCACGCCCTCACCGCCCAGGGGCAGGTGCTCGTCGTGGTGCCGACCGACGGTGAGGTCAACCGCGCGGTCCAGGCGTCCGCCGACGGCGACCTCGCCGCGCTGCTGATGGTCACCGACCACGCGCCGGTGCCGCTGCGGGAGCCGGTGCGCGCCCAGGTGTGGCTGTCCGGCTGGCTCACCCCGCTGCTGCCGGCCGATCAGCGGGAGGCCGCGCTGGCCTTCGCCGAGGTCGCGCCGGTGGGCGCGCTGCTGGACGTCGGGCGCAGCGCCGCGCTGCTGCGGCTGGACCTGGCCGAGGTCGTGCTGGGGGAGTGCGGCACGGTCACCGAGATCGACCCGGACGAGTTCCTCGGTGCCGCGCCCGATCCCCTGGCCGCGGTGGAGGGGCAGGCCCTGCAGCACCTCGACGTCGCCCATCCCGAGGAGCTGGCCCTGCTGTGCTCCCGGGTGCCGGCCGCCTGGGTGGGGCGCGGCGACGTCGTCCGCCCGCTCGGCCTGGACCGGTACGGCTTCCGCCTGCGGATCGAGCAGCGCGCCGGCCACCGGGACGTGCGGGTGCCGTTCGCGACGCCGGTCACCTGCGCCGAGGACCTCGGCCCGGCGGTGCACCGGTTGCTCTGCGCCGTGAGACGCGCCTGCCCGGGGCGCTGACCACCAGGTCGGCGCCCCGGGCAGGGGGGTGGTGCGTCGAGCAGGCGAGGTCAGTTGACCTTGCGCCGGCCGCCGCTCATGCCCTCGGCGACGCCGATCAGCAGCACGGCGGCGACGATCGCGACGATGCCCCCGATGATGTTGAGCTCGCCGAAGTCGCCGGTGCCCAGGAGGGTGGCCACGACGCCACCGATCAGGGAGCCGACGACGCCGAGGGCCAGGGTGGCCAGGATGCTGAGGTTCTGCTTGCCCGGCTTGATCAGCCGCGCCAGCGCACCGACGATGAGACCGAACACGAGGAAGCCGATGATGCCCATGGGCTCGTGCTTTCCCGCAAGATCAACGCAGCAAACGCCCGCCGGCTGACGGGTGGGTCACTCCGCCAGCTCGGCGAGCAGGGTCGCCAGCCGGGTGCGCCGCGGCCGGACGTCGACCTCCCGCACCGCGCGGGCCAGCGCGGCCCCGCTGGCGTGGACGATCGACAAGTGCCGCTGGGCCCGGGTGAGGGCGGTGTAGACCAGCGGCCGGGACAGCATCCCGCCGGCCTCCGGGGGCAGCACCACGACGACGCCGGGCCACTCCGAGCCCTGCGCCCGGTGCACGGTGATCGCCCAGCCGTGCCGCAGGTCCGACAGCGCCTTGCCGTTCACCGTGACCGGGCCCGAGCTGAAGTCGACGGTGAGCGAGCCCTCGCCGGTGCCGGTGACCACACCGACCTCGCCGTTGGCGAACCCGATCGGCTCCAGCTCCAGGTGGTTGGCGGTGGCCACCACCCGGTCGCCGACGTCGAAGCCGAACACCGTGCCCTCGCCCGGGTTGAGCTGGGCCTTCAGCGCCTTGTTCAGCTCGATGGTACCGGCCGGGCCGCGGTGCACCGGGGTGACCACCTGCACCGTCGCCGGGTCGATCCCCAGGGCCCGCGGGATCGAGTCGGTGACCAGCTGCACCACCCGCTTGGCCGCCTCGGCGCTGCCGGTGGCCGGCACGATGACCACCTCGCGGTCCGGGGACTCCACCTGCACCAGCTCCCCGCCGCGGACCCCGGTGGCCAGCCGGGCGATCGCCCCACCCGCGGCCTGCCGGTGCAGCGTGGTCAGCTCGGTCACCGGGACCGCGCCGGAGTCGATCAGGTCACCGAGGACGTGGCCCGGGCCGATCGAGGGCAGCTGCGCCGGGTCGCCCACCAGCAGCAGGTGGGTGCCGTCCGGGCAGGCCTCCAGCAGGGCCGCGGTGAGCTCCACGTCCAGCATGGAGGCCTCGTCGACCACCACGACGTCGGCGTCCAGTGGCCACTCCTCGTTGCGGGCGAAGCTGCCGGTCATGCCCTGCGCGCCGAGCAGCCGGTGCACGGTCACCGCCGGGTGGTCGGTCAGCTCCTCCAGCCGCTTCGCCGCCCGGCCGGTCGGCGCCGCCAGCGCGACCTCGGTGCCCTTGGCCTGCAGCAGCTCCACCAGCGAGGCCACGGTCCGGCTCTTCCCGGTGCCCGGCCCGCCGGTGAGCAGGGAGATGCCGGCGCCGAGCACCTGGGCCACCGCGGCCTGCTGCGCCGGGTCCAGGCCCTTGGCCACCGACCGCACCGACGCCGGGTCGGCGATCCGCCCGCTGGTGGCGGCCAGCCGGTGCACGTTCTCCGCCACCGCCTCCTCGGCCATCCCGTACCGGGCCAGCGACAGGGTCCGCAGCGCCGGGTCCGGTTCGGGCAGCTCGTCGGCGTCGTCGTCCGGCTCGACGAACGGCGGCTCGTGCTCGAGGACCTCGCCGGACTCGACGGCGGCCACCACCGCGGCGGCCGGGTCGGCGATGCCCTCGGCCCGCAGGGCCGCCACCACCAGGTCGGCGGGGAGCACGGTGTGCCCGTCCCGGGTCGCGGTCCGCAGCGTCAGCCCCACGATCGCCCGGCCGCGGCGGCTGTCCTGCCGGTCGGCACCGGACAGGACGGCGATCGCCAGCCGGTCGGCCTCGGCCAGCGTCACCCCGGTGAGGCCGAGCAGCGCCCAGGGGTCGTCCCGGAGCCGGCGGGCGGCGTCCGGGCCGAGCGCGTCGGCGGAGTTGACGGCCAGCCGGGCGTTCAGCCCGGCGCCGACCAGCAGCTCGACGACCTCGTAGGTCGACCGGGCGGCCAGGAAGGAGCTGAACAGCCGCTCGGCGCGCTGCCGGCCCACCCGGGGGAGCTTGAGCAGCCGGTCGGCGCTGACGTCGTCCGGGCCGGTGATGCCGGCGGCCGGCAGGTCCGCCGCCGTCCGCTTGCCCAGCCCCGGCCACAGGCCGGCGGCGCAGAAGGCGGTGAAGACGGGGTCGCCGGGGGAGGCGGGGGTGCTCACGGTCAGTGCTCCCGACGCTGCTCGGGGTAGGAGAAGTGCGGCGCGGACACGTCGTCCAGCGCGGTGGTGATCGCCGGCGGCAACCGCACGCCCTCGGCGTCGAGGGCGGCCTGCAGCTGCTGGGCGGTGCGGGCCCCCACGATCGGGGCGACCACGCAGGGCCGGTCGCGGAGCCAGGCCAGCGCCACCCCCTGCGGCGTGGTGCCCAGGCCCTGGGCCGCGGTGATGACCGCCTCCACCACCCGGTCGGCGGTCGCCGAGCGCAGGCCGTCGATGAAGCCCAGCCACTGCGCGGACGCGCCCCGGGAGTCGGCCGGCGTGCCGTCCCGGTACTTGCCGGTCAGCAGCCCCCGGCCCAGCGGCGACCACGGCAGGATGCCCAGCCCGAGCGCCTCGGCGGCCGGCTGGACCTCCCGCTCGACACCGCGCTGCAGCAGCGAGTACTCGACCTGGGTGCTCACGATCGGGGTGCGCCCGGGCCAGACCCGCTGCCAGGTGGCCGCCTGGGCGGTCTGCCAGCCGGAGAAGTTGCTCACCCCGACGTAGCGGGCCCGGCCGGAGGAGACGGCCAGGTCGCAGGCGGCCAGCGTCTCCTCCAGGGGCGTGGCGTCGTCCCAGGCGTGCAGCTGCCACAGGTCGACGTGATCGACCCCCAGCCGCTCCAGGGACGCGTCCAGCGCGGAGAGCAGGTGCCCGCGCGAGGCCCCCCGGCCCATCGGCCCGGGCCCGGTGCGACCGGCCGCCTTGGTGGCGACCAGCACGTCGTCCCGCGGGACGACGTCGGCCAGCAGCCGCCCGAGGGTCCGCTCGCTCTCCCCGTCGGCGTACACGTCGGCGGTGTCGACCAGCGTGCCGCCGGCGTCGACGAACGCCGTCAGCTGCATCGCGGCCTCGTCCTCGTCGGTGTCCCGGCCCCACGTGAGGGTGCCCAGCCCGAGCCGGGAGACCACGAGCCCACTGCGTCCGAGCGCCCGCTGTTCCACGACGGGTCAACCTACCGTCGCGCACGTCTCACCCCCGGAAGGGCGGAGCCCCGGGAGGTCGCGGGCCCGCAGCAGGGTCGGGCACCTAGGGTGCCTGCCGTGCAGTCGTCCTCCGCGTGCCCTGACCACCCCCCGGCCGAGCAGCGGAGGCGCTGACCGTGGGCTGGGTCGAAGCCGTCGTCCTCGGGCTGGTCCAGGGCCTCACCGAGTTCCTGCCGATCTCCTCCAGCGCCCACCTGCGGGTGGTCGGCGAGGCGTTCGGCTGGGGTGACCCCGGGGCGGCGTTCACCGCGATCACCCAGATCGGTACCGAGCTCGCCGTGCTCATCTACTTCCGGCACGACATCTGGCGGATCATCACCGCCTGGGTCCGCGCGCTCGTCGACCGCTCGGCCCGCAGCGACCCCGACGCCCGGATGGGCTGGCTGATCATCATCGGCAGCCTGCCGATCGTCGTCCTCGGGCTGCTGTTCCAGGACTCGATCGAGACGACGTTCCGGGACCTGCGGATCATCGCCGTCGCTCTCATCGTCTTCTCGCTGGTCCTGTGGTGGGCCGACCGCCGGGGCAGCACCGAGCGGGACCTGCCCGACCTGACCGTCCGGCACGGCCTGACCTTCGGGTTCGCCCAGGCGATGGCGCTCATCCCGGGCGTCTCCCGCTCCGGCGGCACCATCACCGCCGGCCGGTTCCTCGGCTACAACCGGGCCGCGGCCGCGCGCTACTCGTTCCTGCTCGCGGTCCCCGCCGTGCTCGGCGCCGGGTTCTTCCAGGCCTACGAGGCCTTCACCGGCGGCACCGAGGGCCCGGCGCTGGCCTGGGGCCCGACGGTCCTGGCCACGGTGATCGCCTTCGGCATCGGGTACGCGGTCATCGCCTGGCTGCTGCGCTACCTCGCCCACGGCAGCTTCGCCCCGTTCGTGGTCTACCGGATCGCGCTCGGCGTGCTCGTGCTGGTGCTCGTCGGCACCGGCGTCCTGCAGCCCACCTGACGGAGGGCCCCGTCCGCCGCACCCCCGTGAGCACGGGGTGGGCCGCTGGACGGGGCCTTACAGTCGGTCGGGTGCGCGGGTCCCACCGCGCGCGGGCTCATGTCGGGCGCCTGCCCGCGGGCCGATCCAGGAGGCAAGCCCCATGACGACGGTCATCCTGCTCAGACACGGCCGGACGACGGCCAACACCGCCGGCGTGCTGGCCGGCTGGACCCCCGGGGTGCAGCTGGACGACACCGGTCAGGCCCAGGTGCAGGCGGTCGCGCAGCGGCTGACCGACGTGCCGCTGGCCGCGGTGGTGAGCAGCCCGCTGGAGCGCTGCCAGCAGACCGCCGGCACGGTCGCCGAGGGGCGCGCCCTGGAGGTGCAGACCGACGACCGGTTCGGCGAGGCCCGCTACGGCGACTGGACCGGCCGCCCGATCAAGGAGCTGGCCAAGGAGCCGCTCTGGAAGGTCGTGCAGCAGCACCCCTCCGCCGCGGTCTTCCCCGGCCCCGAGGGGGAGGGGCTCGCCCAGACCCAGGCCCGCGCGGTGGCCGCCGTCCGGGAGTGGAACGCGAAGCTCGGGCCGGACGCCGTCTGGCTGGTCTGCAGCCACGGCGACGTGATCAAGGCGGTCCTGGCCGACGCGCTGGGGATGCACCTGGACTCCTTCCAGCGCATCGTCGTCGACCCGGCGTCCCTGTCGGTGGTCACCTACACCGACACCCGGCCGTTCCTGGTCCGGGTCAACGACACCGGCGGCGACGTGTCCGCCCTCATCCCGCCCAAGAAGAAGCGCGGCCGGCGCAAGCCCTCCTCCGACGCGGTCGTCGGGGGCGGCGCGGGCTCCGGCGCCGCGTAACCTGATCGCCGTGCCTCGTCAGGTCTTCCTCTTCGATCGCCCCACCCGGTTCGTCGCCGGCACGGTGGGCCAGCCCGGCGACCGCACCTTCTACCTGCAGGCCTCCGACGTGGCCGGCCGCACGATCAGCGTGGCGCTGGAGAAGACGCAGGTCCAGGTGCTGGCCGACCGGATGAGCGAGCTGCTCGACGAGGTGGCCAACCGTGCCGCCGTCGTCGTCCCGCCCGACGCCGACGTCGACGACCTCGAACCGCTCACCGCCCCCGTCGACGAGGAGTTCCGCGTCGCCGCGATGGGCCTGGCCTGGGACGGCGAGGAGGACGCGGTCGTCGTCGAGGCCGTCGCCGCCGGCGAGGAGCCCATCGAGGAGGACGCGATCCTCTCCGACAGCGACGAGGGCCCCGACGCCCTGCGGGTGACGATCACCCCGGTCGCGGCCCGGGCGTTCGTCGCCCGCGCCCGCCGGGTCATCGCCGCCGGCCGGCCCTCCTGCCCGCTGTGCTCCCTGCCGCTGGACCCGGCCGGCCACGTCTGCCCCCGGCAGAACGGGTACCGCCGCTGAGCCGGCGCTGCGATGACCGCGCCTGATCCCCGCGACGACCCGCTGGAGCACCCGCTGACCGACGAGCCCCTCGAGCTGGACGACGAGCTGGACGACGACGAGTTCGAGCCGGACGACGGCGACGTCGTCGAGCTGGACGTCGCCGCGTTCGACCACGGTGACCGACGGCCGCCCCAGGGCGCCGACGAGGTCGCCACCCTGCTCCGCGAGGGCGTGCTGGACATGGAGGGCCGGCTGCTCGACGCCAGCAACGTCACCCTGATCGGGGCGATCCGCACCGACCAGCTGGCCGCCACCTGCGTGTACAAGCCGGTGGCGGGGGAGCGGCCGCTGTGGGACTTCCCCGACGGCACCCTCGCCGGGCGGGAGATCAGCGCCCACCTGGTGTCGGAGGCGACCGGCTGGTCGATCGTGCCGCCCACCGTGCTGCGTGAGGGCCCGTTCGGTCCCGGCATGGTGCAGCTGTGGATGGACGCCGACCCCGCCGTCGAGCTCACCGAGTTCGTCCGGCTCGACGTCCCGGAGCTGCGCCGGATGGCCGTGTTCGACGCGGTGGTGAACAACGCCGACCGCAAGGGCGGCCACATCATCCCGATGCGCGGCGGACACGTGTATGGCGTCGACCACGGGATCTGCTTCTCCGTCGACCCCAAGCTGCGCACCCTGCTGTGGCGCTGGGCCGGCAAGCCGCTGCTCCTGGAGCACCTGGCCGTGCTGGAGCGGCTGGACGAGCAGCTGCGCGGGGAGCTGGGAGAGCAGCTGCACGAGCACCTCACCCGGCGCGAGGTGCGCCGCACCCAGCAGCGGGTGGCCGAGCTGCTGCGCACCCGGGTGCACCCGCAGCCCAGCGGCGACTGGCCGGCGCTGCCCTGGCCGCCGTTCTGAGCTGAGCAGCCGGTCGTCCTCCGGACGACACCGGGCAGCCGGTCGTCCTCCGGACGACACCGGGCAGCCGGTCGTCCTCCGGACGACACCGGGCAGCCGGTCGTCCGCCGACCTCGACCCGAGGTCGAGGTCGCGGGTCAGGGCGTTGCCCCGCTCCGCCGGCTCCTGCCAGGGTGGGGGATGCCGCACCGCAGCCGTCTCGCCGTCCTGCTGATCGACCTGCCGCCGCAGCTGCACGACCGCGGACAGCGGTTCTGGTCCGCCGCCACCGGCCACCCCGTCGAGCCCGACACCATCGACGACGCGTGGTCCTCCCTCGGCTCCTTCGCCCACGGGTTCCACCTGGAGGTCCAGCGCACCGGGCCCGGAACCCCGCCCCGCTGGCACGTCGACATCGAGACCGACGACGTGCCCGCCGAGGTGGCCCGGCTGGAGGCGCTCGGGGCCGTCCGGATGGTCGACATGGGCGGGTTCTGGCAGATGAAGGACCCCGCCGGGCTGCTGTTCTGCGTGGTCGGCATCCAGACCGGGGAGGAGTTCGAGCGGCACGCGACCACCTGGCCGTGACGGCGCCGTCCGACCCAGCGGGACGGTGGGGGAGCGGCCACCAGGACCGGGTGGCGTGCCGCCTCGTCGGTGGCCGGATCTAGGCTCGTGACGTGCTCTCCTGGCCTGCCCCGCTGCTCCCCACCCTGCCCGGGTCCGGCCCCGCTCTGCGGCTGTACGACACCGCCCGCGACGAGGTGGTCGAGACCTCCCCGGACCGCACCGCCCGGATGTACGTCTGCGGCATCACGCCCTACGACGCCACGCACCTCGGCCACGCGGCCACCTACCTGGCCTTCGACCTGGTCAACCGGGTGTGGCGGGACGCCCGGCACGCCGTGCACTACGTGCAGAACGTCACCGACGTCGACGACCCGCTGTTCGAGCGGGCCGACCGCGACGGGGAGGACTGGATCGTCCTCGGCATGCGCGAGACGGCGCTGTTCCGCGAGGACATGACCGCCCTGCGGGTCCTGCCGCCGGAGGACTACGTCGGCGCCGTCGAGTCGATCCCGCGGATCGCCGCGCACGTGGAGACGCTGTGGGACGCCGGCCTGGCCTACCAGCTGGACGACGGCACCGGGGACGTCTACCACGACATCACCCAGGCACCCGGCTTCGGCTCCGAGTCCGGCTACGACGAGTCCACGATGCTGCGGCTGTCCGCCGAGCGCGGCGGCGACCCCGACCGGGCCGGCAAGCGCCACCCGCTGGACCCGCTGCTGTGGCGGGGGGCCCGCGAGGGCGAGCCCTCCTGGCCCGGTCCGCGGGGTGTGGCGGGCCGCCCGGGCTGGCACGTCGAGTGCGCCGCCATCGCGCTGGACCGGATCGGCATGGGCTTCGACGTCCAGGGCGGCGGGAGCGACCTGGTCTTCCCGCACCACGAGTACTCCGCGGTCCACGCCGAGGCGCTCACCGGCGAGAAGCCCTTCGCCCAGGCCTACGTGCACGCCGCGATGATCGGGCTGGACGGCGAGAAGATGAGCAAGAGCCGGGGCAACCTGGTCTTCGTCTCCCGGCTGCGCGGTGACTCCGTGGACCCGATGGCGATCCGCCTGGCGCTGCTGTCCGGGCACTACCGCACCGACCGGGCCTGGACCCCCGACCTGCTCGCCCAGGCGGAGCGGCGGCTGGACACCTGGCGGCGCGCCGTGGAGCTGCCGCTGGGCGCGCCGGCGGGCCCTGTGCTGGCCACCGTCCGGGAGCGGCTGGCCGACGACCTCGACAGCCCCGGCGCGATCGCCGCCATCGACGCGTGGGCGGCCGCCAGCCTGGCCGAGGCCGCCTCGGGTCCGGGTGTGCCCGCCGCCCAGGCCGGTGACGACTGGGACGAGCAGTCGCCCGTGATCGTCCGCGACCTCGTCGACGCACTGCTCGGCGTGGCCCTGGCGCCGTGAGCGCCGCGCCGTCGGGGTTCCGGCTCGCCGACCGGGGCGCCCGGGAACGCGCCGAGGAGCTGCTCGCACCTAGCGCGGCCCGCTCGGTCGCGACCCGCGGTCGCGCCCGGCCCGAGCCGGAGGACGCGCTGCGGACGGCCTACGAGCGGGATCGCGACCGGATCCTGCACGCCAAGGCCTTCCGGCGGCTCAAGCACAAGACGCAGGTCTTCCTGCACCCCGACGGCGACCACTTCGTCACCCGGTTGACCCACACCCTGCAGGTCACCCAGGTCGCCCGGTCCCTGGCCGCGGCGCTGTCGCTGAACGAGACCCTCGCCGAGGCGATCGCGCTGGCCCACGACGTCGGCCACTCGCCGTTCGGGCACATCGGCGAGGAGGCGCTGGAGCCCTACGTCGCGGGCGGCTGGCACCACGCCGCCCAGGGGGTCCGGATCGTCGAGGTGCTCGAGGACCTCAACCTCACCTGGGAGGTCCGGGACGGCGTCCGGGCGCACAGCTGGAAGATCACCCCGCCGCCGGCCACCCGCGAGGCCGAGTGCGTCCGGTACGCCGACCGGATCGGCTACCTGTCCCACGACGCCCTGGACGCCGTGCGGGCCGGGGTGCTGCGCGCCGGGGACCTGCCCGCCCGCACCCGCAGCACGTTCGGCGCCCCTGGCAGCGCCATGGTGGGGGCGATGATCGAGGCGGTCGTCGAGGGCACCCTGTCCCCGGTCAACACCACCGGCAGCGTCGTCATGGCCCCCGACGCGCTGGAGGCGATGCAGGAGCTGCGGGCGTTCATGTTCTCCCGGGTGTACGAGTCCGACACCGCCGCCGGGCAGAAGCACGTCGCGATCGAGGTGATCCGCCGGCTCGTCGACCACCACCTGGCCCACCCCGAGTTGATCCCGGCCAGCTACCGGGACACCGAGGCCGACCAGGTCACCCAGGTCGTGGACTACGTGACCGGCATGACCGACCGGTTCGCGCTCACCACCTACGACCGCCTCTTCGACGACACCGCCACCGTCCGGATGCGCCCGCTGCTCGTCACCCCCTGAGCGGGCGCTCACGACGAGAACGGGCTGAGGGTCGTCACCTCGTGGAGGTGACGACCCTCAGCCCGAGGTGATCATGGGGCGCCGAGATCAGCTCGTGCCGCCGCGGCGGCGCAGCGGAAGGACCCCGTCGCCCCCCACCGCTCGCGCGCTCGCGGCGGGGCCCTGCGACGGGGCCGACGTGCTAACTCGTGCCGCCGCGGCGGCGCAGTGGAAGGACCCCGTCGCCCCCCACCGCTCGCAAGCTCGCGGCGGGGCCCTGCGACGGGGCCGACGTGCTAACTCGTGCCGCCGCGGCGGCGCAGGTACCTCTCGAACTCGCGGGCGATCTGGTCGCCGTTGGCCTGGGACAGGTCGCTGGCCGTCTGCCGCTCCTCCAGGGAGCGGACGTACTCGACGACCTCCTCGTCCTCCTGGGCCATCTCGTCGACGGTCTTCACCCAGTCGTCGGCCTGCTCGGGCAGGGTGCCCAGCGGCACGGTGACCTCGAGGACCTCCTCGACCCGGGTCAGCAGCGCCATGGTCGCCCGGGGGGAGGGCGGCTGCGAGACGTAGTGCGGCACGGCCGCCCAGAAGCTCACCGCCGGCAGCCCGGCCTGCACGCAGGCGTCGGCGAAGACGCCCAGGATGCCGGTCGGGCCCTGGTAGGTGGACGTCTCCACGCCCCACTGCCGCGCCGACTCGGCGTCGTAGGCCGAGCCGGTCACCGGCGTGGGCCGGGTGTGCGGCGTGTCGGCCAGCAACGCGCCGAGCGCGACCACCGTCTGGGCGCCCAGCTCCTGGATCAGCTCGATCAGCTCGTCGCAGAAGCTGCGCCAGCGCATGTTCGGCTCGATGCCGCGGACGAGGACGACGTGCCGCGCACTGCCCGGGGGCTTGGCCACCGACAGCCGGGTGGTCGGCCACTCGACCCGGCGGGTGACGCCGTCGACGAGGGACACGGTCGGCCGGTTGACCTGGAAGTCGTAGTAGTCCTCGGGGTCCAGCGCAGCGAGCGGGGTGGCGTCCCAGGTCAGCTCCAGGTGCTCCACGGCACCGGTGGCGGCGTCCCCGGCGTCGTTCCATCCCTCGAACGCGACCACGACCAGGGGGTCGTCCAGCTCGGGCAGGTCGTCAGCGTCGGACTTCGGATCGATCACCCTTCGAGCCTACGTCGATCCCGCCACCCGGCCCGGCTGTTCGTGGGGCGTCGGGACCACCACCCACCGAGGTGCCACCGGGCCGGGACGGGAAGTGCGACGATGGGGGTGCTGTTCGAGGACGACGAGGTCGCTCGCCCGTCGGAGTTGCCAGGGCCCTGGCGCCGGACGCCTCCGTGACCGTGCCCGATCGACGACCGAGGACTGCCCGTGCCCGAGTTCCCGCACGTCCGCCCCGACGCCACCACCGCGCTCACCACGCTGCTGCAGCAGCGGATCCTGGTGCTCGACGGGGCGATGGGCACGGCCATCCAGCGGGACCGGCCGGACGAGGCCGGCTACCGGGGCGAGCGGTTCGCCGACTGGCCCAGCGACGTCCAGGGCAACAACGACCTGCTCAGCATCACCGCCCCGGAGATCATCAGCGGCATCCACCGCGAGTACCTCGAGGCCGGCGCCGACCTGATCGAGACCAACACCTTCAACGCGACCCGGATCTCGCTGCTCGACTACGGGATGTCCGACCTGGCCTACGAGCTCAACGTCGCCTCCGCGCGGCTGGCCCGCGCCGCCTGCGACGCGGTCAGCACGCCGGAGAAGCCGCGGTACGTGGTCGGTGCACTCGGCCCCACCAGCCGGACGGCGTCCATCTCGCCCGACGTCAACGACCCCGGTGCCCGCAACGTCAGCTACGACGAGCTCGTCGAGGCCTACCTGGAGCAGGCCGCCGGGCTGGTCGACGGCGGCTCGGACGTGCTGCTGATCGAGACGATCTTCGACACCCTGAACGCGAAGGCCGCGATCTTCGCGCTGGAGACGCTCTTCGAGGACCGCGGACGCCGCTGGCCGGTGATGATCTCCGGCACGATCACCGACGCCTCCGGCCGCACCCTGTCCGGCCAGGTCACCGAGGCGTTCTGGCACTCGGTCCGGCACGTCAAGCCGCTGCTCGTGGGGCTGAACTGTGCCCTGGGCGCCAAGGAGATGCGGCCCTACATCGCCGAGATCTCCCGGATCGCGGACACCTTCGTCTCCTGCTATCCCAACGCCGGGCTGCCCAACGCCTTCGGTGAGTACGACGAGTCGCCCGAGGAGACCGCGGCGATCGTCGGGGAGTTCGCCGAGAGCGGCTTCGTCAACCTGGTCGGTGGCTGCTGCGGCACCACGCCGGCGCACATCGCCGCCATCGCCGGCGCCGTCGCCGGCCGGACGCCGCGGACCCCGGTCCGGGACGGCCCGGCGCTGCGGCTGTCCGGGCTGGAGCCGCTGACCGTCACCGAGGACAGCCTGTTCGTCAACGTCGGCGAGCGGACCAACATCACCGGCTCGGCCCGCTTCCGCAACCTGATCAAGGCCGGCGACTACCCGGCCGCCCTCGCCGTGGCCCGCCAGCAGGTGGAGGCCGGCGCGCAGGTCATCGACGTCAACATGGACGAGGGGATGATCGACGGCGTCGCGGCGATGGACCGGTTCCTGAAGCTGGTCGCCACCGAGCCGGACATCTGCCGGGTGCCGACGATGATCGACTCCTCCAAGTGGGAGGTCATCGAGGCGGGCCTCAAGTGCGTCCAGGGCAAGGCGATCGTCAACTCGATCTCGCTGAAGAACGGCGAGGATGAGTTCGTCCAGCAGGCCCGGCTGTGCCGCAAGCACGGCGCGGCCGTGGTGGTGATGGCCTTCGACGAGGACGGCCAGGCCGACAGCCTGCAGCGCCGCCAGGAGATCTGCCGGCGGGCCTACGACGTCCTCACGAGGGAGGTCGGGTTCCCGGCCGAGGACATCATCTTCGACCCGAACGTCTTCGCCGTGGCCACCGGCATCGAGGAGCACGCCACCTACGGCGTCGACTTCATCGAGGCCACCCGGTGGATCAAGCAGAACCTGCCCGGCGCGCTGGTCTCCGGCGGCGTGTCCAACGTGTCGTTCTCCTTCCGCGGCAACAACCCGGTCCGCGAGGCGATCCACGCCGTCTTCCTCTTCCACGCCATCGCCGCCGGCATGGACATGGGCATCGTCAACGCCGGCGCCCTGGAGGTCTACGACGAGGTCCCGCCGCTGCTGCGCGAGCGGATCGAGGACGTCGTCCTCAACCGTCGGCCGGACTCGACCGAGCGGCTGCTGGAGATCGCCGCGGACTTCGCCGGCGACGGCGCGGCCAAGGAGGTCGCCAGCGAGGAGTGGCGGGCGCTGCCGGTGGGAGAGCGGATCACCCACGCCCTGGTGAAGGGGATCGACGAGCACGTCGAGACCGACACCGAGGAGCTGCGGCAGGAGATCGCCGCCCGCGGCGGCCGGCCGATCGAGGTGATCGAGGGGCCGCTGATGGCCGGCATGAACGTCGTCGGCGACCTGTTCGGCGCCGGGAAGATGTTCCTGCCGCAGGTGGTCAAGTCCGCGCGGGTGATGAAGAAGGCCGTCGCCCACCTGATCCCGTTCATCGAGGCGGAGAAGCAGCCCGGGGACGCCGAGCGGAGCAACGGCAAGGTCGTCATGGCCACCGTGAAGGGCGACGTCCACGACATCGGGAAGAACATCGTCGGCGTCGTCCTGCAGTGCAACAACTACGACGTCGTCGACCTGGGGGTCATGGTCCCGGCGCAGAAGATCCTGGACGCCGCCAAGGCCGAGGGCGCCGACGTCATCGGGCTCTCCGGGCTGATCACCCCGTCGCTGGACGAGATGGTGAACCTGGCGTCGGAGATGGAGCGGCAGGGGTTCACCATCCCGCTGCTGGTGGGCGGGGCGACCACGTCCCGGGCGCACACCGCGGTGAAGGTGGCGCAGAAGTACTCCGGCCCGGTGATCTGGGTCAAGGACGCCTCCCGCTCGGTGCCGGTCGTCGCCGCGCTGCTGTCGGACGAGCAGCGCCCGGCCCTGCTCGCCGAGACCGACGCCGACTACGCCGCGCTGCGCGACCGGCACGCCGCCCGGCAGGACACCCGGAAGCTCCTCCCGCTCGCCGCCGCCCGCGCCGCCGCGACCCCGATCGACTGGACCGACCAGCACCCGCCGCGGCCCCGGATGCTGCTGCAGCAGACCAAGGACGTCTGCGCCGGGCCCAGCTGCGACCACCGGCACGGGGTGGCCACCCAGTTCGTGCGGAGCTTCGCCGACTACCCGCTCGACGAGCTGCGCGAGTACATCGACTGGCAGCCGTTCTTCAACGCCTGGGAGATGCGCGGCCGGTTCCCCGACATCCTGCACAACCCGACCACCGGTGAGGCGGCACGCCGGTTGTACGAGGACGCCCAGGCGATGCTCGACCAGATCGTCGCCGAGCGGTGGCTGCGGGCCAGCGGCGTCTTCGGGCTGTTCCCGGCCAGCCAGGTGGACGGCGACTCCATCGAGGTCTACACCGACGAGACGCGCACCGCCGTCCGGGCGACCCTGCACCAGCTGCGGCAGCAGACCGAGGGCCGGGACGGCTCGCCGCGCAAGTCGCTGGCCGACTTCGTCGCTCCCCAGGCCACCGGGCTGCGCGACCACGTGGGCGCCTTCGCCGTCACCGCCGGGCTCGGGTCGGCCGAGAAGGTCGCGGAGTTCAAGAAGGCCAACGACGACTACAGCGCGATCCTGCTGGAGTCGCTGGCCGACCGGCTCGCCGAGGCGTTCGCCGAGCGGCTGCACGAGCGGGTGCGCACCGAGTTCTGGGCCTACGCCCCCGACGAGCATCTGGACGCCGACGGGCTGATCGCGGAGAAGTACGCCGGGATCCGGCCCGCACCGGGCTACCCGGCCTGCCCCGAGCACACCGAGAAGCAGACGATCTGGGACCTGCTGGACGTCGAGGCGGCCACCGGCATCCAGCTCACCGAGAGCATGGCCATGTGGCCGGGGGCGGCCGTCAGCGGCCTGTACTTCGCCCACCCGCAGTCGCGGTACTTCGTGCTCGGCCGGATCGGCCGGGACCAGGTCGAGGACTACGCCCGGCGCAAGGGCTGGACGGTGGCCGAGGCGGAGCGGTGGCTCTCGCCCAACCTGGGCTACCGGACCGAGGACGACTGACGCCGGCCCCCTGTGTGCGGGCCCGGCACGGGGTCGGGGGTCACTCGACGACGAGGACGTCGGCGAAGGCCGACGAGTGGCGGCTGGTGAAGGCGTACCGGCCCGGCTGCTCCGGTGCCGGGAAGGTGAGCAGCGTCCCGGCGGGGACGTCGACGTCGAACGAGCCGTCGTCCGCGGTGATCGTCACCGGCTGACCGCTGGCGTTGTGCACCGTCACCCGCGAGCCGGCGGCGACCGGGCCGGCGACGTGGAAGCGGGTCGCGTCGACCAGGACGCCGACGGAGAGCTCGCCGTGGTCGTGCCCGGCCATGGGGTCCGCCACTGCCGCCGGTGCCCCCACTGCCGCCGGTGCCCCCGCTGCCGCCGGTGCCCCCGCTGCCGCCGGTGCGGCCGGGGCTGACGGCTGGGCGCCGGCCGGGGGAGGGGACGCCGCCAGCGCGACCGCGAGCGCGCCGGTCGCCAGCAGCACGGCCACCTCCACGACGGCCAACCGCCGGAAGGCGCCCGGCTGCCCCGCCCGCAGGAGCGGCAGGGTGCGGCGCCGGTGCCGCCAGCCCAGCACGCCGACGACGGTCAGTCCCAGGGTCTTGGCCAGCAGCAGCGCGCCGTAGCCAGTGCCCAGGGCGGCCACCACGGCCCCGGCGCCGCCCAGGACCACGCCCGCCGCCAGCACCCCGGAGACGGCGGTGACCCCGAAGCACGCCAGCGCGACCGCGCTGAACCGCTCGGCGACCGCCGGTGCGTCCCGGCCGTACCGCAGCAGGGCGCCCAGCCCGCCGACCCACAGGCTCGCCGCGACGACGTGCACCGCGAGGGTGGTCACCGCGGTCAGGTGGTCCTCCGCGGCCGAGGAGTGCCCGCTGAGCACCACGGGGACCACCAGTGCGGTCAGCGCACCGGCCAGCAGCAGCCGGGCGCCCCCGCGGCCGGTGCCGGACCGGGCCGCCACCGCGAGCAGCGCGGTGAGGGCGGTGACGAGCAGGACGGCGCGACCGGCGCCGGTGTCGACGAGGAAGACCCGCAGGGACGCGCCGTCCAGGGCCGTCGGGGTCACGCCCACCAGCCGGCTGACGGTGAGCAGCCCGCCGAGCACGGTCGCCGCCGCCCACGCCAGCGCCCAGGCCGACGCGGCGCGCACCGCGCGCCGCACGGGGAGCGCACCGGAGTGACCGGGCACCAGCACCGCGGCGAACAGCAGGGTGCCGACCGTGCCCACGGCAGCGATGCGGCCGGCCAGCGTGACCACCGGCCCGCCCCACTCCACGAGCAGGCCGGCCGCGCGCAGACCGGTGGGGGCAGGCGCCGACGGCCCACTGCCCACGGCGATCGCCCCGGCCAGGACGGCGACCAGCCCGACCACCGCGGCCGGCAACCGCCACCGCCACCGCCACTGCACCCGCTCCGCCGCGGGTTGCTTCTCGACCCCGGGGGCCACCAGCGTGCTGGTCACGAGCGCCTGCGCAGCGGGACGACGACCAGCACGGCAGCCGCCCCCAGCGCCAGGACACCGCCCAGCAGCCAGCCCGCCGGCAGCGAGCTGTCGGAGGCCGCTGCCGCCGCGCTCGTGGCGGCCGGTGCCGCGGCGGCTGCGCTCGTGGCGGCCGGTGCCGCGTCCGCTGCGCTGGTCGGATCGGCATCAGTGCCGGTGGCCGAGTCGGAGCCGGCGGCCGGGGCCGGGTCGGAGTCGGCGGCCGGGGCCGGGGCGCTCCCGGTGGCGACCGTGAAGCCCCAGCTGCCGGTGAGCGGGTGCCCGTCGGAGGACGTGCTGCGCCACTCGACGGTGTAGCTCCCCGCCGGCAGGCCGGCCGACAGCGGCTGGACGACGGTCGTCCCCCGGATCTGGGCGGCGCCGGTGGAGACCGCGCCGCCGTCCGGCCCGAGCACGAGCACCTCGGTGCCCAGCGGCAGCGGCGTCCCGCTGAACTCCAGCTCCACCGCCGACGGGGCAACGGGCACGGCGCTGCTGGGGGCCGGGCTGCTGCGCACCAGCGCGTCGTGCGCCTGGGCGGAGGGCATCCCGACGGCGAGGAGAAGCACGGTCAGCAGGCCGACCAGCACCGCCGGTCCGCGGCGGGGGCCGGCGGATGCCCGGTGGCCGAGCGGCAGGGCACGCGGAGCAGTCATGACCGTGGTTCGTCGGCAACAGCCGATCCGGTTGGCCGGGCCGGCCCCGGGTTCGGCCGGCGGCTGGAGGCGTGAACTCGGCCGGTCCCTGGAGGCGTGGGCGCGGCGGCCTCACGAGGGGGCCCGTACGGGTCCCGGGAGGCCGGCGATCGGCCCTCGGGCAGGTCGAAGGACGCGAGCTCGCACACCGGGTGCACAGCCGGGACGCGAACCGATCTCAGCCGGCGGTGAACCGATCCGGCACCCCGTCCCGAATGCCTGGTGTTCGGCGCGACAGCGGGGAGGTCCCCGCTGGGGGATCCGTCGGGCTGTCCGGGGTCGTCAGACCTGTTCCGCGGTGGGCGCGACGGTGCGCCCGCCGACACACCGGACGAGCGGTGTCAGCCGCCGTCCGCTGCTCCCACCACCAGGTGGAGCAGCACGACCACGAGGAGCACACCTTGCGCAAGGCATTCGCACTCCCGACCGTCGCCATCGCCGCCGCGGCCTTCCCCCTGCTGTCCATCAGCGCCGCCTCGGCCCACGAGGGCGCGCACAGCTACCAGGCCGACCTGGGCGCCGTGAACCAGTCCGGCGTCGAGGGCACCGGGATGGTCACCCTGGACGGCAACACGGCGACGGTGATGATCGAGGCGTCCGGGCTGCTGGCCGGCTCGCCGCACGCCCAGCACTTCCACATCGGTGCCCTGGGCGAGTGCCCCACCAACGACCTCGCGGACGACGCGGACGGCGACGGCTTCGTGAGCGTCACCGAGGCCGCCAAGTACTACGGCATGATCGGCAGCTCGCTGACCACCACCGGCGACACCAGCCCGGACAGCGGCCTGTCCATCGACCGCTTCCCGACCGCGGACGACGGCACGATCAGCTACGAGCGGACCTTCGAGGTCACCGACGACGTCCACGCGGCGTTCGAGGCCGGCACCGCGGTCCTGGTCGTGCACGGGGTCGACAAGGACGGCTCCGGTGCCTACGACGGTGACGTCATGAGCGACCTCGACCCGTCGCTGCCGATGGAGGCCACCGCACCGGCCGTCTGTGGCGCGCTCGAGGTCGCCCAGATGGGCGCCATGCCGGCCGGTGGCGCCGAGACCGGTGCCGGCAGCACCGCCGGTACCGAGAACACCGCCGCGATCGGCGTCGGCGTCTTGGCCGCCGCCGGTGCCGCGGGCGCCGGTGCGATCGCCTACCGCCGTCGTCAGGCCGAGCAGGCCTGATCCGGCTCCGGGGCGCGCGGGGAGGGCTGACCTCCCCGCGCGACCCGGCCCCCTCACCACTCCCTGGAAGGACCCCCGTGAGCGAGCAGAGCAGCCGCCGGCCCGGCCCCCGCACGTGGACGGCGCTGGCCGTCGCACTCGTCGTGGTGGCCGTCGTCGCCGTCGTGGTGGCGGTGACCGGACAGCAGCAGGCCCCGCAGCCGGCCGCGGCCGCCGGCCAGGGAGCGAGCCCGACCAGCGCGTCGCCCGGTGCGCCGCCTGCGGCTCCCGCCCCGGACGACGCTGCCCCCGCACCGGAGGTGGCCCAGCCGGTGTCGGTGAGCATCCCGACGATCGGCGTGACCAGCGACCTGCTGCGCCTGGGCCTGAACGACGACGGCACCGTCGAGGTGCCGCCGCTGGGCCCGGACGACCAGGCCGGCTGGTACGAACGCGGACCTGCCCCGGGGGCCGTGGGCCCGGCGGTCCTGCTCGGCCACGTCGACTCCGCCGCCCACGGACCGGGTGTCTTCTTCGACCTGGGCGCACTGCAGCCCAGGGACGAGGTCGAGGTGGCCCGCGCCGACGGCACGGTCGCCGTCTTCGCCGTCGACCGGGTGGAGCGCCACCCCAAGGACGACTTCCCGAGCCTCGCGGCCTACGGCAACACCCCCGACGCGCAGCTGCGGCTGATCACCTGCGGCGGTGACTTCGACTCCGCGGCCCGCAGCTACGAGGACAACGTGATCGCCTTCGCCACCCTGGTACGCACCGAACCGGCCTGAGCAGCCCGCTCCCTAGACTCCCCGGGGTGTCGATGACCCCGGTGGACAGCCCGTCCGACCCAGACCAGTCACTGCAGGCAGTGCTGTTCGACATGGACGGCACGCTGGTGGAGACCGAGGAGCTGTGGGGCGAGGCGATGGACGAGCTCGCCACCGCCCTCGGCGGGGTCTTCTCGGCCGAGGGCCGCCAGCGGACCGTCGGCCAGTCGATGCGGGTGGCGATGCAGGTGCTCTACGACGATCTGGGGCTCGTCCGCGACGACGAGCAGCTGCGCGTGGACTCCCGGTGGGTGGAGGAGCGGACTGCCACGCTGATGACCAGTCGCGGGATGCCCTGGCGGCCCGGGGCCCGGGAGCTGCTGGTCGCGGTGCGAGCGGCCGGGCTGGCCACCGCACTGGTGACGACGACGCCACGGCGGATCGCCGCCCTGGTGATCGACCAGATCGCTGCGG